>CAZYEO010000033.1:0-20432 GCA_964646495.1 uncultured Muribaculaceae bacterium
TTTTTCTACTCTTTGACCGTATATAGCCCAATGATCTTTAGGATATATTATTTCCTCTAGATATGACAACATTTCATCTGGTGTAACTAAATCTGGTCTATCTTTTGCTATATTATAAAAATCTCTTAGGATTGCAACAATATCTTTTTCATCATATACATTGTACCTATCGCCACACTTTACCAATATTACATTAGAACCGTCTGATATTGCCCTAAAATAAATTCTATAAATACCAAAGTATTCTTTAAATTCATTCCCATTTATAAATTGACTGTTTGGCAACTTCTCTACACCAAAGTGTTCATAATAATCCTTTGATATTCCACTTCTTAAATCACTCGGAATTGTAGCATTAATCCTGATTAATGATTCATATATATCGGTATATATTGAGTCTACTTTATTCTTTGAATATAAACTGCTAAAAGCAGATATAATACATATAAAACTGATTATTTGTTTCATTATTATTTGTGTTTTTTAATTAGTTCCTCAATAGTAGCTTGTTCATTGACAAGTGGCTGCTTTTCAGGATTTACACTTCTAGAAAAAGTTGAGTTAGAATCTTCCTCTGTTGCATGAGTACCTTCATGAACTCCAACGATATTTAGCATTTCATCCACTGTTGGATCCAATTCTTTATTCAACAAAGTAATTGTTGAGTTTTTATTCAATACTATTTTTTCTTTTTTCAAATCGCTCTGATAAGAACTAATACCTCCTTCGTAAATGGTTATCTCGGCAGCAACAAAAGATTCAGTAGTTTTCCCATTAAGTTTATAATTTTTCTTTGTCGTTGTTGTTTGTCCAAGTTTTAATTTATTTGTCCCCTTATCTATTTTAATTGATATGGGATAGTTGGTATTTTGCATTTTAGTTAGGATTCTATTTCCAACTTTTGTCAAATTCATTGCATTTCCGACTCTTTTAATATCAGCAGTAGCATTTTTAGACCAACCTCTTTTTGCTGAATATGTAACTTTGCGATTTTTATCATCAACCAAATATTTCCCTGTTGGGTCTGTGTAGCGTACCGGGTTGTTGGCGCAATGGGCGTAGGGGGAGATGGAGGGGTATTTCTCTGCCAATGGGTCGGGGGTGGTGAAGCGATTCAGGATGGCATCGAGCGTGCGCGCCTTGTTGTCGTAGTAGGCAATGCCCATATAATCATTAAATTCCTTCCCCGTGTGGAGCCGACTATCGGCTGTAAAGCGTCCATAGTCGCTCGAGGGAATCCCCGAAGAATGATAATCTACCGACTGCTCCATATTTCCATTGGAGTCTATTACTGCTCGGACACTTCCGAGATAATCTGTGATATAATAGTGGTAGCTTATACTATCTGCATTGTCATGAATATCAAAATAACCGAATTTATGATATACCCGGTCGGGCTTTCCGCTTTCCTTTACTTTGTTACCTTTATAATTTTTTGATGTATACGTTCTGCGCCTTACATCGCTACGGATGGTATCGCCTTTAGCATCGACACGAACTATCGTGGCTATATACCAATGCATATTTGTTTCTGTTTCTTTGATGCCATCGGCGCGATAGGAGGTATAGACATCGTCATCTGCCCCTATCTTGATATGTTTTGGCAGGTTCAATGAATTGTATTCAATCAATGTGATTCCGCGTGAGGAGTCGCGGGTGAGTCGCCCACCGGCATCGTAGCCCATAGAATTGGGATAGTCTCCTTTGGTGATTGAGCTATATACAAGATATGATATAGTATTATCAATAATCATCCTCAGATTCCAATTTAAAATTCACAATTAGTAATAACTGCGTATTTACTTTTTTACCATTTTTTTTGCCAGCACTCCATTTTGACATAGATAGTAATATTCTTATAACTTCCTTATCGCACTCATTACAAAGTTGCTTTTCAATTTTAGCATTTCCGATTTTGCCATTTTTAGCAACAACAAAAGAAACTATAACTTTTCCTTGTACGTCAATTTCATTTGGATATTGTAAATTAGAATATACATACTCTAATATAGTATTATATTTTTGTGATTGAAACTTGGGAATCTCATCAACATCCAAATAAGAAACAATACTATCACTATCACATACCTTTGTTTGAGCAACAGCGATATAACTACATAATAGAGTAACAAAAAAAATTAATAATTTTTTCATATTTATTCGCCTCCCATATTTACTATAGTTTCTTTTATTGCTTTTGTTATTGCCTTTGATAATGGTTTGTTTGTTTCCATAGGTCCCACAGCAGTACTCTTAACTTGATGTCTATGTTCCTCTCCTTTTGAATACAAATAACTGTGTCCGTAAGCTTCATGGGCAAAGTTTTGTGCTTGACCTTCTTTACCTAGCCCAATATTTAATACTATTTTCACATTGTTATCTGGGGAATTATATTTATTATTTGTATTTCCAGGAGTTTGTGCAATTCCTTGCCATCCCTCTTCTCCGGTATTTTGCCCAAAACTACCATTTTTATCATCAGATTTTCTTATATCACCCATACTTTGTTCTATCAAGTTTCCATTTTCATCCTTATAGACTATTTTATCAGTTACATTAACTTCAAATACTTTAGTGTCATTTACAAGTTGAGATAAAGATGCGAAATTTCCACTTTCTGATTTTATACTATTAAATGAAGTTTTATCAATGTTCCCATTTTGATTAAAAATAATAGAACTTCTTATTTCTTTGGGCAAAGTATTTAAAATGGACTGTTGTGCCAAATTATTTAATGCGATAACTTCTCTACCATCTGGGTCAATAAACCTCACCGGGTTGTTGGCGCAATGGGCGTAGGGGGAGATGGAGGGGTATTTCTCTGCCAATGGGTCGGGGGTGGTCCAAGTTGGGGTTGCGGAGTCGAGCATGCGAGCTCCGAAGTTAGGGATTATGTGGGGATGATTTTTCATGCTATTGGGGTGTTTGCCCTGCAAGGTAGTGATATTCTACCTAAAAACAATGCCATCAACCAAATTTATTTCTCGAAGGGATTGGGATGTTAAATTTATTAACAATGTGTTGTGGTTGTTGTATCATATTTTCATTATCTGTATTCATTCTTTATCTATTGTCGGGATCTGTGAGCCAGGGGTTATTGTTGTGATAGGGGTGGCTGGGATGATACATGAGGCATTCAGCAGTGGCAGAAACTATCATCTTTCGCGCTAAGTTATTTAATTTCATTAAAAAATGGAGTTAAATGTTTACATAATGGAGGGTCTAAAAAACAATGATTGTTAATGCAGCGTTACATATTGTTACTCAAATTGTTCTCGAATGATTAAAAGATAGTACATTTGTAGCGAAATATAAATATATTCTATGGCAAATAAGCTGGTTGAATTAATTGCTTCTCAAAGCACCAAGTATGGTAAAATGGAGGCATTTCGTCATAAAGATTATGACAAAAACGAATGGATAAGTACATCCTGGAATGAGTTTAAAGATAAAGTTGAAACAACTGCCTACGCTTTTGAAATAATAGGCATCAAAGAAAAGGACAATATCGCAATTTTCTCCCAAAATTGTCCCGAAATCTTAACAACAGATTTCGCTGCTTTCTACAATCGTGCTGTCCCTGTGCCTATTTATGCCACAAGCTCGGCAAGTCAGGTCGAATATATCGTAAAAGATGCCTCAATCAAAATAATATTTGTAGGAGATCAGCGTCAATACGACATTGCTCGCGAAGTCATCCAATCTACACATGTGTTGCAGCATATCATAACCTATAGCGATAAGATAAATTTACAAGATGGTGATAATACCACCCTCTCTATGACAAAGCTATACGAAATGGGCGCAAATGCTACCGAAGCACATAAAACAATCGTGAACCAACGTAGCAAAAGTGGCGTAGCCGATGACCTTGCTTGTCTGATTTACACATCGGGTACTACAGGAGAGCCTAAAGGGGTGATGCTTGCGCATTCTAATTTCGATGAAGCCATGCGCATTCACACAATTCGATTATTAACGGTCTCAGATAAGGACGTGTCAATGTGTTTCCTTCCATTATCGCATATTTTTGAACGTGCATGGGCATACTTCTGTCTATCTACCGGAATAAAAATAGCTATAAACCTCAATCCACAAGATATACAGCAAACAATTCAGGAGATAAATCCTACCATTATGTGTAGTGTACCGCGTTTCTGGGAAAAAGTGTATTCGGCAGTACAAGAAAAAATCTCTACAATGAGTGGTGTGCAACGCAAGATAGTAAAGCACGCATTGTATATTGGGAAACTCCGTAATATTAAATATGCTCGCGAGAACCGACAGGTTCCCAAATGGATTGAAATGCAATATAAATTCTTTGATAAAAAGGTATTTAGTGCATTGCGTCGTGCAATTGGTATCGAAAATGGAAACATTTTCCCAACTGCCGGAGCTCCCCTATCCGATAACATCACAGAGTTTCTTCATACTTGCGGTATAAATATCGTAATCGGATACGGACTGTCGGAAACCACAGCTACAGTGTCATGTTATCCTCAATATAACTACAAAATCGGAACCATTGGGACAACGATGCCTGACATTGAGGTGAAACTCGGCGATCAAAATGAAATCCTCGTAAAAAGCGCAACTGTAATGAAAGGCTATTACAACAAGCCGGAAGAAACAGCCAAAGTATTTACCGAAGATGGATGGTTTCGCACGGGTGATGCCGGTAAAATAGATAAAGAGGGTAATTTGATAATGACCGAGCGATTAAAAGACTTATTTAAGACATCCAACGGTAAATACATTGCACCTCAAGCACTTGAAAGCCGCTTGGGTGAAGATAAATATATCGAACAAGTAGCTGTGATAGGCGACCAACGAAAATATGTAACAGCTATTATTATCCCTGCCTATGAAGCATTGAAAGAATATGCATCAAAAAAGAAGATCGAATATAAGAGTATTGATGACCTTGTAAAAAATTCAGAAGTGTACAAGCTGATCGAAACACGAATTAATGAGCTTCAAAAGAATTTCTCAGGCTTCGAACAAATTAAAAAATTCACTATTCTTCCTCAAGCATTCAGCATGGAGACCGGTGAACTCACAAATACATTAAAAATACGTCGCCCTATGATCAATAAAATATATCATAGCGAAATAGAAGCGATGTATGCATAATTCATTAGATAACAGCAATATATAATATGATCACCCAAGAACAATTAAAAGAGACTTTAGAGCGCAAGTTGGCGTTGAGGAGGTATCTTTGACATCGATAGTAAAAAAATCGAATTAGAAGAGGAAGAGTTACGCACCCATGTTCCTGACTTTTGGAATAATCAAAAGGAGGCGGAAGCTCAGATGCGTAAAATTAAAGAAATACGTTTTTGGCTCGAAGGATATTCCGAAGTTGAGAGTATCGTCGATGAATTATCTTTAGGATTTGACTTTGTGAAAGAGGGTCTTATATCAGAAGAAGAGGTAGATCATATTTACGCAAAAGCCACCGCCCTACTCGAGAAACTTGAATTACGCAATATGCTTCGTCGAGAGGAAGACAAACTGGGGGTGGTACTTAAAATAAATTCGGGAGCAGGAGGCACTGAGAGTCAAGATTGGGCACAAATGCTCATGAGACTATACTTGAGATGGTGCGAAAATCATGGATACAAAACCACAATTGTACATTTGGTTGAAGGTGACGATGCCGGCATAAAGTCCGTCACTATTCAAGTTGATGGAGATTTTGCATATGGCTATCTCAAAAGTGAAAACGGCGTGCATCGATTAGTTCGGGTATCGCCCTATAATGCTCAAGGTAAACGCATGACCTCGTTTGCATCGGTATTTGTTTCACCACTGGTAGATGATACGATTGAAGTAGTAGTGAATCCTGCCGATGTTTCTTGGGATACTTTCCGAAGCGGAGGCGCCGGAGGACAGAATGTAAACAAGGTAGAAACCGGAGTGCGCATACGATACAATTATAAAGACCCCGACACCGGCGAGGTGCGCGAAATATTGATTGAAAATACAGAGACACGATCTCAATTAGACAACCGCGAGAATGCAATGCGTCTATTGAAATCTCAATTATATGATTTGGAATTGCAACGACGCATGGCTGCACGCCAAGAAATCGAAGCAGGAAAAAAGAAAATAGAATGGGGTTCTCAGATACGAAGCTATGTTTTTGACGATAGGCGCGTTAAAGATCATCGCACAAATTTCCAGACAAGCAATGTGAATGGCGTGATGGACGGCGACATTGATGACTTTATAAAGGCTTACCTCATGGAATTTGCCGAATAACAATATATGCAGATGAAAGAAAACCTTACCATTATCAAAGTAGGTGGGAAAATCGTAGAGGAACAAGACTCGCTTAACGCCCTACTGAATGACTTCTCTCTAATCGAGGGGCATAAACTTCTTGTACATGGGGGGGGGCGTTCAGCTACAAAATTGGCTGAAAGGCTCAATATCTCCACTACCATGATCGAAGGAAGACGTGTCACCGATGATGCAATGCTCGAAGTCGTGACAATGGTGTATGGTGGACTTGTAAACAAGCGCATAGTTGCAGGCTTGCAAGCCGTGGGAGTAAATGCTCTTGGAATGACAGGTGCTGATATGAATATAATACGTAGCGAACTCCGAGCTGTGAAAAATGTAGATTTTGGCTGGGTAGGAGATGTGAAGGAAGCACATGGCGATTCTTTATCGAAATTGATACATGAATCAATAGTTCCTGTAATTGCACCCCTTACACACGATGGAATGGGTAATATGCTAAATACAAACGCCGATACGATGGCGGGAGCCACAGCAAAAGCACTTGCCCCATATTTCAACGTTACCCTCATATTTTGCTTTGAAAAAGAGGGTGTTCTTCGAGATGAGAATGATGATAATAGCGTTATACCATCTATCGACAAAGAATTATACAATCAACTAAAAAATGATGGAATAGTGATTGGTGGTATGATACCAAAATTAGACAACTCTTTTGACATGCTTAATAATGGCGTTAGAGAGGTGATTATAACCAAAGCATCCAATCTCGACAATCTAACCAAAGGCACTCATATTGTAGCTCAAAAATAGCCTACGAGCCTCTTCATCACTTGTGCGCCTCCATGTTTTCCACTGGCTACATATCTATATAGCAATGGGAAGAATATACATTTTACTATACTTCGTGGCTCGGAGTGCATTATTTTATCATATAATGCTTTCCCTTTTTCACTCCCCTCTTTAGTATAAAGGGCTGCCAAGCATAGACGTTTATACTCCACAAGCTGTAGCAATCGTTTTTTATCGGGGAGATTACTATTTCTTATCGTTTCACTTGCCGCATCGACAGAAGTCTCAAATATATGTGACTTTGAAGCATAATCTATTCCGGTTATAGATTCTATCTGTGCATATAAATGAACCGAAATCTTATAATCTATAAATGCTACTTTCGGTTCACGGCATAATATACGGATTCCAAGCTCCCAATCATTCCACCCATAAAGCGACTCGTCCCATGCTCCACAATTCATTATAAAGGATTTCCTTACTATAAAGCGTTGTGGATTTAGCAATGAATGAAGTATCTGGTTGCATAAGAGATTATACTTGAAATACGGTTGCTCTCGAATTGAGCCATCGCACTCAAGCACATCCCCCCTACAAATCACTATATCCAAATTCTCACTATTTTCTTGTATTTTGGCAGCATAATCGGCAAGCAAGGTAGACTCCATTACATCATCGGAATCGAAGAATAATACCCATTCGGTATCAGTCAAACTCAACCCCTTATTCCTCGCCGCACATGCTCCGGGCGTACTCTCAGTAGATACCGTAACTTTGAAATCATCACTATTATTATTCTTAGCGAATAGGTTCAGTATGTCAATAGAACTATCAGTCGATCCATTATCGACCAATACAAGATGAACCGGACGATATGTCTGAGATTTAACCGATTCAAGGGTTCGTTGCACTATATGCGCCCGATTATATACGGGAATTATCACCGAAATTTCCATAATCCACAAAAATAATAAATTATTATTGCCTTTAGAGTATATATAATAGAAAAAATCATCCCATCTGCGATAATGCAAATGGAATGATTTTTTATTAATACTAAGTGCTTGCCTTGCAATAAGACAAATCCTTATGAATATTATTCGTAATCCGAGCGGAAAGGATCACCCATAATTTCACGCATAGTATTGCGTAACAATACATTTTGAGCGAAAATATCATGTATAGGTTCTTTATCGAGCAAGTGCATAGGGCTCTTGAAGTAGAAAGATAACCATGTTTGGATTCCACTAAAATGACAGCGTTTTGCAAGGTCATTAAGCAACACGAGGTCAAGCAAAAGTGGAGCAGCCAAAATTGAGTCACGGCAAAGGAAATCCACCTTAATTTGCATAGGATATCCCATCCATCCAACTATATCGATGTTATCCCATCCTTCTTTGTTATCTCCACGCGGTGGGTAATAGTTGATACGAACTTTGTGATATATATTTCCGTAAAGCTCTGGATATTCGTTAGGTTTTAGAATTGTATCAAGAACTGAAAGTTTAGATACTTCTTTTGTTTTGAATGAAGCAGGATCATCAAGCACTTCACCATCACGGTTACCTAAAATATTAGTAGAGAACCATCCTTTTAACCCAAGCATACGAGTATGCAACATAGGAGAAAGTACTGTTTTCAATAGAGTTTGACCTGTCTTATAGTCTTTACCACAAATAGGAACACATTTTTGCTCTGCAAGTTCCCAAATTCCAGGGAAGTCAACAGTAAGAGCAGGAGCACCATTGATAAATGGAACTTCAGAGTCAATTGCAGCATAAGCATAAAGCATTGAAGGAGAAATCTCTGGAGAATTTTCTTTCATAGCCTTTTGCAAAGAAGCAAGAGTCATATGAGTTTCAGTCATTGGTACATACACTTCTGTAGAAGCTGACCATATCACAACTATACGTGCACAATTGTTTTCTTTCTTAAAGTTAGCTATATCCTCTTTCAATTGAAGCATCAAATCCCATTTTGTAGGAGCTGATTTTGTCCATGTTCCATGAAGACGTGTAACATAATTATTATCGAAAGCAGCTTTCATAGGTTTGATAGCTTTCAATTCATCCTTCACACCGTCAAGATCTTTTTGTTTAAGAACAGCAGCATGAATAGCAGCATCGTATACATTTTCTTCAAATATATCCCAACCGCCAAACACGATGTCATCCAACTTCGCGATAGGCAAAACATCCTTAATTTTAGGGTATTTAGCGTCAGAACCTTCACCCATACGAATGGTTGAAAGTTGAGTTATAGAACCAATAGGCACAGTGAGTCCTTTTCGAGTTGCCAATGTTCCCACTACAAAAGTGGAAGATACTGCGCCACCGAGTCCTACGACCAGCACACCTAATTTACCTTCAGGTTTTTGCACATCAATTTTTTTCATAATCATTTTATTAATAAATACCTTATTATATAAATTATTTGTTCGGATTTTATTCCTTTGTTATAAGCAAAAGTGCGGTAAAAGTAATTCCTTTTTCTCACTTATAAAATTTATTTGTGTTTTTTATTGCAACAAAATAGTTAATCAACCTTAATAAGAGCCGATTTTGGTCAATTCTTCCTAATTAGTGCCCAAAAAGGGAATATAAAATTAATTATTCATAATGCTACGTCTAATACTTCCGACAGATTATGAATAATATTTGGATGAATTTGAGCATCCTCTTCAGCTGTCCACCCTTTTCCTTTAATCCATAATACCCGGCAACCAATACTTTCGGCTGGAACAATATCTTTTTTATAACTATCACCAATCACCAAAACATCGTGCGCATTCATTCCAAGCGCATCAACCCCGAGTTGAAATATCTGAGGATTCGGCTTTCTGACGCCTACTACGGCACTTTCAATTATTTTTTTGAAATATTTATCGAGGTCAAAGTCTTTAAGAACACTCTCCACATTTCCGTAAAAGTTACTCACGAGAACCATGGGATAGTGTTGTGCAAGCCTATCCAATACAGGTCGTGCACTCTCTATCGAATCTTTGGCACGCCCATAACAATAGCGTGCAATTTTCTCCGAATATTTTGTCACAGAACCTTCACTCAAGATTTTATTATTTTCTAATTGGGCAAATTCTATACGCATTTTTATCAACAATAAGTCATAAAAATTATGATGTGGATATATATGTTGCACACGAGCCAATTCTCTTTCGGCATATACATAACATTCGCGAAACTGCTCTTTTGATATGGCAACTCCTGCATCTTGATATCCGTCCCATATCACTTCACTCCAATGATCGCCACGGCTGTCTATGGTTCCACCATAGTCAAATATAATACCTTTAATATCTAAATGCTCCATTATTTATTTCTTTAATAAGACGCGCACATATTTTTTCATGACGCAGAATCATATACACAAGCATAGTATTTAGCACCGTAAGCTCAAACGCAAAATATAGCCACGGCATTTTCAAAAGCAACGCCACAAACAATGCTATAATACGAATATTGAATGAAAGCCAATTGGTATATTTCATCAATGGAAGACTTTGAGCGCGAAATGCATCACGAAATGATTGTGGAATGTCCTCACCATATTGTTTTTTAATAGTTCTACGCAATTCCTGCATGCGAGGCGTTAATTTCTCCTGATTCGCAGTGTAATTACGATAAAAGAATAATACTAATTTTGCCATAAAATTATGCTTCCACGACAACTCTGCATACTTTATATCAAGTTGTGCTACGGAATCAAGTTCACTCCCATCTTTCCCTTTAAGAAAATAGAGATGAAATTGGCGATAGTAATCGGCGGCGGCAGCCTGCTTCCCATGACACAGTCCGGTAAATATAGCCACAGCCCATATTACCCAATTATGCGCCATAAAGAAATCGCTTGTCACCACCTCACGCATACATATAGCAACATATATGGTAAGAAACCAGAGATCTCCACTTAATCCATCGAGGATACGGCCTAAACGTGAATATTGCTTGGTAATGCGTGCAAGTTGTCCATCTGCACTATCAAACGAATTAGCCCAAACAAGCAAAAACATCCCAATAATGTTTAGCCAAATATCATTGAAATAAAATAAAATTCCGGCTCCAACTCCTAAAAATATAGAAGCAATTGTTACAATATTGGGTACAATACCTAATTTTGAAAAAAGGACTGCCCACGCATATCCAATTGGTCTATAAAACATAAGATCAATGGGCTCTTCTGTATCCATTGATTTTAATGATTCCTTATACTTTTTTTTAAATTCTGATTTTTCTTTCATTCTAATGAAAAGGAATTACTGTATTATATCGCATAATTCAGTAAATTAAACTCTAAACTTTATTCTCTCTCTTTTGCAATCTTAAGAACGCATTTGGCTATATGAGGCGCTGCATCACTGCGACAAGGAGCAAAACTCGGCCAATCGTTGAAATCAATAATTTTTATATCACCATCGGGAGATACTATGCAATCTCCTCCGTAAATTTTTACATCCAGAACCTCGGCGGCATTATAACATATCTCTTTTAGTTTTTTCAAATCAAATTCAATTCCTTGTGATTTCCCATTTATCGCTTCATATCCATATTTGCTATGCCCCAAATCAAATGGATAAAACCAATAGAAGAATGGGGTGCCATATACTCCATAGAATTTTATGAGATCACCCACAAGGTGTTTATTTATTACTGCACGTGGAATACCTCGATAGAAATATTCTTGTAGCACCTCTTGAGCTTCATCCACATGGCGACAATAACTCACATCTTCTTTGTGCATCGCATGAAAATCGCCACGCTTAATCCAACATGATGTAAATCCGCTTTTCTTCAAAGCCGGCTTCACCACTTCATTTGTGTTTACAATGAGGCTTTCAGGATAGGGAATATTACTTCCAAGCAATATACGTGTCATCCTTTCGCGTGTGCAATTCTCTATTCCATAGCCCGAATTGATTACCAATCGCCCTTCGTCTTCGAGTTTTTGCAACATTTCTACACTTTTCTGCTCACGGCACATATTAAGGATAATATCTTCGCTCACTCCTCCGGCAATAAATTGCTCTTCGCTATATATATTGACCTCACAGCCACGCTTGCGCAATTGCTCAGCAGATGCATTGAATATCGCTGCATCATTACCAATATGATTGGGGGAATAGGCTCCGGCTCTCATTATACCGGCAATTTTAATCTCAGCCATTATATTATTCTGTTTTTATTCTTTAATAAACTGTTCTGCCACTGCAATGTCACTCGCATGATCCACATCTATTATCTTAGGAATAGAGTACGCCTTTAGCCTCAACCCAGCACCCACCAACGCACGCTGAAAGTTACGCATACGAGCTATGCCCTGTTGCATGCAATCTTCAAGCACATCTATAGCCATAGAGTCGAGCGCATATATTCCTCCCGAAATAAATTTCGCTTCATCCCAGCGAGAATCACGAAATGAAAGTATATTCATCTCATTATCAGTCTCTACATACAATGGAGATTCATCCTCGATATATGGCGTTACAGCCATCATTCCATCATATTGGTTATCAGTTTCAAAAGCATTAATATACTTTGCAAATTCCGATTCTTTAAATATGGTATCAACCGTGGTAAGACAAAATTTACCTTTTGGCATCACGCGACTCAATTCATAGAAACTATGCATGGAGCTTGGGGTGGAACACACAACGATGTTCAATGGCACAGAGGTATTAATTGTATTGAGATAATTTTTGACCTCGGTCATTTCCTTATTTACAATTATACTGATACTCTCAGCATTGCACTTGGAAAAAATGCGTATCAACCTCCCGATCATTGGCTCACCGTTAAGTTCTACAAGTGGCTTGGGCTTCGTCACCCCCTCTTGTGCCAATCTCGACCCTTCTCCGGCTGCAATTATAGCATAATTCATCCGATTACTGTATTATTTGCGTTGTAAAATATATTATTGATTCTCATCCTCTACTTTCGTAAGGTCAAGAACCACATTATCATTACTCTTATCAAAATATTGTTTTCTCAACGGATTGCTTCGTGATTGAAGATAGTTTCTACGATTGCGATATATATCTACAGCTTTATACATTGCTTCACGAAACGATTGCTCATTTGCTTCGTTTTTACCTGCAATATCAAATCCTGTGCCATGATCCGGAGAGGTGCGGACATAAGTGAGTCCGGCTGTGAAATTTACACCCGATTCCATCGCAATGGTTTTGAATGGAGCAAGCCCTTGATCGTGATACATTGCAAGCACTCCATCAAAATGCTTGTATTGTTCGTTGCCGAAAAATCCGTCTGCGGCATAAGGTCCGAAACATGTTATTCGCTTACTCTCGGCTTCGGCTATTGCCGGTATAATAATGTCGCGTTCTTCAGTACCGAGCATTCCATTTTCTCCGGCATGAGGATTAAGCGATAATACTGCAATTCGTGGGCGCACAATACCGAAATCCTTTATAAGCGATTCATTGAATATATCCAATTTTTCAAGTATTGCCTCTTTGGTTATAGCCTGTGGCACATCCGCGAGTGGAAGATGAGTACACACAAGTGCAACTTTCAAAAAATCATTGAATAACACCATTAGTGATTTATTACCATCCCCAAAAGCACTCTCGAGATACTCGGTGTGTCCGGGGAAATGAAATTCATCACTTTGAATGGAGTGTTTACTTATTGGAGCAGTTACTAAGACATCTATTAAACCGTGTTTCAAGTCAGCTACTGCGCGTTCAAGAGATATAAAAGCTGCTTTTCCGGCTTCTTTACTCTCCGCACCGATCTCTACTTTAACTTCACCCGGCAACACTTCCACAAGATTATTTGCACCATCTTTTATCGCATTTGCATTTTGAATAATATTAAATGGTACTTGTGGCATTTCAAGTGCTTTACGGTGATAAGCAGCCAATTTAGATGATCCATACACTACAGGAGTACATAACTCTGCAATAGTGGGTTCTTCGAGAGTTTTGAGTATAATCTCATATCCGATTCCGTTGGGGTCTCCGTGGGTAATGCCAACGCGTATTTTTTTTCCGTTACTCATTATAAACTTATTATTTATAGTTACATACAATAGGCTTAATTTCAGTCCTAATAGGTAAATTAGAACACAAAAATGGAAATTTCACCTCATAAACGCATATCACTCGGCTAAGTTACGAATATTTTTCCAAAACTAACAATCGCTCTAATAACTTTCATTTTTTCTCCGTATCTTTGCGCAAAAAATAATCCATGAATTTGTTGGCTCTACAACCTCTTATCACCAATCCCGTACTAATATTCTTTATAGTACTGGTGATTATTCTGTTTGCTCCCATACTTCTGAATAAAATAAAGATACCGCATATCATTGGTATGATTGTAGCCGGTGTAGTTGTAGGTCCGCATGGTTTTAATTTATTGGCGCGTGACAGTAGTTTTGAGATTTTTGGGCAGGTAGGATTATTGTATTTGATGTTTCTTGCGGGGTTAGAAATAGACATGTTTCATCTCAAAAAGAATATTAACAAGGGCTTTGTATTTGGCATATACACCACATTTATTCCCATTGCCATAGGTATGATAGCCAGCGTGTATATTCTAAATGTGAGTTGGACCACATCATTACTCTTGGCATCAATGTACGCATCACATACCCTCATAGCCTATCCGGTGGTGTCTCGTTTTGAAATAACTAAAAGTCCTGTAGTGCTTATTGCCATTGTGGGTACTATATTTGCAGTACTCGGAGCATTGCTCACTCTTGCAATCGGCGTAGGAATACATCGCGATGGAGGCTTCAGTATTCTGTTTTTATTGCGATTATTTGGGTATCTTGCCGTATATTGCTTGGCAATTCTATATATATATCCACGAGTTACTCGGTGGTTTTTCAAAAATTATAACGACAGCGTCTCCCAATTTGTATTCGTATTGGCATTGGTATTTCTTGCTGCATGGCTTGCTCAAGTTATAGGGCTTGAGGCTGTGCTCGGCGCATTCTTTGCAGGATTAGTGTTAAACAGATATATCCCCAATGTATCTCCGCTCATGAGCCGCATTGAATTTGTAGGAAATGCTCTGTTTATACCCTATTTCTTAATCGGAGTTGGTATGCTTATCAACCTATCTGTACTTTCCGACTTGGATACAGTGTGGGTAACTGTGAACATGATCGGGATAGCATTATTAGTGAAATGGCTTGCTGCATGGGCAGCACAAAAAACGTATCACATGGAGCCCTGCGACCGAAATTTAATGTTTGGTCTCACCACAGCCCACACTGCAGTTGCTTTAGCTGTTGTGATGATAGGATATAACATAACCCTTCCCGATGGCACACACTTACTCAACGAAAATATACTTAATGCCACAATTGTAATGATTCTTATTACTTGTGGAATATCATCGTTCATTACCGAGCAAGCAGCAACCAAAATTAAAATACGCATGGTATCTGAATTATTGAAACAAGATACCAATGATACCGAAAAAGATAATATCTTGATTCCTGTTTCCAATCCTATAACTACCCCTCGACTTGTGGAGTTGGCATTAATGATGCGTGGAGCAAAAAGAAATCATCCAATATATGCTCTTCATGTGCGCAACGAAGATACCCCAACATCTGTTGCAATAGCCCAAAACACACTCAACCTCGCTGAGAAAGCGGCAGCGGCTGTCGATGCTCGCATAGAACCTATCGAACGATATGACCTGAACACCGTAACAGGAATTGTAAATGCAATTATGGAACGCCATATTTCGGAAATAATCCTCGGTATGCACCAACGCACCAATCTTGTAGACAGTTTTTACGGGAGCAAAATCGATCAGTTGTTGAAACGAACCAATAAGATGGTTGTAGTATCGAGATGCTTTATTCCACTTAACACTATCACCCGCATAATAATAGCAGTGCCGGCAAAGGCTGAATTTGAAACAGGGTTCAAGGAGTGGATAATACGCGTGGGCAACATCACCAAGCAAATAGGATGTCGAGCTATTTTTTGCGCCCACCCCGATACACTTCCATTGATTAAGGGTGTGATTCATACTTCAAATCTTGATATCAGAAGCGAATACAAAGAAATTGACGAATGGGGCGATTTCATTCTGATGTCAAATAAAATTCTCGATGATGATCTGCTTGTAATGATCGGTGCTCGGCGTACTTCAATATCATTTAATAGCGAGATGGATAACATACCTCTGTTTTTATCAAAATATTTCAGCCTCAACAACATTCTCATGGTGTTCCCCGAACAATTTGGAGAAACACCACAACTCACATCATTCATCGACCCTCTTGCCAGCGATCTCAATGCCAGCCCATCAGAGGTGTGGATAAAATTACGCGAATGGTACAAGTGGGTAATTACGCAAAAAAAACGCATCACACACCCAAATCGAGATCCAAAAAAGAATATCGATATTTAAGCATATCATCCTGATTACGTTTCTTTATAATGATTGTCATTCTCTATAATGGAGTGACAAGAAAAACATATAACCCCGCCTCATCGGGGCAACGGAAAATCTCTATATCTGTACAAAACTTTCATATTTAGTATATCTATTTTTGATACTTCTGAAACGTAATTATAGAAATGATCAATAAGTCCTCTTTTACACGGACAAACAGTCCCTTTTCACCCATTGTCCACTTTTTGTCCCCCTATTGATTATGCTAATAGCACTGTAAAATATCTAAATTTGCAGTGCTATTAGCATATATCTATAATACAAGCACGACTATTTGTCTTAGCATGCCAATAGTACATTTATCTTAAAAAAACTTGAATCAAAAACAATTTAACCCCAAATTTGAATCTGTCAACATTTAAAAATTTACCAATTTTATTTATGAAAAAGAAATCCAAAATTTACACGAAAATCGTCATTGCGATAGTCTTATCAGCCCTATTTGGCTTGCAGAACATGCATGCTCAGACAGTAGTGGCATATAAAGGTGACAAAGAAACCATTTATTCTCCGGATGAGATTGCAAACCTTCCTTATCCTAATAGTCGCTTATTAGATAAGACAGCTATCAAAGTAGAAGGTCCGTGGACCGCCAAACAGCTTTTGAATCTTCAACGAGCATTAAAAGTAGATTGGACCGACACCTCCGACAACTTCTCTAATGGCAACTCTGATCTTAAATCAATAGATATGGGGAATGCTACTCTATCTGGAACAGGATTTGACTCTGAGAGCAATAATGGACTCTACTGTCTTTTTTCCAATTGTAATGCTCTTGAAAGCATTATTCTTCCTATCCCCGACAAAAGTATATCACAACCTACTAATTTGAGTAAAACATTCCACAACTGCATATCGTTACAACAGATTCATAATCTTGAGTTGTATACTAATGTCACATCGTTTGCTTCCACATTTTACTCTTGTTATGGCATACAATCAATCAACCTTCCCATCCCAACGACTCCTACACACATATCATTTGAAAAAACATTTTTTCGGTGTATCGAGTTGATCAACCTTATTAATTTTGACTCATACACAAAGGGTGGCGATTATACTGATACATTCAATAGTTGTGCAAAATTAAGCACAGTAATATTGCCAAAAGATATCTCGGCAGGAATTAATTTTATTCGCACATTTTATTCGTGTATGGAGTTGGAAAAGGTTATAAACTTTGAAACATTTACCAATATCAGTTTCTTTGATGAAACATTTAGTAGATGTGAATCATTAAAAGAGATACGACTTGGCACTGACCCGAATAAAATAATATACATCAATTATCCATTTCCTTTTAGTATCACTTCGGTATATCTACCTCAAGGGACTACAGAAATACCTTTCAAATTCAAGGAATATGGCAATATCTATATCCTACCCTTCACAGCTGAAATAACCGATCAACCGATACTTGCTAATGAAGGTAAAGCTTTAGCTCTGCCAAGTTTAAGCGTTACCCCGTCATTTGCAAAGGGGCAATGGGAACTAAAAAAAGTAGGACAAACCAATTGGGAACCTATAGAAAAAAATACTATTGTCGAATATTCTTACAACGGTGCCGAAATACGATATGCGGCGTCACACCCGGAAGGACAAAACAACTCCGCATCTAATAGCGTAAAGATTAGTGTTAATCCCTATTTATTTTCTGCTGTAGTAGATGGAAAAGAAAAATATGGTTACGATGGTGAGTATTATATCGCGGCTAATGCTACATCAATTACATTTACCAAAACTAACTGGACAGCAGAAATGTTATCTCAGCTAAGACAAGAAATCAACAGAGGGTTCGAATCTAAACTTCAAAAAATAGATATGAGTTTAGCTACCCTATCGGGCAGCGGATTCACAAGCCCACCTCCTGCTGACCCATCTGATTATGACGACTCCGAATTAGTGGGACTTGAAGGCCTTCTAAAAAATTGTTATAATGTGGAAGAGGTATTACTCCCAACACCAGAATCCGAACAACAAGAAATATCATTAAGAGAAACATTCAGTGACTGTCCTCAGCTTATTACAATCAAATACTTAGAAAAATACACAAACATCACAAAATTAAACTACGCATTTTATAGATGTGAGAGCTTAACAAAAATATCACTTCCAAACGCTAACAACAATAACAATCTCGCAGCTTACCAAGCTTTTCACAGTTGCTATAAATTGGAGCAAATCGATAATTTTGATAAGTTTACAAACCTCAGCAACATAAGGGGACTATTTGGCTTTTGCACTTCCCTTCGTGAAGTAGTATTCGGAACTGACCCCAACAAATTATCTGGGATAAATAATGAGGGGGCTTTTTACCTTAGCAATAAGGAAATGCACATATATCTTCCCGCAGGAGTAAATACAATCCCTCCAATATGGCAAATGGAGAGGGAGACAGAATTTGGAGACTACAAAAATTTTGTCATACCATTTACAGCTGCCACTCTTAACAAGCCTCAAGATATATATAAAAGTGAAATGCTCGACATCAAAGCACGAAAAGCTACAACCATAACTCCTTCTTTTGCAGCGGTGAAGTGGGAAATAAAAAAGGATGGAGAAGCGTCTTGGAGTAATTATACATCAGGCACTCCTTTAGACCTCAGCTACAACAATGCCTATATACGCTATAAGGCAGCTGTTCCCGATGTTCAAGGATCTGACATTGGATATTCTAATGAAGTTCAAATAAACGTTGTAACCTTCCCTCTTTCATTTGATGCTAATGGTGGAAAATTTTCAGTAAGACCCGGAGAAATCCCCGACGGAAAGAGAGTAGTGAAGGGACAACCTATCGGAGATTTACCTTATGTATCAAGAAACGGGTACGACCTTATTGGATGGAAAATCGGGAATAAGTATATAACCAACGAAACCGTATGGAACTACGATGACAATCAAGTTGCAGTAGCTCAATGGGCTCCAAAATCATATACACTTTCATTCTCAGCCGAAGAGATTAACGAAACATTTAATTCCATATCAGTGACCTACGGCAAACCTATTGGAGAGCTTCCGACACCAAAATCCAAGATTCCCTATCATACTTTTGGAGGGTGGGAACATCACGGAATTTTAACACCCGAAACATTATGGGAATATGCAAGTTCGAGCACGGCGTATGCAGAATGGATACCCGACCAATTTAACTTGACCATTGACTTAGGGAATGGAAATACAAGTGTCGTAAAAGTAGATTATCAATCATTTTTCTTCGATCTTCTCCCTACCCCGAGCAGAGATGGCTATCGTTTCCTTGGATGGACAATAAATGGACTCGAAGTAAATGAAAGCTCATACTGGGAGTACACTACCGACAAAACCGTTGTCGCACAATGGGAAGTGAATAAATATTACTTATACCTCGATTACGATGCCGGGAATATAAACACTACAATCACCGTTACATACGACCAGCCCATTCCATATATCTACCCTCCTTCAAAACTGGGATGGTTCTTTGCAGGATGGAAGATTGATAATACATATATAACAAAAGAGACCATCTGGAAATATACTTCCGACAAAACTGCAAAAGCACAATGGAGCCTTGTTTCGGGAGTAAACTCTGTTACAACAGAATCAATCCGCACATATGCTCACGGCAACGATATTAGAATAATTAATGAGGAAAATATTCCACTGAAATTGTTGCAACTTATCAACATATCAGGACAAATAGTTGAAGAACATATATGCAATGATCTCACTGTCTATACCACGAATGTTCCTGACGGTATGTACTTTGTGCGCCTTATACCAAAAACAGGTGATCCAATCACTACCAAAATATTCATTGGCAGAAGATAATAAATTTCAATATTCACAATTGCTCAGGAGGAGTGTCATTCGTGACATTCCTCCTCTTTTTTTATTAAAAATTATTGCTGTCCGATAAAACTAACAGTAACATACAAATAGTTCCCGAAACTTTGT
>CAZYEO010000034.1:0-20336 GCA_964646495.1 uncultured Muribaculaceae bacterium
CTTTTAAAAAATGGGTAATCGAATCACAGGTAATATCGGTATTAATTACTTTTAACAGGAGCATTATTATTAGTCTCCACAAGTGCAATGGCAATAACCGAAACAGACATTACACCATCACTGTATGATTTTGCTAATGCAAAAATAGGTCAATACCCTTATATGGCTAAATTTACCGGAGCGAACTGTCCAACTCCTGCTACATACGTTCCTGAACTTTATAATAATGGGTTGTTTATGGTTGCTGGAGGAGCCTTTGCAGGTGATACTCCTTATTTTAATGATCTTCAAGCTGGAACTTCTATTATTAATTTAGGTGGTACAGTTGGGAAAGTGTTATGTGTTAGTGGGATGAATTCTAAAATTAATGAAAAATTAGAAGATATTTACAGTAAAAAATCCGATATACAAAATTGTACAGGAGGGTTGAATTGGTTTAACCTTAACTTTATGTCAGATCCTAACAACACTCCAATGGTTGGTGATGCCAATGTGAATATCAGAGTGAGAATTGTAATGAACATATATCAAAACACATTATCCACAACGCCTGTGTTTAATAAAATATATACTGTAAATAACTTAGGTAATATTTTACCTGCAGCAGATAATGCAGCAACTAACATAGCAGTTGCTTCTACAGAATTTGGCAAAGATACTGAAAATACAGTTTGGGATCCAACAAAATGGATGGTGTATGAATTTGATACATGGGTAAACTCTTCAAATGAATCGCCAATGCGTATAAAAATGGAAATGAGCAATAACGAGTTAATGACATCAACTGTGCTAATCAAGGAAGTTAAATTCTTGAAATTAACAGGTAATACCAATCCAATAAAACTCAGGCGAGAAAAATCATATATCACATTGAATCCGGATGTAAATACAGGAGTTGATGGCGTACTTGGAGACGAATCGATAGTAGCTCCATACACTATAAACGGACAGGAAATAACTGTTTCCGATAATGCTGAGATTTTTTCGGTATCGGGAATGAAAGTTGCTAATGCTAAAGCTGGTGAAGCCGTTTCACTTGCAAGCGGTTTTTATGTAGCAAGAGTTGGCAATAAGAATATAAAATTTATTATCCGATAGTTTTTTATCCATATCCATGTTGATAGCCATAAGCAGATATACGATTTGCTTGTGGCTATTTTTTGTCATAACAATTCGTGTGACGTCTGTAATTTTAGGGATATTGATTGTCGATGTAGTCTTTATCTTATGTGTCTTTATCTATATTGTCGTTGCAGGTATTTTAATTTGTGATTGCATATACATGAGAGATGAATAAATTTTTTAGAGCTTTTTTGACGAATAGAGTATAGCCTATTTTGCTTTTGGATGAGTTATGAATTGCAATTATTTTGAGATTGCCTAAAAATGTTAAGTAATCGACAAATTCCCCTTGTGATGGGCGTAAAAAGGCTATTTTTAGACGAAAATGAACCATTTGTATATAAAAATGGACATAATTTATATGCGTATTTCATAGCTTTGTAATGTCGTCCAACACAAGGGTCGGCAATTATTAACTTATTAAATTTAAATATATGAAAAAGAGAAATCTACTATTAGTAGGAGCTATGTTATTGGCTTCAACAAGTGCGATGGCAATCACAGAAGAAGACATCACGCCATCGATGTATAACTTCAAAGATGCTAATGTAGGACAATTTACCTACATGACTAAATTTTCCGGAGCAAACTGTCCTGCACCATCACCATTCTATGGCGAACTTTACAATAACGGATTGTTTTTCGTAGCAGGTGGAGCCTTTGCAGGTGATACCCCTTATTTTAATGATCTTCAAGCTGGAACCAACATCGTTGATTTAGGAGGAACAGTAGGGAAAGTATTATGTATTAATGGTGTAAACTCTACAATCGATGCTAAATTCAAAGAATTGTATGACAAAGATGTTACATTGCCAAAATGCACAGGAGGCTTAAATTGGTTTAATATTAACTTCGTTTCTGATCCACAAAACACACCGGTAGGAGGTACCGCTGACAATCCTAATATCAGAGTGAGAGTAGTAATGAATATTTTCCAGAACAAAATATCTGAAACTGAAGATGTTTTCACCAAAATGTATGCAGTGAACTATCAAGGTAACATTTTGCCTGCAAATGATAATACAGCATCAAAGGCAAATATTCGTTCGGGAGAGTTTTGCGAAACATACGAAGATGGTGAGCCTGTGCTTGATGATAATGACAATTATGTATGGGATCCTAAAAAATGGATGGTATATGAATTTGACACATGGGCTCCTAAGGATAACGAAGGTACAGTAGTGATTCCTTTCCGTATTAAAATGGAATTGAGCGCACCTACACTTGCATCATCTACAATCTTTATTAAAGAAGTGAAGATTTTGAAAGTTACCGACAACACTGCTCCAATCCTAAACACAAGATCTAAAACCTACAAAGAGTACCTTATCGATCTTCCATCAGGTGTAGAAAGTGTAGTGGACAATACCACAAATTACACTATCAACGGACAAGAAGTAGCTGTTACTGAAAATGCTGAGATTTATTCAATTGCAGGAATGAAGGTAGCAGATGTTAAGGCTGGATCTTCAGTGTCTTTGGCAAAAGGATTCTATGTAGCTAAAATTGGCAACAAAAACGCTAAATTTGTAATCAAGTAATAAATATTAGTAGTAATATGCCATAAGCAAATCAAAAAGAAATGCTTGTTTTGCTTATGGCTGTTTTTTTACCTGCGTATACCATTAAAAAATAATTATTCAAAGAAGATACTACAATACCTTAAATATATAATTATTAAATAAGCAAGAATTGCGTGTATGCACAACATTTATAAATTACATTTATCTATATAATATCTTAACCAAAAGAGATTATTAATAGTAAAATATCCTTTTAAATCATGAGAAAATTAATTTTTGCCATCTGTGCAATAATGCTGGCTTTTTCTGTGAAATTGCAAGCGCAAGTAACTAACTATTCTTTAAGGTTAGAGCCTCAAGGATCTGTCAATTTTGGTATGATGCCGGAATTGGATGGGATCGATTCTTATAGTATCCAATTGTGGCTCAACGCAGACGAATGGACGAATGGGGCAATTGTATATTCGAGGGGAAATGATTTTTCTTTATCGCTTGGTGAAACAAAACAAATTAATTTTGGAATCGGCAATAAAAATATAAAAGTTAGCAGTGACGATTTTGTTACTGGAAATTGGTGTCAAATAACGTTGCTTTGTGATAAAGGTAATACAAAGGTATTTGTGAACCAAAAATTGACAACACAAGACACATCTCCCGCACTCTCACAAAGTGAAGAATCTTTTGTAATTGGTGGCGGACAATATAAAGGTAGAATCGATGAAGTAAGAATTTGGAAAAATCTTCTTCAATCCGATTATAATTACTTTTTCAACAACACTCTAAATAAATGGTGCCCACAATGGAGTGATTTAGTGGCATATTATAAATTTGATCAAGATTTATGCGATAACGTGGTTGATTACAAGACTGTAACACTTAAAGACAATGAATATAATCATCACGGTGTATTTTCGGCTCAAGGTGCAATGCGCGAAAAAGTAACAGATAATTCAAAATTACCATATTTGATTAATGGAGCTTATACAGCCAATAGCCGATTCTTCGATAGAGCCATTGATAGAGAAAAATATCTTCTTTCGAATGACCTTATTATATTAGGAATAGAATCATTAAGTGATGGCCATTTAAGATTTGAATCACCAAATAACCATTTGGCTGTGACCAATGGTGAATATCTTTCTGAATTCAACGGAAGAAGTGGAGTATTATCATTAAACGGTAAAGGAGCAAAAGCTACAGGTAATGTAAGAACATTTGAACCTATATATGATGCAAAAGGAATAGCAAGTCGTGGTTATACATTTGAAACATGGTTGTATCTCGAAGAATGGACAGAAGGTGCTTATATCTTTAGAAAAGAGACCGACGACACCAAAAATGGATTTTCTATCAGACTTGGTGAAGAAGCTACTAAGCAAGTTATAGTACGCGTAAACGGAAATAACTTTGTAAACATTAAATCAATGCCTGTAGGTGAATGGGTGCATTTTGGTGTAAGTGTGAATGATGGTGGATCTGCAAGAACTACATTCCTATTCTCATATAATGGAGTTGCAAAATTTGCTAATGCTACGGTTTCAGACGAAAGTGTTGATTATACTCCAAAGGGTATGGCGCAATCCATAGGCTATCTCGGTGAAAACCTAAAAGCAAAATTAGATGAAACAGTTATTTGGAATATGAAATTTGCGACTTCGGCTATCTCTGATCATATGGTAAATATTCCAATGCCTGGTCTTGGCATCATGCAAACAGCCGAATTGATATCATCGGGAAATTCGTATTGGAAATATGATAAAGAAAACAATTTAGGATACGATTCTTATTCACAAGATAGCTGGCGTGCAATAATGGAATCTGCATACGAAGGATATAGAGGCTATAAGGTGAGAATTTCAGTGAAAGGTCATGACGGATGGATAAATACTATTGCCGATGCTAATAAACGTAAAATATTTGCTGCTGATTTAGCTGTACTTTCAAAAGATTATGATGGTGTGGAGCTTGACTTGGAGTGGGCATCCGACTGGACAAATTATGGATATTTAGCTGACGAAATCAGGAAGGCACTTCCAGCCGAAAAGAGTTTTGAAGTTTCTTGTCATGCTTATGGTTCATATCGTTTCCCTCAAAATAAGATGAATTTAGTCAATGGATTTACATTCCAACAATATGGACCTCAAAAGACCTGGTTCTACTATTCACAATTTGAGAGAACATATAGAGATTTCGTAAATTATGGTTTCCCTAAAGAAAAGATATATTTATCATATAGTACAACCACCTCAGGCCCTTACGACGCTAACGATAAATTGATGGGCAACGCTATCGTAGGTGTTAAAAATGGGTTGATGGATGGTGATTATGTACCCAATGATGAAATAGATAAAGCATTTTATAATGGTAATTATTACTATTTTGATGGCTATACACAAACTTATAAGCGCGCAAAATTCTGTGTAGATAATAATTTAATGGGACTTTTCTATTGGGATATGGGTAACGATGTTCCTACCACACATAAATATAGCTTGGTAAAAGCATGTAGCTTCGGTCTTAACAGTAATGTAGACTCATTGATTACAAAAGTAGATATTAAACACCCTGCCGGAATCTTCACCGAATCGACTACAATCGATAAGCAAAAAAATAAAAGTGAAATAAAGGTTATCCCAAATCCTGTAAACGATAGTGCAAAATTTATCATTTCTACCGGAGATACCCCTAAGCAAATCAAGGTCTATACCATGACAGGTGCCTGTGCATTGGTTAAAGAAATGGATGGAATAAATACTGTTTCGCTAAGCAATCTTTCGCCAGGGACATATAATCTCAGTGTGAAATCGGAAGAAGGCAATATATATAAAACGCGTTTTATCAAACAATAACAATTATAATAAATTTAATAGATGAAAAAGATTTTATATTTATTAGTTGGAATCGAACTCCTTTTCTTCGCAGTATCCTGCGAAGAAAAGGCAAAAAACCCCGGCGATTTCAATCTTAAAGCGGAACTTACAATGGATAATCAATTGATTTCCACTTTGGGGGAGAGCTTTGAATTAAAGGCGTTTAACACAATTGATTCAACCTATCGGTATAGTGCTTATAAGAATGATACCTTGAAAGATAGTGAGGGGAAACCAATAATTGGACCTGATGGAAAGCTTGTTATCACCATTGATACAATTTACTATTACAGTAAGATTACAGCAAAATTTATTGAAATGGATACAATAAATCTTCCTGCAAAGGCCGATACATTTACAATAAAATTAAAAAGTAATGCTCGTTGGAGAGCCCCGGTACCAAGCCCCGGCGATAAAGCTCAGTGGTTTTATAATTACAATATTCTTACTGGTGGTACATCTATTTCAGGTGGTGGCGATGGAGTGCTTCAATTTAGAGTTTCTCGAAATAGAAATAAAAAACGTCCATTAGATGCTGTACAATATATTTATACCAATGATAGTACCATAATGTATAGATTGGTATTCAGCCAAGCTGGTGAAAGGGATTAATATTTGCGACCTTAACAACAACATAAATGAAAAATAATATGAGAAAGTATATATTATTACTGATATATATTCTATTCACTGTGTCTACAGCATTTGCTCAAATAGCAATAAAAGGTACAGTATTAGATGAAACCGGAGAACCCATTCCATTTGCTTCGGTAGTAATAAAAGGAACCTCAGTAGGTACAAATACAGATATAGATGGGCGTTTCCATCTTTCTGCACCTACCAAAAAAAGTATTTTGACTGTTTCTTACCTGGGATATATGCCATTTGAAACATCAATAGATAATAAAACTACTTTTGAGATTAAACTCAAAAGCGACAACCAACTTCTTGATGAAGTGGTGATCGTGGGATATGGTACTCAGAAAAAAGTAAATGCCACAGGTGCTGTAAAAACGATTGACAATGCAGTGTTGGAATCGCGCCCTATTAGCAATGCCGTGCAAGGATTGCAGGGTGCTATAGCAGGACTAAACATCTCCAATGATAATGGTGGTGGCCTTGGCGAATCGATGCAGATAAATATTCGTGGTGTCGGTTCTATTGGTGAAGGATCTGATTCATCTCCTTTAATTCTTATCGATGGGATGGAGGGCGATTTATCGACTATCAACCCCAATGATATTGAGAATATATCTGTATTAAAAGATGCCGCAGCCGCTTCAATATATGGGTCGCGTGCTCCGTTTGGTGTGGTATTGGTAACTACAAAATCGGGTGATAAAGAAACTCGTGTAAACTACAGCGGAAACGTTAGATTCCAACAACCTATCAAGGTTCCTCAGATGGCTGATTCATATACATTTGCATTAATTGTAAATGATGCATATTTGAATTCAGGAGGGAATAAACCTTTTGGTACGACACAACTCAATAGAATTTTGGCATATAAAAGAGGTGAAATTACATACGGTACGATGCCTTACGAAAACCAGAACACCTGGATGCGTAATCAAGCATGTTTTGCAGATACCAACTGGTATGATGTATTCTTAAAGAAAGTAACTACATCACAGGAACATAATTTCAGTGTAAGTGGTGGTGGTGATAAGGTTACATATTATTTTTCGGGCAACTACATGGGGCAAACTGGTTTGTTCAATTATGCCGATGAAAAATACTCTCGTTTATCATTGAATGGGAAAGTTGGAGTAAAATTCAACAATTATGTAAGAATGACATGGAATACCCGTATAATCAATACGGATAACGAAAAGCCTTCGGCTATGAATGCTTTGTTCTACCACAACTTAGGACGTAGAGCAGCTACAGTGCCTGTGTTTATGCCTAATGGCGAATATAATACGGAGTCATTAATACCTGCAATGAAAGATGGCGGAAAACAAGTGCAAAAAATTCAACAATTTTATAATCAGGCTACTTTTACAGTTGAACCGATAAAAGGCTGGAGAATCAATGCTGATATAAGTAGTCGTATCGAAAACAATCCATATACACGCCAATTTAATCCTATTTACTTTACACAACCTGATGGAACTCTTGAAGGTGCTTTGGTACTTGAGGGAATTGCTGAAAAACATGTGATTAATGAAAAAGGTGAATTTGTAGTGCAACCGGGAGCCGGCGAAAAATATTATGAAAAAGCGAGTACTAACATTAACTATTTCAGTACTAACGTATACTCGGATTATGAATGGAAATTTAAAGAAAACAACTTTAAATTCTTAATCGGTGGACAATCGGAATATTTTAGCAATAATATATCGAGAGCTGCTTCACGCAATATTTTGCTCCCTGATGTGCCATTCCTACCATCGGAAACAGGTGGAAAAACCACAATGATTTCAGATAAGAGGGGTGAATGGGCTTCGATGGGATTCTTCGGACGTATAAATTATGTATTTGCCGACAAATATATGGCTGAGATTAATTTAAGAGCCGATGGTGCATCTCGTTTCCCTACCGATAAACGTTGGGCAATGTTCCCATCTTTTTCTGCCGGTTGGAATATAGCACAAGAAAATTTCTGGAAAAGATTATATGATATAGGATTTGAATATTTGAAAATAAGAGGTTCGTATGGAACACTCGGGAACCAAAACACAACATCTTTCTATCCATATTATCAACAAATGTCTTCAACATCAGGTAATTTAGTCCTTGGTGGAGAGCAAGCAACAGTACTTCCGATGTATAAACCATATTCAACTTCTTTGACATGGGAAAAGATCGAAAATGTGGGAGCAGGTGTAGATTGGGGCTTTTTGCGTAATCGTTTGACCGGATCATTCGACTGGTATCAAAGAACCACCAAAGACATGGTAGGTCCTGCAAAGGCATTATCAGCAATATATGGGGATAAAGCTCCTAAAACTAATAATGCTGAACTTCGTACACGTGGTTGGGAGTTGGAAGTAGGATGGCGTGATAGAATCGGAAAAGATTTCACCTATTCCGTATCAGCAACTTTGAGTGATTACAAAACAATAATCACAAAATATGACTCTCCCGACGGAGCAATAAGCGGATGGTATCAAGGGAAGGTATTTGGCGACATATGGGGCTATCAAGTGTTAGGAATTGCGAAGAGCGATGAAGAGATGTCTAATTATCTCCAAAAACACTCACAATCATCAATAGGCTCAAAATGGGGCGGTGGCGACTTAATGTATGCCGACTTAGATGATAATGGCTCGGTAGACCAAGGAAGTGGTACATTGGATAATCATGGTGATATGCGTGTAATTGGTAATTCAACTCCACGTTATTCATATAGCATCACATTGAATGCAAAATGGAAATGGATAGATTTCAGAGCATTCTTCCAAGGTGTAGGATCGCGCGATGTATTCTTTAAAAACAGTGCAACATTCTTTGGTATGGCAGGGGAATGGCAGAGAACAATCTTGAATAATCATTTAGATTATTTCAGATATGCAGGTTCAGAGCTTGGTGCCAATCTTGATCCCTATTATGGACGTATCAGAATTGATGAAAATAATATTCAGGTAAGCGATAGATTCTTGCAAAATGCAGGTTATTTACGTTTGAAGAATTTACAAATCGGATTTAGTTTGCCGGAAAATACAAAACTATCTAAATATGTACGCAATGCCAGATTATATATATCAGGTGAGAATTTATTCACTTTCACAAAACTTCGCATATATGATCCGGAAGCCGTAGGTAGCTCAGATAGCGAATATGGACCAGGTAAAACATATCCTCAATATCGCACATATTCTATAGGATTGGAATTAACTTTCTAATCGTAAAAATTAAAAATAAGCTAATATGAAAAATAATATATTATATTTTGCATTAATATTCTTGGGGTTAAGCTCTTGTAATTTCCTTGACAGAGAACCTTTGGATTTCGGTAATGAAAATTCATATTTTAAGAATGCAAATGACCTGAAAATATATATGAATGATTTCTATGAGTTGGAACCAAATTCTAAGGCCCCTCTCATACCGGTTAATAATGGTGGATACGGTGGTTTGTATACGGAGGATGTTCAAAGTGACAATCAATGTTCAGCCAATGCAAGTAATCTGTTTTATAAAGGAGAGAAGAAAACTGTAAAATCAGAAAATTCAGGATGGAATTTTTCTAACCTTAGAGGATTGAATTATTTTATCAATAAAGCAGAAGAGAAAAAAGCAAAAGGAGAAATACAAGGCAACGAAGATTTAATCAATCATTATTTAGGTGAAGGCTATTTCTTCAGAGCTTATGATTATTTCAGATTGTTGAGAACTTTTGGCGATGCTCCCATTTTTACTAAATTGCTTAGCGATGATAAAAATGAACTAACACAAGCAAGTGTGCGCTACCCACGAAATGAAGTAGCTCGTTTTATCCTCAGAAATCTGGATATTGCAGATTCATTGCTTATGGCTAAAGCACCGGAATCAGGTCGCATAACTCGTGACGCCGCTTTATTACTAAAAGCACGTGTGGCATTGTATGAAGCTACATGGGAGAAATACCATGCGGGTACTTGCTTTGTTCCCGGAAACAATAAATGGGTGGGAAAAGAAACATGGCCTAATTTTACATTTAAAGCGGGTAGTGCTGAAGCTGAAGTAAACTTTTTCTTCGAAGAAGCTATTGAAGCTGCTGAAAAAGTGGCTGATGTTCGTCCTTTGAATCATGATTATCAAACAATGTTTAATTCAACCACCATATTTGGAGATAATGATGAAGTCGTATTGGCTCGTTACTATGCTAATGGTGTTCTTTCTCATAGTTGCTCGGCATTCTTGAAATCAGGAGGTGGTTGTGGAGTGACAAGAGCATTTGTCAATACTTTCCTTATGAAAAACGGGTTGCCAATATACGATGCAAATTCAGAGTATAAAGGTGATGAATTGTCCTACTATGAATTTCAAGGAAGAGATCCGCGCCTGACAGAATCGGTGAGAGCCGCTGGTAGCTTAATAGATACAAAACTTGTAGATGGAAAATTTGTAAATGATACCATATTCTATTATAAGCCATATATATATAATAGCGGTAGTGAAAAATCTACAACAGGGTATGAGGTGAAAAAATGGTTTAGCCCTGAAGTTTTACAACAAGTACAATATAATTGTACTACTACAGTCCCTATTTTCCGCTCAGCAGAAGCCTATCTTATATATCTCGAAGCATATTATGAGAGATATAAATCTTTGGGTGGCAAATGTGCTAAATATTGGACAGAGCTACGTATCAGAGCCGGAATTGATAGTGATTATATGAAAACTATCAATGCTACAGATCTAACAAAGGAGAATGACCTTGCAATATGGTCGAAAGGGGCTATGATAGATAAGACGCTTTATAATATTCGTCGCGAAAGACGATGCGAATTTATCGCTGAAGGTCTTCGCTTGGATGATCTCAAGCGATGGAGATCCCTCGACAATATGAATAAGTATCAACCGGAAGGAATGAATTTATGGACAGAGGCATATAAGATGTATTCAAGTGGACAATTGGATGAAACAATCATTTCGCAGAAAGGTGTTTCGATATATATCCGTCCATTGCAAATCTTCTCTACTTCGGCTGCTTATGATGGATATACTTTCCCGAAACCTCATTATTTGGAGCCAATTCCAATCTCTGAGTTTTTATTGACAGTCGTTGGCGATGGAAAAAGTACCATATATCAAAATCCAGGATGGCCTACAAAAGCCGATGGAACAGCAGATTATGGATACGACTGTGACTAAGAGTCATTATAATATTCTTATTTAGAGAATTATGGAGGGAAGGTTAGGTTAGCTTAGCTACTCATTTAACCTTCCCTTTCATCTTAAATAAGTCAAGAAAAAAGATTAATATTTAGGAATAATGAACTATCATTGCGAAAAAAGCTTTTTATATCCCCTTGTAGCATTGTCATCTTTGGCAATCATGTATTCGTGTCACAATAAAGAAGAGGTTGTGAAGCCTTATAATATTGTATATATAATGACTGATGACCACACGGCTCAAATGATGAGCTGCTATGACACGAGGCATATCAATACACCCAATCTTGATCGAATAGCACATGATGGTGTGAGATTTACAAATAGTTTTGTTGCTAATTCATTGAGTGGGCCAAGTAGGGCGTGTATGATAACTGGGAAACATAGCAATGCAAATCGGTTCACAGATAATTCTACATGTGTTTTTGATACTGCTCAGCAGACAATGCCTAAGCTATTGCGCGCAGCCGGTTATCAAACCGCCATAGTGGGTAAATGGCATTTGGAAAGTCTTCCTACAGGATTTGATTATTGGGAGGTGTTGCCCGGTCAGGGAGATTATTATAATCCTGACTTCATTAATATGGATAATGATACGATTAGTGAGCATGGATATATAACTAATATCATTACACAAAAGAGCCTTAATTGGCTTGATAATAAACGAGATAAAAATAAACCGTTTTGTTTATTTATCCATCATAAAGCAATACATCGTAATTGGATGGCAGACACATGTGATTTGAATTTATATGAAGATAAAACATTTGAGTTGCCTGAAAATTTTTACGACGAATACGAAAACAGAATTGCAGCTCAAAGTCAGCAAATGAGTATCGACAAAAATTTAGATATTATTTACGACCTCAAAATGAACGCTGAAGGCAAATCATCGCCATTGAAAGAGACGTATGAAAAATTTTGTTCTCGAATGGATAAAAATCAACGTAAAAAATGGGATGATTTTTATGCTCCAATCATAACTGAATTTTATAATAAAAAATTAACAGGTCGTGAGCTTGCCGAGTGGAAATATCAGCGATACATGAGGGATTATGCGAAAGTTGTCAAATCTTTGGATGACAACGTTGGCGAGGTTCTCGACTATTTGAAAAAAAATAATTTATTAGATAATACTCTCGTTGTGTATACTTCAGATCAGGGTTTTTATATGGGTGAGCATGGTTGGTTTGACAAAAGATTTATGTATGAAGAATCAATGCGTACCCCTTTGATAATGAGATTGCCTAAAGGGTTGAAAATGAGAGGTGATATTCCTCAGATGGTACAAAACATAGATTATGCACCAACATTTTTAGAGATTGCCAATGTAGAAATACCACATGATATTCAAGGGGTATCCTTATTTCCACTATTGAAAGGGGAAAAGCCCGAAAATTGGCGCAATTCGTTGTATTACCATTTTTATGAATATCCTGCGGAACATATGGTGAAACGTCATTATGGCGTAAGGACTGAGCGATATAAACTTATTCATTTCTATAATGATATAGATTCATGGGAATTATATGATCTAAAAACAGATCCTCATGAAATGAATAATATATATGGCAAACCTGAAGCCAAAAATATCACAGAAGAAATGATGCGTGAATTAAAAAAATTGCAGATGCAATATAATGATACAATTATAGAAATAATTAAAAAATGACTACAAAATATAAACATTTAATAATAGGGCTTTTAATATTAATCAATAGCTTAAGTCTTGAAATATTTGCTGACACAAATTCATCTCAAGCAAGCATAGGGGTTATTCCTCAGCCATCCTCCATAATTGAGAAAAAAGGTAGCTTTATTTTTGATAAAAACACTACTGTTGTTGTCGAAAATAGAGAGCAGGCTAAGATTGCCGAGATATTAGCCATTCGTTTTGAGACTGTAGGTGGGTTCTCGCCCAAGATAATCATAGGTAATGGAAATGGCAACGTAACGTTTAAAACCAAGTCGGATATTCCGGCAGATGGCTATAATCTTAACGTTACAAGTAAAAGAATAGTAATAGAGGCATCCGGTAATGAAGGATTCTTTTATGGTATTCAATCTTTGCGCCAGTTGTTGCCAAGCTCAATAGAATCTTCTGGTTTGGCTTGCAATCCGAAGTTCACAGTACCAGCTGTAGAAATCAAGGATACCCCACGATTTAATTATAGAGGATTAATGCTTGACGTATCACGCTATTTTATCCCAAAAGAGGAGGTGCTAAAGATAATAGATTGTGCTGCAATGTTGAAGGTGAATAAATTACATCTTCATTTGGTAGATGATAATGGATGGCGTATAGAAATAAAAAAATACCCACTTCTCACCGATGTCGGAGCATGGAGAGTGAAACGAGATGAAGAATTTCCAGCGCGTTTGAATGCACGCCCCAATGAGAGAGCTCTCGAAGGGGGATTCTATACTCAAGATGACATGCGAGAAATTGTGGCTCGTGCAGCGAAGAATTATATAGAAGTAATTCCAGAAATTGAAATGCCTGCACACACAAATGCTTCATTGGCTGCTTATCCTCACTTTGCATGCCCGGTGGTGAAAAAACCAATTGTAGTGCTATCTGGAGCCGGAGGTAAGAACTCCGAGATTATATACTGTGCAGGAAATGATAGCGTATTTTCATTTTTAGAAGATGTTATCGATGAAATAGTAGAAATTTTTCCTTCAAAATATATTCATTTAGGTGGTGATGAGGCTACAAAAACCAATTGGGAGGTATGCGATAAATGTAAGAAACGCATGGTACAAGAGAATCTTACTGACACCGAAGAATTACAAGCCTATTTTATGAATAGAATGGGCGATTATGTCAGAAGTAAGGGAAAACAGCCAATGGGATGGGATGAACTTATAAATGGGAAACTTCCTAAAGATATAGTTATTTTTGGTTGGCAACAATATGGCACTGCTGCAATAAAAGCTGCAGAACAAGGGCATAAATTTGTAATGACACCTGCCAAAGTAATGTATCTTATAAGATATCAAGGCCCTCAGTGGTTTGAACCCCGTACATATTTTGGAAATCTAACATTGAAGGATATGTATGATTATGAACCATTTCAATCCAATTGGAGTGAAAGCGTCAAATCTCTTCTTCTTGGAATACAAGCCTCTTTGTGGACAGAATTTTGTAACACGCCGGAGGATGTGGAATATTTGATTTTCCCTCGTTTGGCAGCTCTATCAGAAACGGCATGGTCTAAAAAAGAGAATAAAAACTGGACTGAATTTGTGAAAAATGTGGATAATCTTACGCACAGATGGGATGAAATGGGTATAATATATGCCCGGTCCATGTTTAACCTCGACCATAAAGTAATGCCGGACAATAATAAATTAAAGGTAGGCATCAGTTGCATCCGCCCAGATGTAGATATTCGTTATACTATCGACGGTAGTAAGCCTACTGTATCATCCAATAAATATATTGATACTTTACTAATCGAGAATCCATGTATTATTAACGCATGCACATTTCGCAATGGCATGCAAGAAGGCGAAATTCTAACATTAAAATTAGAATTTAATAAAGCTACGGGTAAAAAGGTGACGACAAATGACAATAGCAATACCGGATATTTGCTTACCAATGGATTGTATGGAAGCGACAAACACACTGATTTTGAGTGGTGTGGCTGGTATAATACCGCTGCGATTATAAATATAGATTTGGAAAATACCACCGACATAAATTCTATAAAGATAGGTAGCATTAATAATTATGGTATGGCAGTGCATCAGCCCAGTAGCATTGAAATATTAGTGTCGGATGATAATATTAATTTCAAGCAGTTGGTCAAGAAAACTTACACTGAAGATGAAATTTTCTATGAAGGAATTTCTACAAAAAATATTATATTTAATAATTTAAATGCCTCAGGTAGATATGTAAGAATTAAAGCAGATAATCCCGGTGTATGCCCTTCATTGCATGTGAAAGGTGGACACCCGACTTGGATGCATTTCGACGAAATATCAATTGAATAATAACTTTATATTTATGAAGAAAACAACAATAAAACAATTGTTGCTCAACTTTGGAGTTGTAGCTTGCATGGCACTAATATCGATGCCAATATATGCCACAAATGATAAATTGCCTGAATGGCAAAGTCAATATAATATAGGGCTAAACAAGATTGAACCACATGCGTATGTATTCCCATATGCCGATGAAGATGCAATAGCAAGACTTGACAACGAGTCGTCTCCATATTATATGAGTTTGAATGGCAAGTGGAAATTCAATTGGACAAAAAATCCGGATAATCGTCCTAAGTATTTTTATAAGTCTGATTATTTTATAGATTCATGGAATGAAATCAATGTCCCCGGCAACTGGGAACGTCAAGGATACGGAACGGCAATATATGTTAATGAAACATATGAATTTGATGATCCATTATTCAATTTTAAGAAAAATCCGCCATTGGTTCCCTATGCGGAAAATGAGGTGGGTTCATATCGCAGAAAATTCAATATTCCTAATAGTTGGGATGGAAGGCGTGTAGTAATCTGTTTTGAAGGTGTAATCTCTTTTTATTATTTATGGATAAACGGAGAAAAGGTAGGATACAACATGGGCTCAAAAACTCCTGCCGAATGGGATATTACAAAATATATAAAAGCAGGTGAGAATACGGTATCTATTGAAGTTTATAGATGGAGTGCAGGGTCGTATCTTGAATGTCAGGATTTTTGGCGTTTAAGTGGTATTGAACGCGATGTTTATTTATATAGCACCCCAACGACTTATATCAAAGACTTTAGAGTTACATCGGCTCTCGATCCGATTAATTATCGTGATGGTATATTCGGACTTGATATAGATATAGATGGGAAAAATGTTTCGGCTGTTGATTATAAATTGACTGATAAAAATAATAAGGTTATCAAGGCAGGCTCTCTAAAGGGTAATTATGTTTTGAAACCCGATATTATAGATGGAATTAAACCTTGGAGTGCTGAGCATCCAAATCTTTATACTTTAAGCCTTAATCTAAAAGATAAAAATGGTAAAAGTATAGAGCAGACAGGTTGTAAAGTAGGTTTTAAAACATCAGAAATCAAGAATGGTCAGTTGCTAATCAATGGAAAAGCAATTTTAATTAAAGGAACGAATCGCCACGATCATTCACAACTTGGACGCACTGTGTCAAAAGAATTGTTGCGTAAGGATGTGGAACTTATGAAGCAAAACAATATTAATACTGTCCGTAATTCTCATTATCCATCCTCTCGTGATTGGTATGAATTGTGTGATGAATATGGGCTGTATATGATAGATGAAGCCAATATCGAATCGCATGGTATGGGGTATGGAAAAGCAACTTTAGCTAACGATTCCACATGGCTATTGGCTCACATGGATAGAACAAAACGCATGTATCAACGAGATAAGAATCATCCCGCTATAATAATATGGTCATTGGGCAATGAAGCAGGAGCCGGGTCAAACTTTGAAAATACATATAAGTGGCTTAAATCTGTTGATAGCTCGCGACCTGTGCAATATGAAAGAGCACAGCAGGATTTTTATACCGATATATATTGTCCGATGTATCGTACATTGGAATTTATGAAAGAATATTTATCTCAAAAAGATATATACCGACCCATAATATTATGTGAATATTTACATGCGATGGGCAATAGCTGTGGTGCTTTGGCTGAGTATATGGAGTTATTCGAAAGCGAACCGATGGCGCAAGGCGGATGTATATGGGACTGGGTTGATCAAGGTTTCAAAGAAATTGATAGCAATGGTAAATGGTATTGGACATATGGTGGTGATTATGGACCAAAGAATGTTCCTTCATTTGGAAATTTCTGTTGCAACGGACTTGTAAATGCTGATAGGGTGCCACATCCACATTTGAATGAAGTGAAAAAATGCTATCAATATATCAAATCAAAATTAGTTGATGGAGATAATCTTACTGTAGAAGTTAAGAACTGGTATGATTTTACTAATCTTTCAGCTTATAATCTGAACTGGAAGGTAGTAGGTGATAATGGTAAAGTTATAACATCAGGTAGTAAAAACATCTCTTGTGAACCCCAAGATAAAATGGAGATTACTTTTGGTAAGGTAAAATTGCCTAATGATGTAAAAGAAGCATTCTTGGATTTAAGTTGGACTCCTGTTAATTCTACCGAATTTGTTCCTGCTGGATATGAAGTTGCCTACGATCAATTTATGCTTCCATTGAACAACAAGTATAAAGAAGCTAAAGAGAAAAACAATTCAAAAGTTTCAATTATTGTCGATAAAGAATCAGGAGCCATAGTTTCATATAAAAATAATGGAGAAGAGTTGTTAACAACCCCATTGATGATAAGTCTTTACCGCCCATTTACTGATAATGATAATCGCGAGAAAAAAGGTGGTAAAAAAGAATGGGATAAAGAGGGAATCTCCAATATTTCTCAGAAAGCTAATTCAATAAAGCATAAAGGAAATACATGGGATGTGAATGCCGATGTTCTTAATATAAACAATGTTTGCATTGCTAAGGTAAATTATATTTATAAGTTAAAGCCCAATGGCGATTTAGATATTAAAACCACATTCATCCCTGATACTTCAATTCTGAAATCAGTAGCAAGAATCGGATTGGCTTTTGAAATGCCTAAAATGTATAATAACGTAAAATACCTCGGGCGAGGAGATATAGAAACCTATGTGGATCGCAATCAGTGCGGACGCATTGGAGTTTATACAACTACTGCCGAGAGAATGTTCTCATATTACGTTAAACCTCAAGCTTCAGGTAATCGTACTGATGTAAGATGGGCTAACATATTTAATGATGCTAACAATGGAATGAGAGTTACTTCAAACAAAAATTTCCAATTCAGTGTGGTTCCGTTTGGAGATGATGTAGTGAACTCTGCATCTCATATCAATCAATTAAAAGATACGGGAGTTGTATCTGTTCATCTTGATTATATGCAAATGGGTGTAGGAACAGCCACATGTGGTCCCGGTGTACTTGATAAATATAGAGTGCCCGTAGTAGAAAGCACATTCCAATTTATTATTTCACCAACTAATTAGTAAGAGCAGTGAGAGTTTTAATATTATTTTTTTGGGTTTTATGTTCTTTGGCATTGAGTGTCAATGCCAAAGAACATTATTATCAGAAGCATGTAGTTTTTCCAGTTAATGCTTCTTTTGAAGAAAAGGTGGATATGGCATCAAGATTAGTGCCTTCACTTCAGCAACTTACTTGGCATAAGATGGAGCAAACAGCATTCTTACATTTTGGTATAAACACATTTACCGGTAGAGAATGGGGCGATGGATCCGAAGATCCTATGCTATTCAATCCTACATCGTTGGATGCAGAGCAATGGATTAAAACTCTTCACGATACGGGATTTAAGATGGTTATTCTGACGGCAAAACATCACGATGGATTTTGTCTTTGGCCTACATCTACCACAAAACATTCAGTAGCTTCTTCCCCATGGAAAAGTGGAAATGGCGATGTCGTAAAAGATTTGAAAGATGCCTGCGATAAATATGGAATGAAATTCGGTGTGTATCTCTCACCGTGGGATAGAAATGCAAAATCCTATGGTGACAGCGAAGCATATAATAAATTTTTTTGTGAACAGCTTACAGAATTGCTCTCAAATTATGGCGACATATATGAGGTGTGGTTTGATGGGGCATGTGGAGAGGGTAAAAATGGTAAAAAACAGGTTTACGATTGGGACAAATATTACAGTATAATAACTAAACTTCAACCCAATGCAGTAATGGCAATAATGGGTGATGATATAAGATGGGTAGGTAACGAAACCGGATTGGGACGTGAAACGGAGTGGGCTGCTACAGCCTTGTGTCCGGGAATATATTCTCGATCGAGCGAACAAAATGGTAAATTGGGACTTACTGAAAAATCTAAAGATTTAGGAGGTCGTTCAATCCTGAAAAATGCCAACGAATTATTTTGGTATCCATCGGAAGTCGATGTTTCAATACGCCCCGGATGGTTTTACCATAAAAATCAAGATAGTGAAGTAAAATCATTATCTAAACTTGTTAATATCGCATTTCAATCCATCGGATATAATTCTTCGTTATTGTTAAATATTCCTCCTGACACGAGAGGACTGATAAATGAGGCTGATGTAAAACGACTCAAAGAATTTTCGGATTACTGGAGAAAACTATTCTCGGTCAATCATGTAAAAGACAGTGAGGCATATAAAGTGCTTAAAAATGGAGCATCTACTATCTACGATGTAGATAGTAAACCTATTAATACCATCCTTATTCAGGAAGATATATCGAAGGGCCAGCGAATGGAGAAATTTTCTATTGATGGTTACCAAAATGGTAGATGGAAGAGATTGTGCACAGGTACTACCGTAGGATATAAGAGGTTGATACGAATTTTAGAAAATAAATTTGAAAAATTAAGATTAAACGTAGAAATGAGTAGAAACTCCGTAAATATTTGCAAATTCGGAGCTTTTTATGCTGAAGCAATTATAGAAGAAACCATGGCAGTAGACGAAAGCAAATTTATCAATCCGATATATTGCTTGACAAAAGGTGCATCGAAAGTGGTAGATGGTGACATATCATCAACTTATAAAAGTAAAAATATGGATCCTATAATATTCGACATGAAATCAGAACAAAGCGTGTCGGGATTTGTGTATTATCCTACTGGGAATGAGGATAAATCGGGGACTATATATAATTTTAATGTTTATATCAGTAATGATGGAAAACAATGGGATAAAGTAAAGTGTATAGGAGAATTTAGCAATATTATGCATAATCCAATACCTCAAACGATACCTTTCAAAAATGTAAATAAGGGAAGATATATAAAGATTGAACCTCTTACTACTATCGATTTCGGCAAATATATTACTATCGGCGAAATAAAACTACTAAAATAAGTACAAAATGAATATATATAAAATATTGCTTGGAGCATTTTGTCTGATTTCACTC
>CAZYEO010000035.1:0-19913 GCA_964646495.1 uncultured Muribaculaceae bacterium
GGAGTTTTCTCAAATTCATTGGGAATAAGTTGGATTTTTGATACCTGTTCGTAGGGTGCTACAATTTTATTTAGGTCTTTTCTGATCTGTTCCATAGTTTCAGGAAGCTGAGAATTAACAAGTCCGGTGGCATCCATGGCTTCATAGTCAGGATATACCAATCCTACAAGTTTTCCTTCTCTTTCTACAACAAGACTCTCCATTACGAAAGGCATGTTATTGAGTTTTGCTTCAATCTCCTCGGGATAAATATTTTGTCCGTTAGAGCTCAAAATCATGGTTTTGTATCTACCGCGTATAAATATAGTACCATCAGGAGTTACTGTTCCCATATCTCCTGTGTGGAGCCATCCTTCTTCGTCGATCATTCTATCGGATGCTTCATTGTTTTTATAATATCCCTTCATCACGTTCTGACCCTTTACGATAATCTCTCCCGGAATACTTTCGGGATCTGGTGACAGAACTTTCACCTGCATTATACCTTGAAGTATTCTTCCTGCAGAGCGAGGAATAAATTCTTTCCAATGTGTGTAGCTGATAAGCGGAGCACACTCGGTCATTCCATAGCCTACTGTAAATGGAAATTTGATTTTATACAAAAACTCTTCTACTTCGGCATTTAATGGTGCGCCACCAACGATAATTTGTTCAAAACACCCACCAAAAGTATCGATAAGTTTTTTGCGAATTTGTGAATATATAGTAGAATCTAAGAATGGTATTGCTAATGCCCATCGCATCACATTCTTCGTAATCATAGGAAGAATTTGTTTACGATATATTTTTTCGAGTATTAATGGCACACATATCACTAAATCCGGTTTAATTTCGGACATTGCTTTGATAAGTATCTTTGGAGATGGAATTTTACCCAATAATGTAATGTGGGTTCCTACCGCCAATGGAACTAATAAATCAAATGCACATCCATAGGCGTGAGCCAATGGAAGAAATGATAGGCATTTGCTACCTTGAAAGTGTAATTTGGAATTGCGTCCGAATATAATATTCCCGGCAAGATTATCTCCGGTTAGCATTACCCCCTTGCTAAACCCTGTGGTTCCGGAGGTGTAATTAATCTCTACAATTTTATCATTGTCTTGATCGCTATATTTTATTGAATGTATATCATATCCATGCGGATATACTGATTTGAATCTTCTGGTAAGCCCTCTGAGGAATGTGCTGAAACTTTCCCCATCTTTTTCAGCAAGCAATTTTTTATTATCAAGCGAAATAGCTGCACGAAGATTTTTCATTTTGTCCAGTTCCAATTGATCCCAGATAGTATTGCTTGAATATAGCAACACGGCTTCTGAATGGTTTATTATGTGCTGTACATCGTGAGGATTGAATTCCTGTAGAATCGGCACTACGATAGCCCCGTAAGTAATGGTAGCCATGTACACAATAATCCAAGAGGAAGTATTCTTACCAATAAGAGCTATTTTATCGCCACGTCTAATTTGTGCCTGTTTAAATAGCACATGAATTTTAGCTATTTCACGGCTAAGGTCGGCATAACTCATGGTTTTCCCCTCAATATAATCGGTAAGAGCAGGGAGCTCCCAATTATCATGGAAACTTTTTTCGTATATTTTTATCAGATTATCATCTTTCATATTGCACACTTTTATAAAATATGCGCAAATATAACGCTTTTTCTGATTTCTACAAATTATTTAGGCAATGAGAGCCATTTAATTAAAGAGGAGGAAAGATATCCTCAGGTATCTTTCCTCCTCTTTAATTGTTTGACAGATTGTGGGTTATTCCCCTTTCTTTCCCAAGAAATCGAATGTGTCCACGTATATTTCTGTTATATACCGTTTAATTGCATTTTTGTCTTCCCATGTGCGCGTGCGGAGTTTTCCTTCAATATATAATTGAGCGCCTTTACGGATATAGCGTTCTGCTATTTCAGCATTTTTCCCCCACATTACAATGTTGTGCCACTCGGTGCGTTCCGGTACTTGTGTTCCATTAGCCGAGGTATATGCACGTTCTGATGTTGCAAGGGTAAAGGATGCTATGGCATTTCCCGGCGATGTGTAGCGCACATCGGGGTCCTTGCCAACGTTGCCTATTAATATCACTTTGTTTACTGCCATATAAAATATTATGTTAGTTATTTAGCCGATGCCTTAATACCTTCGATTACAGCATTGGTGAATCCATGAGCTTCCATTGCGTTCAATCCCTTTATAGTGATTCCTCCGGGAGTCGTAACTTTATCTATTTCTGCTTCGGGATGATTTCCAGTGCTCTCGAGTAAATCTACAGCCCCCCTAAGTGTTTGGAGTACAATATCTTTTGCCTGATTAGGGTAAATGCCAAGTTCCACGCCAGCTTCTGAAGCTGCCCGTATATATCTCATAGCGTATGCAATGCCACATGATGAAATGGCTGTGCAAGCGCCCATCATTCTTTCTTCCACAATTAATGCTTTTCCGAGTGCATCAAAAAGATTTTTTAGAGCCACTTCCCACTTCTCGCCATTGAGCGATGATATAAAAGTCATGCTTTGTCGCACTGCGATTGCAGTGTTTGGAATTAAGCGGAATAATATCGGTTTTTTTGAATAATCGGCGAAAAACGATGATAGGTCGGCAAGTGAAGTTCCTGCTATCAACGAAGCAATACCCTGATGCTCAAAATCGATTTTTGCAGATATTTCTTCTACAATGACTGGTAGGAGCCATGGCTTTACTGCAATGATAATAATATCAGTTCCACACACCGCATCAATATTATCTGTTGATATATTAATGCCTGAATTAGTTTTTTTAATTACGTCGAGCTCGCCATGACAATTAGGGCTACTCACAGTAATATCGTTTGGCATTACCACACCGCTTTCAGCAAGCCCAATGGCGATTGCGCCACCCATATTGCCGCCACCTATGATTCCTATTTTCATAAAACTTTTTTTAATCGTGATATAAATTCTTCAGCTTGAGCCTTAGTAAGTACCAATGGAGGGAGCAGGCGTATTACATTCGTTCCCGAGGCACCTGTAAACACATGTTGTTCGTGTAGAAGTCGAGAACGAATCTCTTTTGCAGGAGTTTCAAACTCTATTCCTATCATGAGTCCTTTACCCCGCACTTCCTTAATGCCATCAATTTTTTTAAGTTCAGAAATAATATATTCACCTACTTGATGTGCATTTTCTACAAGGTTCTCTTTTTCAAAAATATCTAATACGGCAATTGCAGCTGCGCAAGCAAGATGATTTCCACCGAAAGTAGTGCCAAGCATTCCATACACAGGGGTGAATTTTGGGCTTATAAGCACTCCACCCATAGGGAAGCCATTAGCAATACCTTTGGCAACGGTAATCATGTCGGGACGTATCCCGAAGTGTTGGTGGGCAAAAAATTTGCCGGTACGTCCATAACCGCTCTGTATTTCATCGAGTATAAGCACAGTTTCGGTTGCATCGCAAACGGAGCGTAATTCTTTCATGAAGTCGGCAGATGGTATTTGAATACCACCAACCCCTTGTATTCCCTCGATGATAACTGCACATACGTCACCTTTGGCAAGTTCTGCCTTCACTGCATCAATATCATTGAATGGCAGAAACGTTACATGCCCGTTTGCATTAATAGGAGCTACGATTTTTGGATTGTCGGTGGCTTCTACTGCAAGAGATGTGCGTCCGTGAAATGCTTTGCTGAAAGCAATCACACGCTTTTTTCCTGTGTGGAATGAAGCCAGTTTTAGGGCATTCTCATTAGCTTCAGCTCCTGAATTTATAAGGAATAATTGATAATCATCATATCCCGATGCTTTGCCGAGCTTATCGGCAAGAGTTTGCTGAAGACTATTAATGACCGAATTAGAATAGAACACTAAGTTTTCAGCTTGTTCGGTTATCGCTTTTATATATTGAGGGTGTGAATGTCCTACCGAAATCACAGCATGTCCGCCATATAAATCGAGATATTCCGTGCCTTTAGCATCATAGGTGTAGCACCCCGATCCTTTCACGATTTCAATATCAAACAGCGGATATACATCAAATAGTTTCATTATAGTGTCATTTTTAATTGTGAGAAAAATGCTTAGAATGCAGATGGTTTGAGATTAAGCCCCACTTTTTCATGCAATCCGAATAATAGGTTCATATTGTGCACAGCTTGTCCGCTTGCTCCTTTTAGCAAGTTATCGATTACCGACACAATGAGTAGTTTGCCATCAACTTTAGAAAGATGCAAAATACATTTATTAGTATTTACCACATCTTTAAGGTCGGGCATTTTATCGACTACGAAAGTGAAATTATGATCATCGTAGTATTCTTGGTATATCTTCTTAATTTCCTCAAGTTCTACTGCGCAATCCAAATATGCAGTGACAAAAATACCTCTTGAAAAGCATCCTCTTACCGGAATGAAATTAATTTTTGAGTTGAAGCTGTTTTGCAACTGTTGCAACGATTGTGTAATTTCATCGAGGTGCTGATGCTTGAATGGCTTGTAAATCGAAATATTATCGTTGCGCCATGAGAAATGAGATGTCTCAGATGGTTTTACTCCGGCTCCTGTACTTCCGGTAATTGCATTCACATGAACATCGCTATTTATTAGCAAATTCTTAGCAAGAGGAAGAAGAGCCAATTGAATGGCTGTGGCGAAGCATCCTGGATTTGCCACATGTTTTGCATGAATAATATGCTTACGATTGAGTTCAGGCAATCCGTAAACAAAATCGTGAGTATCATCTTGATGGCGATAGTCAGTAGAGAGATCGATGATTTTCAGGTCTTCGGGCAGGGTGTTTGCCTCCATGAAACGACGAGTTTCTCCGTGAGGCGTACAGCAGAAAAGCAAATCGATACTATTAAAATCCAACTCCTTGGTGAAGAGCATATCAGTGTCTCCGATTAATCCTTTATGGATATCGGAAATCATATTGCCTGCATTGCTACTGCTATGCACCCATTGAAGTTCCACATCTGGATGGTTCAACAATAATCTTATCAATTCTCCGGCAGTATAACCTGCACCGCCAATTATTCCTGTTTTAATCATTTCAATATATTTCTTATGAATTAACGGTTGGCACACATCAAAAGTGCTGCCAACCGTGAATTTATTATTGCTTCTTATTTTTTAATTGGTTGTTGTGGTATATTTTCATTTGATTGGCAAGGATTTTTGTAAATCCTTTCACATCGTCGGCACTCCATGCTTTATTGACCTCTCCATATTCGCCGAAATCAGTTTTCATGAGATCGTATTCGCTTTCTACACCAACAAGTGTGTAGCGATATGGTTTGAGATCAACAATCACACTTCCTGTAACGTTTTGCTGTGATGATTGAAGGAATTGTTCAATGTCGCGCATTACAGGTTCGAGATATTGAGCTTCGTGCAGGAACATTCCATACCAAGTACCCAATTGATCTTTCCAATATTGTTGCCACTTTGTGAGTGTATGCTTTTCGAGCATTTTGTGTGCGGCGATTATAAGAATGGGAGCAGCAGCCTCAAATCCTACGCGCCCTTTTATACCTATAATAGTGTCGCCTATGTGCATATCGCGTCCTATTGCATAGGGGTTCACTATTTCTTCTATTTTCTGAATACACGCAACTTTGTCGGTGAATTTCTCACCGTTTATCCCTACGATTTCACCTTGTTCAAATTCCAGAGTGATGCGAGCATCATCTTTTGCCGTCATTTGTGTAGGATAGGCTTCTTCGGGTAAGGTTTCATTGCTATGTAATGTTTCTTTTCCACCGATACTTGTGCCCCATAAGCCCTTGTTGATAGAGTATTCCATCTTTTTGAAGTCGGCTACATATCCATGTTTTTTGAGATAATCAATCTCATATTCACGTGTAAGAGTCATATCACGAGTAGGGGTGATAATCTGTATTTCGGGTGCGAGAATTTGAAATGTGAGGTCGAAACGTACTTGGTCGTTTCCGGCTCCTGTGCTTCCATGAGCCACATATTTAGCGCCGATTGATTTAGCGTATTCAATAATGGCTATTGCTTGGAATATTCGTTCGGAGCTTACAGAGATAGGATATGTTCCGTTGCGCAAAATATTCCCGAATATCATATATTTTATGCTCTTGTCATAATATTCATGGGTAATATCGAGTGAAGCGTGTCCTTTAGATCCGAGCTGATAGGCGCGTTCCTCTACCACTTTCAATTCTTCATTTGAAAACCCACCTGTGTTTGCAATCGCAGTATAAACATCATATCCGCAATCTTCCGACAGATATTTTACGCAAAAAGAGGTATCTAATCCTCCACTGAATGCTAAAACAACTTTTTCCTTTTCCATAATATATTGTAATATCTTATTTGTTTCTGATTATTATTTATCTTTCGAGTCCGGATGTTCCGCAGGATCATAAAGCATACCTGTGCATAAGCACATGCGACGGCCGTTTCTCTGTAGAATGTCGAAGTTTACACAACTTTCACATCCTTTCCAAAACGATTCGTCATCGGTAAGCGATCCAAACGCCACAGGACGATACCCCAACTCATTGTTCATTTTCATTACCGCTTCCCCAGTAGTGAGGCTGAATATTTTAGCCTGGGGATACATTTCGCGCGATAACTCAAAAATTCGTCGTTTTATCCTTTTGGCAAGTCCCATGCCACGAAATTCGTTAGATACTATCAGACCGGAATTTGCCACAAATTGCTTATTGCTCCAGCTCTCAATGTAGCTGAATCCGGCAAATCTACCCTGGTATAAAGCTACCACAGCTTTACGCTCGATCATTTTTTGTTTTACATACTCAGGCGAACGCTTGGCGATCCCTGTGCCACGAACCTTAGCAGCGCGGTTAATAGTGTCGAGAATCTCTTCCACATATTTCACATGGTCGGCGCTTGCTACTACAATCTCAAATTCTTTGGATTCGTTCATTTCTGTTAATAAATTCTCCGTTAGGAGATTAAAGTCTAATTTTGGTTTTATATTGGTTCAATACTTATCGGAAGAAACTTTGAAAATATCTTCATTGCCATTTCATGTGTTACATCTTCACGAAGTACAGCAAACACAGTATCCGCTCCTGCAATAGTGCCAAGAATTTCAGGTGAATGGCTCATATCGAAATCATAAGCCAATCCGCTGGCATATCCGTTGCGTGTCTTTATCACTGCCATGTGTCCCGAAAATTCGATGGAAACAAAACCTGCTTGCGATCCGGAAGGAATTGAAGACTTTCCAGCCGATAAGAGTTTGTCTTGCACTGAATTGGTGTCAGGGATTATATACATGTATCCTCCGAGGTCGGTAGGGATTTTAGTGATACGTAGAGTTTTCAGGTCACGTGATAGTGTGGCTTGTGTAACGATGCAATTTTTAGTTTTCAGGAGTTTTAATAGTTCATCTTGTGAGCCGATGCTATTATTCCTTATTAAATCTGCAACAAGTTGAAGTCTTGTTCTCCTATTTTTCATATAATGTTAGCGAATTAAAAAAGCACAAATTCATTTTTCAATGCAAAAGTACAAAGAAAATTACATTTCAGATTGAAAATTGAAATAAAAATTGCATTTTTATGCGTAAATGCTTATTTGAGTGATAATATAGAAAATAAAGGGGGTGTTAATCAATAGTTTTTAGTGTGTTGATAAGGGTTTCAAACGAATTTACAGTGTTCGATTGTTCCCTGGTGTGTATGAGTATTTCTTGTGGTGATACAATCTCTATGTTTATGTTTGATTTTTGATCTACTGATATTTGGTTTCGTTGCAAAGCATTGCTACACCATTTATATAATAGATGTGATGAGGCTTTTAGCGACACAGTTCTTATTGCCGAGGATGTTGAGCGAAAATCCCCTTGTGAAGTGTCGAATATAATGTTTCTATCAGGAAAAAGATTGTCTAATCCTCCTGAAACTATAAGATCTTCTGTGAATCCCTCTTTTACGACACTATTTTCAGTTACAACCCAAAGACGGTCGGCAAGAGATAGCGCTTGTGAAATATCGTGAGTGGACATGAGAACAGACTTTCCTGTTTCACGGGCTAATCGATGCAGAAGTTTCATTATCTCTATTTTACTCGCCACATCGAGAAATGCTGTAGGCTCGTCGAGCAGAATTATAGGAGTTTGCTGTGCAAGTGCTTTTGCAATCATTGCCTTTTGCCTTTCGCCATCGGAGAGGTCGGCTATATAGCTTTTGCTTTTATGTGCAATGCCGGCAAGATAAATAGATTCTTGTACTTCGATTTTGTCATTTTGGGAGAGTCTGCCGAGAAATCCGGTGTGAGGTTGTCTGCCGAGTGCTACCAATTCTTCCACAGTTAAAGCCCCTGCAAATGTGCGATCGGTGTATACCAGTCCCATTATTCGAGCCATATCGTGTTGCGATATACTCTCTATTTTCTTTCCTTGAATCATAACATTTCCACTCAGTGCTTTTTGAGTACCGGCAAGAGTGCGGAGCAGTGTTGATTTCCCCGTACCGTTAGCACCGAGCATACACACCAATTCTCCTTGTAAAAGAGACAAATTAATATCTTCCAGCACCACTTTATTATGGTAGCCAATCGATAAGTTATTCGTATTGAGAATGTATTTCGACATGGTGATGGATATTAATTGAAATATTGAAGTTTCTTTCTGTTGAGAATTATATAAATTATGATAGGAACACCTATAACAGGAGTAATGGCATTTATCGGGATTATACCGATAGATGTGGGGAGAACACTCAATAAAGTGCATATCAGAGCAATCGCACTACCCGAAAGAATGGTAATCGGTAGCAATGTGTTGTGATTGGATGTGTTGAGAAGCAAGCGAGCGATGTGAGGAACGATAAGTCCAATAAATCCTATCGGTCCACAGAATGCAGTAGTTACGGCAGTAAGTACACCGGTAATGCCAAGAAGAATATTACGTGTGCGCTTTATGTTCACCCCAAGATTTTCAGCATACCTATTGCCCAATAATAGTGCATTGAGGGGCTTTATCATTAAAGCAGATGCAGCCATTCCCAATAATATAAGGATTGTGAATACTGGTAATTGTGAAGCGGAAACTCCACTAAAATTGCCTAATCCCCATATAACGTAGGAGTGCACCCCCTCTTGTGTGGCAAAAAAGTTTAGAAATGATATTGCCGATGAAGCTAAATAGCTCACCATTATTCCTATAATCAATAGCATGGTGGCACTTCGTAGCAATGACGAGAATAAAAGCAGGATAATAAGTATTATAGCCGCACCCGATATTGCACCTATCAATATGCCGATATATCCACCGGCAGTAGTGCCAAACCAGGATCCGAAGGTACTCCCCAAAGATAGCATTACGATTGCTACCCCAAGGCTTGCCCCTGTTGATACTCCAAGTATCGATGGTCCTGCAAGTGGATTGTTGAAGGTAGTTTGAAGCAGGAGTCCGGCAACAGAAAGTGCCCCTCCGGCAAGCATTGCCGTGACTATCATCGGTAATCTCGATTGAAGGATTATGATATCCCATGATGCTTTTGCCCCATTACCACCTGAAATAATCTTGCAAATATCTTCAAAAGGAATTTTTACAGCTCCGATAAGGAGATTGGCTACTATTAAAATAAGTAATAGCAACACCATGCCGGTAAAGACAATGTAAAAACGTGACATTCTCATTGTGTTACTTGTTTAAAGTATTTCAACTGATAGTCTCCCCGTATTTCCGGATGGAAAATAGCCATGTATTCACGCAAAAGCAATTCGGGGTGAAACGGAAAATCGGCAAATAGGGTAGTAGATGACGTGTTGCAACTATATACTCCACCTTTTGCCACTGCCGAAAATTTATCGTTAAGGGGATAAATATCTTTCAATCCTTTTACCGTTAGATCACTGCCAAAAGTTTTTATAAGCCAAAAATCAGCATTCTGAGCTTTGTCGAGTACTTGTGTGAAGTCGAATGATAGCGATCCGCTCGATTTATCGGATTTCCATGGATAATCACCACCGGCATCATCAATGAGGTGTGCCATGTAGCTATCTCCTCCAGGTAAATACCAGACTCCACTTACCACTGTTTCGGTAATAACTGTGGGGCGTTTGGAATCGGAGGGGAGCGATTTTTTTATGTTTTCATACTTTTCGCGCACATCATTAAAAATTGAATCGGCTTTATCCTCCTTTCCATATAATACTCCGATAGCTTTTATCCATTCGGCGCGACCCAGTGGGGTATGCTCCATGTAGTCGGCACATTCAATGATCGGTATTCCGAGGGTTGCGATTGTGCCATATCCCGCATTTTGAAACGGAGTGAGTAATATTGCATCTGGAGCAAGATCTATTATTTTTTCGGAAGATGGCGACATTGAAGATCCCATGTTTTTCACCCTTCCTATGCGTAACCCCTCTTGAATTGATGGCATATTGAAATATTCAGCATCACATATTCCTGAAATTGCATTCTCGGCTCCCATTTCAGAAATTATGCCTCCATGTACCGAAGAGTATACCACGCTATTTTGAATAGGAGTACGCACTATAGTGCCCGATGGGAGATTAATGGGGAGTGTTGAGTCTCTCGGAACGAGTATATATGTTTGAAGTTCGGCTTCTTTCTCCCAGGGGTTGTGAATTGTGAGTACTTTATATCCGTCGCCATCGGCTATGTCAAATCCCTGTGCATAAGAAACCGTTTTCGGTGTGGAGTCGTGAGACTTTGTATTGCACGATAGAAATACAAGAATAGTAACGACAGTGGTGATTATATGTTTCATGAATGCAAATTTACAATAAAAGGAGCGACAGGAAAAATTATACCGGGAGTATCTAACATTTGATTAATGTTTGGATTGTGTTTCGTTGAATATTGATTGTGCTGCATCTTCAAGCAGATCCATCACCAATTCAAATCCTTGTGCACCTTCGTAATAAGGGTCGGGGACATGGTCGTAATGAGGATGAAAACTGAAAAATTTGCTTATGGGCACTATTTTTCGCTCCTCCTCCACCGATGATGCCATTTGCTGTAGGGTGCGCATATTGTTGTGATCCATAGCTATGATTAAATCAAAATCTTCAAGATCGTTTCCGGTTACTCTTCGGCTTCTGTGCGTGAGTTGATAACCACGTTGAGCTGCATGAATGCGCATTCTTTTGTCGGGCAATTCCCCGGCGTGTCCTCCATAAGTTCCTGCACTATCTATGATATATTCATCTGCTTTCCCTTTTGATTCTACAAGAGCTTCCATTATCGCATGAGCAGCCGGAGAGCGGCATATATTGCCGAGACACACAAAAAGTATTTTAGTTGGCTTTTTCATTGTTCTTTGTTTTCTCAATAGATGTAATTAATAATTTTGCCGCGTTTGCGGCACTGTCTTTCAATCCCAATATTTCCATCATGTTTTTATATCCGGCAAGCATTTCATCTCTTTTGGGTGATTGAGTTATAAGATGTTCCATTGCAGCGGCTATTGTTTCTTTGTTGCAATGATGCAGCAGGAGTTCGGGTATAATCATCCGGTTTGCAATAAGATTGGGTAGTGATACATATTTCACTTTAAGTAATCGTTTAAAGAATGAATAAGTAAATTTACTTCCATTCATGCGATAACACACCACTTGTGGCACTCCCACAATTGCTGTTTCGAGAGTAGCAGTACCCGATGTTACCAATGCGCATTGTGCATATTTAAGAAGAGAATAAGTATCACCTTTTACTACCGGTGGAATGTCATAGCTACCCTCTAATTTTATTATTTTTTTGTAAAAATCTTCGTCAAAACCGGGAGCTCCGGCTATTACAGGCTGAAAATCCGGATAGGCATGAGTAGCTCTAAGCATTTCGGGGAGATTATCGTTAATTTCTTTTCTCCTTGAGCCGGGAAGAATAGCGATAATCGGCTTAGTGGAATCAATTGAGTTGGCATTTCTGAATTTCTCCTCCTCCGGCACTGATTTCACAGCCGAAAGTATCTCATCTACAGAGGGATTGCCCACATATTCCACTTTATAATCATGTCGCGCATAGAAATCGGTTTCAAAAGGGAGTATGGAATACATTTCAGTAATATATTTCTTTATCTTCTTAACTCTATATTCTTTCCATGCCCACACTTTTGGCGATATGTAATAATACACAGGTATGCCTGCATTGAATGCAAATTTGGCGATTTTAAGATTGAAGGATGGGTAGTCGATAAGTATGATGGCATCAGGCTTGTAGGCTGTTATCTCTTGCTTAGTGGTGCGCATTATGCCAAGGATTGCAGGAAGATGCTTTATTACTTCGATAAATCCCATATAAGCCATGTCTTTAAAGTGCACCAACGGGTCGCAAGATGCCTCATTGCGCATCATATCTCCTCCAAGAAACTTAAAATAGGCGTTTGTATCTTTCTTTTTAAGGGCGCGTATTAGTTGTGCTCCATGCAAGTCGCCCGAAGCCTCACCTGCTATGATAAAATATTTCATAAGCGTATAATATTCCTGTTCATTCAGGTGTAAAGATAGTTGATTGATGAATCATAAATTGCGATATTAAGTAATTTTATAATTTAGCGTAAACCATTATTAACAGTATATGCCTATTCGTATAGCATGATGGTAGCTTTCCGAAATATACTTTATTGTGGAAGCCATAAATATCTTGCCCGAACTAAAACTTTGATAATAAAATGTAACTTTGCACAAATAGTCAAAATATGAACTTTGAAACATTAGTAAAACATATCAACACGATACAGAACACGTTGCAGGCACAAGCCACACATGCTGTAAATCTTGCCCTTACTTCCCGTAACTGGCTTATGGGTTGCTATATCGTAGAGTTTGAGCAGAATGGAGAAGACCGTGCCGCATACGGTGAACAATTGTTGAAGAAGCTGGAACAACGGCTGAAAACAAAAGGTTTGAATGAACGTAGATTCCGTGAATTTAGGCGGTTATATCTTGTTTATCCGCAACTAAAAGAGTCTGTCACACAACATATTGCATCGCAAATACAAATTCGGCGGTTGGTGACCGCCAAATCTGAAATTGGCGTTTGGAAACTATCAACAGAACACCCACAAACCGAAACATGGATGATTCCGGCTGATAGATTATTCAGCAGATTATCTTCCACCCATTTAAATACCATATCGGGAATTGAGAACCCGGTAAAACGTGCTTTCTATGAAATGGAAACTATGCGAGGTTGCTGGTCTGTAAAGGAGTTGGAGCGACAAATAGCGCCTTTATATTACGAACGTAGCGGACTATCCAAAAACAAAGAAGCACTCTCCGCTTTAGTCTAACAACAAGCAACCTTATTACAGCCAAAAGATGTAATCAATACGCCTGTTACTTTGGAATTCTTAGGGTTGAATGAACGTGCATTAGTGACAGAAAACGATTTGGAGCAATCCATTCTTGACAATCTGCAACGCTTCCTATTAGAAATGGGACATGGCTTCTGTTTTGAAGCCCGGCAAAAACGTATCTTGATTGATGAAGATTATTTCTTTACTGACCTTGTGTTCTATCACCGTATTTTGAAATGCCATGTTATTGTGGAATTAAAGATAGACAAGTTCCGCCATGAATATGCTTCACAGTTAAATATGTACCTCAACTACTTTAAAGCAGAAGTGATGCAGTCGGATGATAATCCGCCTATCGGCATTTTGCTCTGCACCGAAAAGGGAGATACATTAGTTAAATATGCCACTGCCGGATTAGACCCGAATATATTTGTACAGAAGTACATGATAGAACTTCCAACCGAGTAAGAAATAAAAGAGTTCATTTCTTACTCAAACTATTAAGGATAAATCAAGACTGAAAAAGATTGCTAAAAACGATACTGGCGAAAAAGGTAATACTATTTCTTTTTTCGCCAGCACACGTATTTTGCTGTCGATAGAAATTGGTTTAGTTTGTTTTGGCTATATAGACAAAGGGATGAACTAAACGTAGTTTAGCACCGCCTATTTCTTTTGTCTATATCATATATCCACATCGTGTGTTCTCTTTTTATTTCGGTAATGTTTTTTTGTTAAATATATTTTTATTAAGAAATTAATTATTACATTTGTGAGAATGTTAACAAATGCCATGTATTGATAAAAGTAGATGAATTTAATATTAACAAAAAAATAAAATAAGTTATGAAGAAAGTATTGTTTGTTGTTGCGATGCTGATGGGTTGTTGCCATCTATGGGCAGCCGAATATGAATATGTGCCATTGGTGCGCGAGGGCGTGGAATGGAATTATAAAGCTTTTCTAAAGGGTATGTCATCTGAACAAACGGTAGAAGAGTATTACCGTGTTCGCTTAATAGATGGCATAGAAATAAATGGCAAATCATATTACAAAGCTTATCGATACAAAGGGTGTGAGTTTGATGAAGAGTGTGCGCACTTGATCGCTTATATTAGAGAAGAGGACAAGAAAGTATATGTATTTCCGGCAACATTTGATAAATACGATTCAACACAATTTGGGCAAGATTACAAAATAGGGACAGAGGAGATGATATATGATTTCAACAAAAAAGTTGGTGATTTCATTTCAACCCGAATTTATTATCCGTTGGAAATAAAAGAGGTCACTACCGAGGAAATCGGAGGTAAATTGCGTAATAAATATGTACCAGATCGTTTACATAGTATTATAGAAGGAATTGGGTTTATAAACGACTTAGGATTTGATTTGATATATCCATTTCAAATGCAATTCTCAAGAAGGAGCTATTGGGGGATTTGCCTTAATTATGTGCGAGAGAATGGCGAGGTAGTGTATAAATCTCCCAATTATGATGCGAGAGATGTGTGTGCCAGTGGCGTGGCTGAGGTGAAATCCACTGATAATATTGCAATCGCAATCGGTGGTGGCAATATTGAGGTGCGCTGTGCCGATGCTCCATGCCAAGCGATAGAGATTGTAGACCTCGGTGGACGGTTGATAAAAAAGAAAATATGCGATAACGAATCGACTACCACCATATCGGCAAAAGGGATTGAAAAGGGTGTATATATCCTGGTAGTAAATACCACTAAAGGGATTTCAAGCCGAAAAATCATTCTTTAGAACGATATATTATAATATATATGCCTGAAATGAGTGCGAGATTGATAACCATCAACTCCTCTCATTTCAGGCATATCTTTTTTCTTAATCCTGAGTATTGCCGGTGGAATATGTGTGCGTAGAGAATTTATTAATGGCTATATTAAGTAATTTTATAATTTAGCGTAAAACATTATTAACAGTATATGCTTATAGATGTAGTGTGCATAAAGCATTTGGAAATATGTTTTTAGGTTATTAGTTGCCCAGATTAACCAAACAGACTATATTTGCATTAAAATATTAACACCCTTATATCGGCTGAATTATGTCGACTGTAGAAAGATCGGATAGTGTGGTAATTATACCCACCTATAACGAAAAAGAAAACATAGAAAATATTATCAAGACAGTTCTTGGATTGGAGCATCAATTTGATGTTCTCGTGATTGACGACAACTCACCCGATGGTACTGCCGATATTGTAAAATCTTTGCAAAAAGAATTTGGAGGGAGAATTCATATACTTGAGCGTCAAGGTAAATTAGGACTTGGCACTGCTTATATAGCGGGGTTTAAGTGGGCTGTGGCACAAAAGTATGATTATATATTTGAGATGGATGCCGATTTCTCTCACAACCCTAACGATTTGCTGAAGCTCTATAAAGCGTGCGCTGAAGATGGCGCAGGAATGGCGATCGGATCAAGATATATTTCGGGCGTAAATGTAGTGAATTGGCCTATGGGTAGGGTGCTTATGTCATATTACGCTTCTGCTTATGTGAGAATAGTAACAGGAATGAAAATTCGTGACACTACAGCCGGATTTGCATGTTATCGTCGTGAAGTACTCGAAACCTTGAAGTTAGATAAAATACAATTCAAGGGATATGCTTTTCAGATTGAGATGAAATTCCATACCTATAAATATGGATTTAAGATAATTGAAGTCCCTATAATATTTGTAAATAGGGTGCTTGGTACGAGCAAAATGAATACAAGCATATTTGGCGAAGCCATTTTTGGGGTAATGAAATTAAAAGCCCAAAGTTGGTTTAGAAAATACGACAAACCCACTCTTAAAGAATAATCATAATGGCAAGACACATTATTTACAACGCTGAGATCGTAAATGAAAATAAACGCTTTCACGGCTATGTTGTAATTGATGGAGCATATATTGAAAGCATCGGAGAGGGCAACCCGTCGGATGAATTGATGGGAGGATGCCAAAGAATGACTGATGCAGGTAAGTGTATGTTGCTTCCCGGTGCAATAGATGATCAAGTGCATTTCAGAGACCCCGGACTTACACATAAAGCGGATATATCTACCGAATCGGCTGCTGCTGTAGCCGGTGGAGTAACATCGTTCATGGATATGCCCAATACTATTCCGCAAACTACCACCATAGAAGCATTGGCAAGCAAAAACGATATTGCAGCCGAAAAATCAATTGCCAATTATAGCTTTTTTATTGGAGCTACCAACGACAATATAGATATTCTGAAAAAAGTGGATTATAAACACACCTGTGGTGTGAAGCTTTTCCTCGGTGCATCCACAGGCAATATGCTTGTGGATAATAAAGCGGCGTTGCATCGTATTTTTTCGGAAGTACCTTCGTTGATTGCCATACATTCTGAAGATGAGGGTATAATCAGGGCAAATCGAGAGAAATATATATCAAGACACGCTGATAATCTTCCGATATTTTTTCATCCATTAATACGCAGTGAGGAGGCATGCTATGCATCTACAGCACGGGCGATTGAACTTGCCGAAAAATGCAACACAAGACTTCACGTGCTTCATATATCCACGGGGAAAGAGTTAGGATTGTTTTCGACTGCTCCAATATGCGATAAGAAAATAACATCTGAGGTGTGCGTGCATCATCTTTGGTATACCGATAATGATTATTCACGATTGGGAAATCGTATAAAATGGAATCCGGCAATTAAAACTACCGCAGATCGCAATGAATTACGCCAAGGTGTAATTGATGGCCGCATTGATATTGTTGCCACCGACCATGCTCCGCATTTACTATCGGAGAAAGAGGGTAATGTGCTACATGCAGCATCTGGTGCACCGCTTGTTCAATATTCATTGCCTATGATGTTAGAAATGTGGAAAAATAGAGTATTTGGCATCGAAAAGGTGGTGGAAAAGATGTGTCATGCACCTGCCGAATTATATAGAATAGAAAAACGTGGATATTTACGACCCGGTTATTTTGCCGATATGGTAATTATTGACAGTAATGCGCAATATAAAGTTGAACGCCGTGATATTTTGTCGAAATGCGGATGGTCTCCGATGGAGGGAGAAACATTAAGTTGTAAAGTGATAAAAACATTTGTCAATGGTGAAGTGGTGTATGATAATGGAAAAATAAATAAAGAATACAAAGGAGCAAAACTGTCGTTTAATAGATAACAGTAAAAATTAGGGTCACAATTAACAAAATTACATTATTAACAAAAAATGGAACAGGAAAATTTCATTGGATTATCGAGTGAACAAGTAGTTGAAAGTCGTAATAAATATGGAATAAATATTCTTACACCACCCCCCAAGCCATCGATATGGTCGCAATTTATTGAAAAATTTCAAGACCCTCTAATTAAAATCTTGCTTGTAGCTTTGGCGCTATCTGTTGGGATTGCCATATATGAAGTTGTGGGTATGGGACACGGACTGCATGTGTTTCTTGAACCGCTTGGTATTATGGTTGCAGTGCTTTTGGCTACGGTAATCGGATTTGTACTGGAATTAAATGCCAATAAGAAATTTGAACTTCTTAATCAAGCCAATGACGAAATACCTGTAAAAGTACTTCGCGATGGAAATATTACTCAGATACAACGTAAAGATGTAGTAGTGGGCGATATAGTAATGCTCGAAACCGGTGATGAAGTGCCTGCCGATGGTGAATTACTCGATACAATATCGTTGAGTATAAATGAGAGTACTCTTACCGGAGAACCGATAATAAAAAAATCACATCTTCCCAAAGACTTTAAATCGGAGGCTACATATCCCACAAATCATGCTATGCGTGGCACTACGGTAGTAGAGGGACATGGCGTGCTAAGAGTAGAGAAAGTGGGTGATGCTACAGAATATGGAAAAGTATATGAAGCAGCACAGATCGATAATGGAGTAAAAACACCGCTCACGTTGCAATTTGAGCGTTTGGGGCGTTTGATTTCAATCGCGAGTTACGCTGTGGGGGTATTGATTATTGTAGGGCGACTTCTTATCTATGAATATGGTGCTACATTTGAATTGATGAGTTTTATCAATTATTTTCTCACCACCATAATGCTTGCTGTGACATTGATAGTGGTATCAGTGCCTGAAGGATTACCTATGAGTGTTACCTTGAGTCTTGCTCTTAGCATGCGTAGAATGCTTGCCACTAATAATCTTGTGCGAAAAATGCATGCATGCGAAACCATGGGTGCTACAACAATAATATGTACCGATAAGACGGGGACTCTCACTCAGAATCAGATGCGCATATATGAGGCTAAATTTTTTGCGTTGCCCGAAGGTCGGGAATTGAGCGCATCAGATGAAAGTAAACTTGTAGCCGAGGGTATAGCATGTAATTCAACGGCATTCCTCGATTTAAGTGGTGAAAAGCCCACTGCTATTGGCAACCCTACCGAGGGGGCATTGCTTCTCTGGCTGCAAGCAAATGACAAGGATTACCTGAAAATGCGTGAAAGCTGCAAAACAATTTCACAACTTCCATTCTCAACCGAACGAAAATTCATGGCTACCGTGGTAGATAGTAATGAATTGAAACGAACTATTTTATATGTAAAAGGTGCGCCCGAAATTGTAATGGGAATGTGTAAGAATATAGAAGGGGATGTGGCACGCGACACTATTTCAGATCTATTATTTGAATATCAGGGTAAAGCCATGCGTACACTCGGATTTGCATATCAAATAATTGAAGGTGATGCCGAAACGATAATAGAAAATGGTAAGTTGCATGCCGAAAATCTTACATTTATCGGGATTGCGGCAATTTCAGATCCTGTACGCGAAGATGTACCTTTAGCAATACGTGAAAGTCTCGATGCCGGAATAGACATAAAGATAGTGACCGGTGACACCCCCGGAACAGCCAAGGAGATAGGGCGACAAGTAGGGTTGTGGACAGAGGATTGCACGGACGAAAACCATATTTCGGGTCCTGATTTTGCTGCCCTAAGCGATGAAGAGGTGAAAGAACGCATGCACGCACTCAAGATAATGTCGCGTGCGCGACCCACCGACAAGTCACGTTTAGTAGGTCTACTTCAAGGTGCAGGAGATGTAGTGGCAGTTACAGGCGATGGTACTAATGATGCTCCGGCTCTTAATGCGGCACAAGTGGGATTGTCGATGGGCGACGGAACCTCCGTAGCCAAAGAAGCAAGCGATATAACTATAATGGATAATTCATTCTCCAGCATCACCAGGGCTGTGATGTGGGGACGCTCTCTATATCAGAATATCCAACGTTTTGTGTTGTTCCAGCTCACAGTGAACGTTGTAGCATGTGTAATAGTTGTAATAGGAGCATTTACAGGACAAGAATCACCATTAACCGTAACACAAATGCTTTGGGTAAATCTTATAATGGATACATTTGCGGCGCTTGCTTTATCTTCACTTCCTCCAAGTGAAGAGGTGATGAAGAAAAAACCGCGTAAATCCACTGATTTTATCATCAATAGTACTATGAAGTGGTTTATACTCGGTATTAGTGGTTTATTTGTCATATTCCTATTTGGTATATTACAGTATTTTAAAAATAGCGGAACTAATGAAGTCACATCTGTGTTTGAAATCAATCCGGTGTATATATTTAGATATATGTTCGATTTTAATTACTCAG
>CAZYEO010000036.1:0-19570 GCA_964646495.1 uncultured Muribaculaceae bacterium
ATTAAAAGAAATTTATTGCTTTTGATAAGCGTGATGTTTACCATTTCGGTGATGTCCGCTCAGATCGTAACTCCGGTAAAGTGGGTGTCCTCTTATAAATTGACAGGCAACGATGAAGGGATAATGTCATTTGCGGCTAAAATAGATCCCGGATGGCATTTGTATTCAACGAGTCTTCCTGAAGATGGTCCTGTGCCTACATCATTAAAATGGGAACAGTTGGAGGGTGTAACACTTGATGGTGAAATTGTGGCAAGTCGGCCCCCACATGAAGAGATTGATATGGTGTTTCATCTCAAACTAGGATGGTGGGAAAAAGATGTAACCTTGACACAAAAATTCAAAGTTACCGGGAAGACTCCTATTAAAATATCGGGATATATTAATTATATGGCATGCAATGATGCCACATGTTTACCTCCAACTAAGGAGAATTTTGAATTTAAGGGAAACGCAACGACAGATGCAGTAGCCGATACAGATACAATAAATGTAAGTACCCCTGTGATGCGCGAAGTTGAGCCAAAGACAAATTCAGAGTTTTGGGCACCCGTAAGCATCGCTGCTCAAAGTGGTGAAACTAAGGGAGGGATTGATACATCTTCGCTCCTATATATATTCTTCGGAGGTTTTATAGGTGGACTTTTAGCACTCCTCACACCATGTGTGTGGCCTATGATTCCATTGACGGTAAGTTTCTTTTTAAAGAAAAGCAAGTCACGATCTCGATCAATAATCGATGCATTTATATATGGATTGTCGATAATCATTATTTATTTATTGTTAGGTCTAATTATCACATTGCTTTTTGGTGCAAGTTCGCTTAATGCACTTTCAACCAATGCGATATTTAACATTATATTCTTCTTGCTATTAGTCGTGTTTGCTGTATCATTCTTTGGTGCATTCGAAATACGTTTACCCGATTCATGGGCAAATAAAATGGATACCAATGCAGAACGCACTACCGGGATGTTGAGTATCTTTTTTATGGCATTTACCCTCACGCTTGTGTCATTCTCGTGCACCGGTCCTATAATCGGTACTCTCCTTGTAGAAGCTGCAAGTATGGGCGACATCACGGGCCCGGCAATTGGTATGTTTGGCTTTGCATTAGCGTTAGCCATTCCGTTTACCCTATTTGCTATATTCCCATCGTGGCTAAAAGAGATGCCTAAATCGGGTGGTTGGCTTAATTCGGTAAAAGTAGTACTCGGGTTTATAGAGTTAGCATTATCATTGAAATTCCTATCGGTAGCTGATTTAGCTTATGGCTGGGGTATACTTGATCGTGAAGTTTTTGTATCGCTCTGGGTTGTAATATTTGCATTGCTCGGAATGTTCCTTCTTGGCAAAATACGATTTTCGCACGATGGCGAATCTAAAGGTATAGGTGTATTCAGATTCTTTCTTGCTATCATATCGCTATCATTCTCAATATATTTGTTGCCTGGGCTATGGGGCGCTCCACTCAAAAGTGTAAGTGCGTTTGTTCCACCATTAACTACCCAAGATTTTAATCTTTACGGAGATAGTAAATTTGTGGAATTTGATGATTTTGACGAAGGTATGACCTATGCGCAGGATGTAAATAAACCTATTCTAATAGATTTTTCAGGCTATGGATGTGTAAACTGTCGCAAGATGGAGGCAGCAGTGTTCGATAATAACACTGTGCGTAAGGTGATAGAAGATCAATTTCTTATGATTAAGTTGATGGTAGATGATAAAAAGGATCTACCACAACCTATACAAGTAGAAGAAAACGGAAAAACGGTGAAACTTGTGACCTATGGCGATCGCTGGAGTTATCTTCAACGATATAAATTCGGTGCTAATTCTCAACCATATTACGCTATATTAAATGCAAAAGGTGAGATTATTGCCGGACCATATTATTATGATGAGAATATCGATAATTTCATGGGATTCCTCGAAAAGGGATTGACAAATTTCAAAAAATAATAGATCGAAATGGATAATTCGCGCGAATTACAGATGAAGGCTTTCGGTGAGTTGCTCGATGTACTCGATGAATTGAGGGTAAAGTGTCCGTGGGATGCTAAGCAGACGAATGAATCGTTAAGACCCAATACAATTGAGGAAACATTTGAGCTTGCCGATGCTCTCTTGGAGAATAATGTGGCAGATATAAAAAAGGAGCTTGGAGATGTGCTATTACATATAATTTTCTATGCTAAGATTGCGCAAGAAAAATCTGAATTTGACATAGCAGATGTATGTAATTCTTTGCGCGATAAATTAATATTCCGTCATCCTCATGTGTTTGGATCTACTCATGTGGATAATTCCGAAGAAGTGGCACAGAATTGGGAAAAGATAAAATTGAAAGAAAAAGATGGAAATAAAACCGTTCTTAGTGGCGTGCCCAATTCATTGCCAAGCATCATTAAAGCATTTCGCATTCAGGAAAAAGCTGCCAATGTAGGTTTTGACTGGGATTCTCCCGAACAAGTGTGGGAGAAAGTAAAGGAAGAAACTGCCGAAGTTGAAGCGGAGCTAAAAGGGGATGTGCAGAATGATATTGAGGGTGAATTCGGTGATCTTATGTTTAGCCTTATAAATGCAATGCGATTATATAATATAAATCCAGATACAGCGCTCGAACGCACTAACAAGAAATTTATATCACGGTTCAATTATGTAGAATCAGAAGCAAAACTTAGTGGTAGAATACTTAGTGAAATGTCGTTAGAAGAGATGGATATTCTTTGGAATGAAGCAAAACATCGTGAGAAATGAATACTATAGGATATAAAATATTGACATTAATAATTTTGTCGGTCGTCTCCGTGAATATATTATCGGCAAAAGTGTATAGAACACCCAAGGCACAAGTGTCGCCACTCCATGCAGTTATGGTCGATAGTATTGATTATCGCAAAGATCTCACGCGTGTATATATGAAGATAGTTGGGAAACCACACACATCGATGCGTATAGATGCTATTGATGGGATGACTGATATTGACGGGATTGATATTAAACGTTGGTTTCAGTTTGAGGATATGGGACTTATCCCTGTGGAATTAGATTTCAAACTAGTAAAAAAGGGGAGTAACCTCAATTTTATAATTCATTCAACGCACGGAGATATAAATTGTAATATTCCATATCCTAAACAAAAAAAGAAAAAATAAAGTCACGTTTAATTACATTATATGAAAGTTTGTATTACAGAGAAACCCAGTGTAGCCAAAGATATCGCTCAAATATTAGGCGCATCGGTGAAGCGTGACGGATATTTTGAAGGAAACGGATATCAAATAACATGGACTTTCGGGCACTTATGTACTCTGAAAGAACCAAGTGATTATTCCGAACGATGGAAGTCGTGGAGTCTTGGTGCTCTCCCAATGATTCCTCCTCGTTTTGGTATTAAACTTATTGACGATACAGGTATTCAACGCCAATTTAAAGTAATTGAACAATTGATAGCTGTAGCCGACGAAGTAATTAATTGTGGTGATGCTGGGCAGGAAGGGGAGCTGATACAACGCTGGGTGATGCAAAAAGCTAATTGTGATAAGCCGGTGAAACGCCTATGGATTTCATCGCTTACCGATGAAAGTATTCGTGAAGGGTTCAACGGATTGCGCCCTGAAACTGATTTCGATTCGCTCTATCATGCCGGATTATCGCGTGCCATAGGAGATTGGATTTTGGGAATGAATGCCACTCGATTATATACATTGAAATATTCTCGTCATCGCAATGTATTATCTATAGGTAGAGTGCAGACTCCTACGTTGGCATTAATTGTAGGTCGTCAATCTGAAATAGATAATTTTATTCCTGAAAATTTCTGGGAGATTAAGACATTATATCGAAATGTAACTTTTAATTCACAAAAGGGACGTTACAAAAGTGAAGGGGATGCGCAAATAGTTATCGATGCAATAAGCAATTCTCCAATTGAAATAACTGATATTCTTACTAAAAAAGGTAAAGAAGCACCTCCGAGGTTATTTGATTTGACCTCTTTGCAGGTGGAATGTAATAAGAAATTTGCTTTTTCGGCAGAAGAAACATTAAAATTAATCCAATCGCTTTACGAAAAAAAGGTTACGACGTATCCACGCGTTGATACTACATTCTTGAGTGAAGATATTTATCCGAAAATTCCTGGGATTTTGGGTGCGCTCACACCTTATGCAAGCATCGTAGAGCCGATAATGTCAAAAAAAATACCTAAGAGTAAGAAAGTATTCGATAATACAAAGGTAACGGATCACCATGCAATTATTCCTACCAATATGGATCCGCGGAAAGTAGCGCTATATCCCGATGAAAAACGGGTATATGATATGATAGCAAAGAGATTTATAGCGGCATTTTATTCCGATTGCGAATTTTCTACTACCACAGTGAGTGCAGTAGTAAATAAAGTTGATTTTAAGGCTACCGGTAAACAAATATTATCGAATGGTTGGCGCGATGTGTACTTGAAAGATAAATCAAATGATACTGCCAATCAAGAAGAATCAAGTGATGATTCCGAAAACGATATTATGCCGGCTTTTGAAAAAGGTGAATCGGGAATGCATACACCTTCATTGCTAAAAAAGACTACTCAACCACCAAAGTTATATACCGAAGGTACATTACTTAGAGCAATGGAAACTGCCGGTAGATTAGTGGAGGATGATGAATTGAGAGATGCCATGAAAGAAAATGGGATTGGTCGTCCATCAACTCGTGCCGCAATAATCGAGATATTGTTTAAGCGTAAATATATACGCAAAGAGCGCAAAAATCTTATTCCCACACAAGCCGGTATCGATCTTATTGCATCAATAAAAGAGGAACTTTTGAAATCGGCAAAACTAACCGGATTGTGGGAAAATAAACTTCGTCGTATCGAGAAAAAAGAATATGATGCGGCTACTTTTATTGAAGAATTGAAAATTCTTATCAATGAAATTGTTATTAATGTACTTAGTGATAATAATTCTACAAATATAACAGTTGAAAGTGAGCAGGAGGTAGTCAAGAAAAAGGTGAAGAGAAAAACTATATCTAAAGCTTCGATCGATAAAGAACCTAAAGAATACAATATGATTGTGTGTCCTTTGTGCGCAAAAGGACATATACTCAAAGGTAATTCGGCATTTGGATGTAGTGAATATAAGAACGGCTGTTCGTTAAAACTTGATTTTACTAATTATTCAGCATCTCTTACACCAGCGCAATTGGCAAAGAAACTAAAAACAGATTTCAATGGGTAATATGGAAATTTTTCCATTGGTCGATGAACATGGCACTGTAGTTGGCAAAGCCACAAGAGGTGAGTGTCATTCTGGATCAATGCTTATGCATCCGGTGGTACACCTGCATGTGAAGAATAATGATGGAGCTATTTTTTTGCAAAAGAGAAGTATGCACAAAGATATTCAACCGGGCAAATGGGATACTGCTGTAGGTGGGCATGTGGATTATGGCGAAACGATTGAGGAGGCTCTTGTGCGAGAAGCTCGCGAGGAAATCGGATTGATAGGGTTCGACTACACAAAAATAGTTTCCTATGTGTTTACATCCAAAGTAGAAAAAGAGCTTGTAAATTCGTTCTACACAATTTCGATGCTTTCCCAAATAAAAATTGATAATGATGAAGTAGATGAGGGGAAATTTTGGAGTATTGAAGAGATTAGAAACAATATAGGTAAAAATATTTTTACACCTAATTTCGAGTTTGAGTTTCAAAATTATATAGACAATAAAATATGAATATAAATCTCATAATTCAATATGCAGCCCTGATATTAGTGCTGATAGGGGTTGTGGTATATATTGTAATACGTATTATAAAGATGCGTAAGAATGTAAATGAAAATGGTAATCCATGTTGTGGGTGTGCTATAAAAGACAATTGTAGCAAAGTTTTAGGCGAAAGCTCAAAAAACTGCTCTAAAGATTTTGACAAATCAAAAAAATGAGTTACCTTCGCACTCGAATTACAAGCAATGGTTCCATGGCCGAGTGGTTAGGTACCGGTCTGCAAAACCGTTTACTCCAGTTCGAATCTGGATGGGACCTCAGAAAAAGCTCCGAACATTAATTTGTTTCGGAGCTTTTTTTGCTCATAGTCATAGTCAAAAGATATTGGATAACGATGGTTCGTTGTGAATTAATAAAGTGTATATTTGTATTTCATAATTATTAGTCTATAATTATTGCATTGCTTCTAAAATTGATCGAAACTTTTTGTATTAATGATAAATAGATAAAGTATTAAAAATGAATTGTATAAAATATTCAGTAATAATATTCTCTATGTTGTGCCTTATTGGCTGCTCAAATGATGAGAAATCTTTAGAGGTGTATGCTCAGGGTAATTCTATTAACCACAGTATGTCTGTTGCGGGTAATACAGTAGAAATTGAATTGAAATTTAATGTGCCGATTGCCGAAATTACAGATGTAAATATAGGGCAAAGAGAAGCATCATTTGAATTGAAAGAGGATTGCCTGATAATAAAAATACAACAAAATGATACTGATAATGATGTGATTATCCCTATCACAATTTCTTGGGGCAATGATGTGAAAAAGTTTGATATAATACAAACAGTAAAAACAAATATCACAAATGCTCAATCTTATTATATATTTCCGGCTCAAGGTGGGTTATGCACAATAGAAATAGACCTCAGTGCAGATGTAAAATGTGAATATCAGATGATATATGATGGAGAGGTTTTCGCATCAATTGATAATGCAAAGCAGGCAGGTAAGCACATTATACTAACATTGGATATGACTGCTAATGCACATTTTGGACGAGCATGCGGGTTGCGTGTTATCCCATATGGTGGCGATGAAAAAACCATAGGGATTTGGCAACAACCACGCGAATTTACCGAAGCTGAGAGTTTATCTGTAGATAAATCCGGGACATTAGGAGTGATGCTCGGTGATGATATTAGAAATATAGCTCGAATACACAAACTATCAATTTCAGGACATCTAAACGGGAATGATGCTGCCGTAATCAAAAAGTTATTCAATAAATACACATACAATGGGATTGCACATCCTATAATTGATTTGGATATGAAATGGGCTAATATTGTCGAAGATTCAAAATGTACCGCATATTATGAATCTTTCGGAGGAATAGGCTCTATATATGGGGATGATAAGGTTTATACCCTTGGGAATACCATACCAACACATTTATTCTCCGGCTCGGAAAACTTAGGTTCTATAATTCTGCCTGCTTCTGTGAAAACTATCGGTAGATATGCTTTCGGATATTGTACCAACATAAAAAATGTTACACTTCCGATGGACTGTAAACGCATAGAGGATTATGCATTTTTCAATTGCAGTAATCTGACACATATCGAGATGAAATATCCCGGAGACTATTGCCGCATCACTCATATTGGTGATTATGCATTTAGTGGAATAGGACGTCTGGATTATTTTATTCTTTCTGAAGAGCTAACCGGGCTTACATCATCTTCATTATTAGGCTTTAGCGTAGATAAACTATATGCCTTGTGGCTCACACCACCTGCAATCAATATATATGGGATTGTAAATGGCTGTATTTTATATGTGCCGATAGGTTCAATAGATGCTTATCATTCGTCTGAGCAGTGGAGCAAATTCACTGATATTCGTGAGTTTGACAATATGAATGATGATATTCTATAATTGAATATATCTACCTTCATCCATAAGCCAAAGACTGTTGTGGATTCACCATGAATAAATCGGGTAGGGTACAGGGATAATTTATTCGAAAAGAAATGGCTTGGTTTCCATTATTTGACCCCTTTCATGTTCAAAGAAAAATTTTGATTCACCAAAAGCCGGTTCGAGTTGATTAAACCATGTAGCACGAGGATTATATTTAGCAAAAAAAGGCTTATGTACCCAATTTGCATTACGTGCTTGAATAAAACGTAGCACAAAAACTTTTTCACCGGCAACTTCGCTCACCCCCAATATCTGTATTTTACCTGCATGGTCGCTCATGCTTGGTCCTCTCACAGTGCGGCATAATCCGCTTACATCTTTGTAGGCATTTCGGAATATATTCCAACATTTTTCCAATGGAATTTCAAAGTATTCTTTCGATCCAGTATCACGAGCCACAAACATATAATATGGAATCATTCCCAAATCCACCTGTTTGCGCCACATTGTGCTCCATATCTCTGAGTTATCGTTGATATGACGTAATAACGGAGACTGAGTACGAATTTGAGTCCCAGTAGATTTAATACGTGCAATTGCTCTTTTTACTGCATGAGTAGAAAGTTCGATAGGGTGATTGAAATGAGCTTGAAATGAAAGCGATTTGCCCGCTTGCGCCACTTTAGAGAAAAGAGCAATAATGCGGTCGCTATCGTCATCTGCATAAAAACGATAAGGCCAATAAGCTAATGATTTGCTCCCTATACGTATGGAATGAATATGCTCAATTTCGAGAATCGGCAGGATATAAGCCTCGAGTAGTGATGCATTCATAGTCATTGGGTCTCCACCAGTGAAAAGCACATCCGTGACTTTCTTGTGGATTTTAAGGTATTCAATCAAAAGGTTTATTTCCTTCATTGCAAATTTAAGCCCTTGCATACCCGAAAATTGAGGCCAGCGGAAGCAAAAAGAGCAGTAGGCATGGCATGTTTGCCCTTGACTTGGGAAAAACAATACAGTTTCATGGTACTTATGTTGCACACCCCGCAAACGCACATTTCCGAGCATCGGAACATTATGTTCTTGTCCGGCTGGGTTAGGGTTTAACGACATTCTGATTTGCTCGACTGCTTTATTAATTTCTTCACGCGGGGCATTTGAATCCAAAAGTTGAGCTATTTTGTTGTAATTTCGTTTGCTCAACATTCCTTTTCGTGGAAAATTAAGTGTGAATATCGGGTCGGTTTCAATATTGTCCCAATCGATAAGTTCATTCACGACATAGCTGTTGGTTTTGAATGGTAAAACTCGTCCGATAACCTCAATATCCCTTTTAATATCATCGCTGACATTTTTCATTTGAGGGATTGAGTCATAGTTGTTTAATGTGTAAATTTGAATTTTGTTCATAATGAATAATATTTATAATGTAGACATATCTCAGAAGTGAGAAATCCGAATATGGTAGCAGACATAAAAAGAATGCATTATGCACGAGAAGAACCCCATATTTTCCAAAGATAGAAAAAATATGTGATTATTTTGGCGTAAAAAACGCTAAAAATTCGATATTCATATTTTCATAACACAAACAACATAGCAGATTTAAAGAGATAAACGTTATGAATATGTATAAAAAACAACGTGTTCTACACATCAAGTGCAGAACACGTCTCATGATAGGATTTTAGTTCTTATTTAATCTTTTCATAGATATATACTTCATGAATTTCTTTTGTATAACCTTCGTCTACAAATGGACCTTGAGACATTCCAAGGATGATTTGTGTGCCTCGGTTATTCAAAACTAAAAGATCATCTGTGGTAGGATCTATGCAAAGCCCTTCTATTTCACCTGCACGACGGAAATCGGTCATTTCGCGGAATGTGGTTAATCTTCCGGCTTTAGCTCCGGCAGCAATTTTACCAGTACGAGTAACAGGTTTTCCATTATCTAATTTTACACTGAAAGGGGTATCTCTCACAACTTCTGTTCCATCTTTCAAACCTGTATAAGGAACTTCTGTAATATCAGCGATATATATATTATCAGCGATATGATATGTTGATTCTCCATCATCGGCAGCAAACAACATTTTACCATCGGAAATGAAAATTCCTTGACACCAGTAAGGCATTGGACGGCATTGCATTTTAGTATAATATTTTCCTGTTTCTAAGCTATATCCATATACATAACGGCTATCTACCCAATCGCTCATCCAGATCATATTTTTCTCACGATCAACAGCTAATCCCGATACTTCTACTTGACCTGATTCAGCGCACCATGGAATATCTTCTATCCACTCTAATGTGTTAGCGTCATATACAGATATTGCAATATTATAACCTCTACCAAATTCAAATTTTTCATTACCTGTATAGATTTTTCCATTCCATACATCAATATCCCCAAAGTGATTGGCTTGTTCCGGATTTGGAAACAAAGGATCTTGCTTGGTTTGAACTCTTTTCTTCACAAGTTTCCAGTTCTTATCATACTTGTAAATACCACGAGTATCAGAAACATAAAAAAAGTTTTCATCAGCAGCAATTCCTTGGCGACCTGGAACCTCTACTACTTTTTTCAGACGATACTCTGTCCCTACATGTTGTGCATTCATTGCCACAAATGATGTGAGCAATAATAATGTTAGAAATAGCTTTTTCATTTTTAAAAATTTAAGAGTTAATAATATGGTTAGAATTTAAATAATCCCATGATTTGAATCTGTTCAGATGTTCCATATCCAAGAGCTTCTTTGGCATTGTCCGAATACATAAAGTGTCCGTAGTTAGCTTGAATTCTAAAATTCTTGAATATTTGATAGTTACATCCGATAAGGATACGATTGTAGTTATTAGCTGTTTTGTCGTTTACATCATCTTTATACATATCCCATCTTACGAGAGGAAGGAATTTGCCTGCATGCCATCCTGCAAATACATAAGCACCCGTTTCTTTGACCAAATTCTTGCCTTGGATTTTGCTTGACATTTGACCAAATTCAGCACGAAGATCTAATCCTTTAGGATTGTCATACCATGCACCCACAACGTAACGAGTCATCGGATTATATTCTTGAGGCGATGTTGTGTCTTTTCCTGTATATTCACCCCAATTGAATGTTCCTTTGAAGTTAAAGTGCTTAAATGGACGCACTGTAGCACTTACATATATATCTTTAGATTTATTAGTATCATCTTTACATGGAAGTGATCCATTTGTTAAAGCGACATCATAATGTAAGTACTTAAATCCCTTTCCGGAATCAAAAGCATCCCCCATAATCATAATACCAAGATCTCGGCCATAATCTACAAAATTGTATTCATAAGGATTACGGCATGCAATACGATATACGATGTTAGAAAAGTCTACCGTTTCCAATGAAGCAGGCGAAATATCGTAGTTTTCGTAGCCAAGAGGTGTGTAGAATTGACCTGCACGGATCTTAAATTCAGGGATAATTTTCCAAGTAGCAAACGCATCCATTACCTGAAGATTTTTTTGACCATTCGAATTAGTAGAACCAAAGATACCATTGAAAGCCTCGATTTGTAATCTAAAATCTACTTTTTCACCAACTTTTCCATCCAACATTAAACGTAAACGCTTAGCTTGGAATGAGCTTGTTGATTTTTGACTATTCGATGTGTAATTCCATCCGGTTTGTAAATATCCGGATACTTTGGGCAACTTTTCCAGGATTTTCTCCCAGGTTGATTTCTCAGGTTCAGCTTGTTTTTCAGGAGCTGGTTCAGCAAAAGCCAATGAAGGCATTAACATTGCACTGCCTAACAATAAGGCATAAAAACTTTTCTTTTTCATTGTAAAAAATTTAAATTAAACATAATTGGATTTAGATTCTATGATAAGTTTACCAAATTCTTCGATATTCAAGGCTGTGATTGGTGGTTGAGGATTTGAATTCATAGCAGTCGAAAGGGTAGTTTCTCCCGAAAGAACCAACACTCCGAGAGCACCCGCGTTTTGTGCTGTTTTAACATCGGTATATATTCTATCGCCACACATTGCTATCTCATCGGGTTTAAGCCCATACCGCTCTTGAATCACTGTTAGCATTCCGGGGTTGGGTTTCCCAATTATTATATCAGGTTTACGTTCTGTAGCATATTCTATGGCTTTACATATAGACCCGCAATCTACTAATATTACTTCCTTATCAGTGGGACACACTTTATCGGGATTAGTAGCAATATAAGGCAATCCTTTTGAAGCCCACCATGCAGCCCTGCATAAGCGAGGATACACGAGAGATGTGTCGAATGCTACTACCAACAAATCGGGCACATCATCGGGACTATCTGTAGCCGATTCAAATCCTGAGGCTTCAAATTCAGCTATCATACTTTGGGTGCCTAAAATAAATAGACGCTTTGCATTAGGATAATGGATCTTTATGTAATCAATTGTAGATACAGCACTTGTATTCATCTCTTCAGGAGTTGCCTCTACGCCCATCTTGCGTAGCTTTATTATATAATCCTCAACACTTTTTGTGGGATTATTGGTAAGGAATGAATATCCTATCCCATTTTCTTTAAGCATTTTGAGGAATGGCAATGTGTATGGAAATAATGTAGAACCCATATATATTGTGCCATCCATATCCAGAGCCACATGTTTTATTTTAGAACATGCTTTTCGTAGCTCTGTATCGCTCATTGGAGAATAATATTTATTAAATTCGGTCATAATTACTCTTATATTGTTTATTCTGCACTATCATCATATTTAATTTTTGAAGCACGCTCATAGCCATCTCTTGGAGCTTTCCACATGGATAGGAGTACGATCATTCCAATTATGGCTATTACTATGATTGTTTCAAATACTGTAGTCCACCCATAAGAATCGGCAACATATCCTACCAATAGCCCTGAGATTCCGGCACCTATATATCCTAATATGCCGGCAATGCCATTGGCTCGTGCTGATGCTTCTTTTGTAGCTTGATTCCCAAGCTCAATACCGATTAATGCTTGGGGTCCGTAAATGAAAAATCCAGCTCCGACTAATACTAATGCTGTAACCGTAAGACCTGCAGTGTCGGGAAGAAAGCGAAATATTGTCATAAATATAGCAGCTCCAAGCATGCACACTACGCACATTCTATGCCCTTTACCTTTAAAGAAGCGATCGGTTGCCCAACCGGCAAATAAAGTACCAACAATACCTGCAACTTCAAAAGCGGCAACAGTCCATCCGGCATTTTTTATAGAAAGACCTCTACTTTCAGTCAAGAATTTAGGACCCCAATCAAGGATACCCATGCGCACTACATATACAAATAGATTAGCAATGCAGAAAGTCCATACCCAACGGTTTCTCCATACCATTACAAGCTCAAATTTTCTCCGAGTTTTTGCATTTTCTTTTCCAGAATAATTTCCGAGACTTGTTCCTGGTAAATCGGGTAATTTTGCATCTTTAGGTTCATCACGAAGCCCAATAAATATAAATATTGCTCCGGTTACTGCTAAGCATGCTGGAATCCAAAAACACCATTTCCATGCGCCGATATGATGAGAATATGCCAATGCTTGGTGTGCGGCGTTTGCAATTCCGTTGTTCGTTAGATTTTCGGTAATTCTTTGTATTACTTCAGGATTTGAACTCATATCGGTTCCTAATGTTCCCATTAAATAGCCGCATACTACCACAGCCAATGCAGCACCAATCGAATGCGAACAATTCCAAATCGACATTTTAGTGGCTAATTCAGATGGGTGAATCCAATGAGGTAGAATACGTGCACATGGAGGATAACCCATTCCTTGAAAATATTGATTTAATATGATTGTTATACCCATTACAAGAATTAGTGTTTCAACCATTTTAGGACCGTTTTCTATTCCGGTGAGATATGCACTAAAATCGGTACTGAAACCAAATGAGAAGTTGGCAAAGGCGCATAATAACAAGCCAATAGCCATAACTATTCTCCCTTTAATTCTATCAACGAGATAACCATTTATAAAACGTGAAAATCCATACACCAATGAGCTAATAAAAATTATCCATCCGAAACTTACATTTGAAATTCCATATTCCGCCGTAAGACCTGGCATTGCCAAAGAAAAATTCTTTCTTACGAAGTAGAATAGGGCATATCCTATCATTGTTACTATAATTGTACGCATTTGCCAAGATAAAAAGCTCTTCTTTTTATCCCCAAGCGAATTATATACATCATTTTTAGCCATTTGTGAAATGTTTTATTATTATAAGGTATTATTTTTTTGAGTTTACGAGGTACTGTTCTTCTTTATATGTAAACAATACAAATACTATCGATAAGGCACACGCTACAAGTAATAGAATGAAGGTTCCATCCCATCCGAATGAGCTTTCTGCTACATAGCCGATGACAACATTTGCAAGAATTGCCGTACCAAAGAAATAGCCGAAGAATCCCGTTAATCCGGCAGCAGTGCCTGCGGCGTTTTTTGGAGCTAAATCAAGAGCCTGAACACCAATAAGCATCACTGGTCCGTAAATAAAGAATCCTATTGCGATAAGTGATAATGTGACGATCGTATAACTATCAGAAAACTGCCAATAAAGAAATATAAAGACTGCAACCAGTGTCATAAATATAATTGTAGGTAATGCACGGCGTCCTTTAAATACTTTGTCGCTAAGCCATCCGCAAATAAGAGTTCCCGGTATTGCTGCAAATTCATAGGCAAAATATGCCCATCCTGCTTCTTTAATATCATACCCTTGGGCTTCTTTAAGATAAGTGGGTGCCCAATCAAGACAACCATATCTCACCATATATACAAATGCGTTAGCTATAGCGATCGACCATAGAAGTTTATTGTTAAATACATGCTTCATGAATATTTCCTTGGTAGTAAGTACCTCTTCTGCTTTTTCGCTGTAATTTTTTGGGTAATCATTTCTCCATTTTTCAATAGAGGGTAGTCCACATGATTGTGGTGTATCTTTGATCAATATATATGCAACTAATGCTATCAGCATGGCTACTACAGCCGGAAATATAAATGTTCCAATTATAAAGTATTGCTCTTGATTACTACCATAAAACCAAGACCCGAACCACATAGCTCCATATACAGCCATCGGACCTACGAGTGCACCACCAACATTGTGTGCACAGTTCCAAATTGACATTTTTGTTCCTCGTTCTTTTATTGAAAACCAGTGTGTCATTACACGTCCACACGGAGGCCAGCCCATGCCATTAAACCATCCAACAAGAAAGTTTAATATGCACATTATCACGATTGCGGTCGTGCCATCACAGAATTGTATAGGCACAGCCATAAACATCATAGATATGGACGCAAGTACTAATCCTAATGGCAAAAAAATGCGGGCGTTACTTCTATCACTTACGCTTCCCATCAAGAATTTTGAAAGTGCATAAGCAACTGCATTTAATGAAAGGATAATACTTAAAGCACCTTTGTCAAATCCGTAAGGACCGGTGGGATCTGTCAAGAATGGCATTGCCATCGAAAAATTTTTTCTGACTATATAAAATCCTGCATAGCCAATAAAAATTCCAAGAAAAACCTCCCATCTCATTGCTTTATACTTTGCGTCGATGCTATCGCTATTAATCAATGGCTTATGTTCGGGTGGCGATAAAAAATTCAACATGGTATTAATATTATTTGATGAATTATTTCAGATTATTTAATTGCATTGTTTTTTCAATATCAAGCGCATCGGCAAGAATGGATATCGGATTCTTTACTTTGATATTCGTTGACATCTCGATCTGCCATTTGCATGTTTCGCAATCGGTTGCCACAAAGTCGGGAGCCTCTTCGTTGATTTTTTCAAATAGCACATTGCCAATGCTTTGCGATGTAGAGTAATTTTCTTTTTTGAATCCGTAAGTTCCTGCAATTCCGCAACATAGCGATTCAAGAATGGAAAATTTGATATTAGGTATCATTTTAAGTAATGATGTAGAATAAATCGACCATCCTAATTTTTCCATGTGGCAAGGTGTATGATATGCTATTTTCAGATCATAATCTTTCTTGAAAGCCAATTTAATGCGACCTGTGTTGATCATTTTGTAAAGAAATCTGGTTGCCAATTCAATTTGGTCTCTTACTTCAGCATTTTGTACATTAAGCAAATGTGGATATTCGTCTCTAATTGTAAAACTACATGTAGAAGATGTAGATATAACAGGTCTATTCTGTAGTAATACTGATTTTTTGATTGCTTCGATATTATGTAGAGCTTGTCGTGTTGCTTGCTTGATTAATCCGTTGGATATTAAAGCTACTCCACAACATTGCTCTTTTTCCAATAAATGTACGCCATATCCTACAGCATTCATTATCGTTACTAAATCTTTACCCAATTGAGGAAAGTTATAATTTACATAGCAACCATGAAAGTAGCTTACATGATTTTTGAATGAATCTTGTCGCGATTGGGCATTACGTTTAAACCAAGTTTCAAATTTCTCTGAACTATATTTTGGAAATGTTCTTCTATGATCAATTTTAAGTACAGAGTCCATTACACTTTTAACCGGAGATAATGATAAAGTTTTGTTTACAATCGGTGCGAATGTAGAGGATAATGTACCTACAATATCTGTGTTTGCAAGCATTGTATCTCGCAATGTAGGTTTCTTTTTACTGTATTTTATGCGAGCAGCCTGAATTATATCACCAATTTTCACATTAGAGGGACATGTAACTTCACATCTCTTACAATTTAGACAATATTTAAGTGCTTCATCATAAAAAGATGGTTCTTTTAATCTCCATCGTTCTGCATCCGGACCGGCTTGTTTAGGACCGGGATAATCAGGATTTACAGCCGAAACCGGGCAATAAACTGTACAGATAGTGCATTTTATGCACTGTTCAAAGTTATTTTCGCTTATATTGAATTTCTGTTCTCCCATAATTATTTTCCTGCTATTAATTCTGCAACACGCATTGCGCTTAATATTGATACTCCAGCACCGCATCCTTCTTTTAGAGGATTGCAACCCCCTATTATTGATCCGGCTGCATAAAGATTATATATAGCATTGACTTTCATCTTGGCTCGCAATGATGAATCTATTGCAAGTCCGTAGGACATAAATGGTTGGTCTGCAAATACATCACTATCACACCATTGACCGCGTTCTACTTTGGTATTCAAGTCGAGCCCGAATATCGGTTCATATATCTCTTCGATGTTCGATTTAAGACCATGACTGAAGAAGCTACCGGATGCTATAACGAAATTATTGGCTTTAATACATATATCGCCATGATTTACAGTGCTGATATGCATTAATTTGCTTTGTCTTATTTCACCCCAAGTAACAGTATCTCCCAGCATAAATGTTCCACCTAATTTGAGAAAATAATTCTTGAGTAACATTTGCACTCTGATTCCAGCCACCGATGGGGGGATTGCAGGTATAAAGTATATTGGTTTAGAAACCGATTTTTTTAATAAATTGACAGCTTCTTTATTATGTAATCCAAAAACAGCAGGAAGCATTATCACATCGCAGTCACCGCTGTTATGTTCTATAACCGCAGCAATGCGAGTGAGCTCTTTTGTATCATCTACAATCTTTGCAATATTTGTAGAGCGCATTTCGGTGGGACTTTTGCGTATACGTTCTAATTCCGGTAATGAGAAAGTGGAAATAGTGCATTTCACACCATCTTTTTCGAGTCCTTCTGCAATGAAACTTGTGTTAAAATCAAGAAATCCCTCAACGTTTTGTAGAGATACCGATTTCCACGGAAATGAATTTTTATCTTCTACGAAAGCAAAATCGTCGAGCGAAAATAAGGTAGGCTTTAAATTACCCATCGGAGTTACTCGGTAATGATTCTTAGCCAAGTCACCGTTAAGGTTTATTCCTATTCTTTTGAATAGAGGTTTTACCTCATTAGCCAGCCTCATAAAATTATCTTTTCCTATAATTGAATATGGGTGTGAAGCAGGCAACTTATCTATCTCCTCCTCAATGCTTTCTACTTCTTTGTTGTTGGCATATCCGAGAAAATCAAAAGAACCGGAGAAAAAATGTAAGGCACTTTGTCCTGAAGAAATAATTGCACAATTATTTCCCTTTTCTAAAAGACTTATGCCTGTGATGAGTCCACTAAGTCCCCCTCCTATTATTACGGTATCGAAATTCATTATATTTTTCGTCGTTATCTTATAATTCAATTTTATCTTTGAGATGATTCAAGTCCCATAACCCCCTCGTATATCCATGAGCTAAATTGTACCTCATTTAATGTTTCACCCCAAGCTATAGGTTGCATCCCTTTCCATCGCTCATTTAAAAACTTTGCAAGGTCTGTTTTTGCTCTTTTTACACAGTTATGAGAATTGGCTAATAACCCGGCAGCCCTGCACGCGCACAACTCTCCTTGGCATGTTCCCATTCCTACTCGCGTGCGACGTCGTAAATGATTAAGAGTTTCGACATGTAGGCTTTCAATGGCATATTTTACCTCACCTACAGATACTCCTTCGCATTCGCACACCAATGAATCTGCGTATTTATCTCCGGATTCAATCTTATTGCTCAATGAGCCGTGGCGGTATTCTGCCGCCTTGAATCCTGTTGATTCTATATTATGAATAATTTTATTATGTTCGGAAATTTCTTGATACACAGAGTCTCCTGTGCCGGGAAGAGGTTTGTCGGCAGTTGTGCATTTTGCATCAATAGCGAGTTTTTTGCACACTAAATCCGTTGCCCATTCAGCCATGAGGCGATAGGTCATTAATTTGCCTCCTGTAATAGTTATAAATCCTTTTATTCCATCTCTCTCTTCGTGATCGAGAAGTACAATGCCACGACTTATATTTCTTCCGGTTGGGTCATTGTCAAGAGCTACAAGCGGACGAACGCCGGCATATGCTCTTAATATTCGTGTAGATGCAAGAGCAGGGGCTAATTTAGCTCCTTCGCGTAGTAGCTCATCGACCTCTTCTTTAGTTACACGCATATTATCAATTTCGTCGTATGAAACATGACTGGATGTAGTACCTATTAATGATATTGTATCACCGGGAACTAATATGTCGGCATTAGCAGGTTTCCTGCAACGATTTATAACTTTATTGTTTACTCTATGACCGAAGATAAGCAATGCGCCTTTTGCAGGGAACATGTTAATGTTTATCCCTGCAAGTTTCGCAATGTTGTGCCCCCATACACCGGAGGCATTGATAGTGATTTTTGAATATACAGTTGAAGATTCTTTAGTTAAATGGTTATATAACGAAACTCCTTTTATAACATTTTGTTCCATGACGAAACCTGTCACTTCGTGTTGAATAAGGATTTTCGCTCCATGATTTTTAGCATCTATAGCATTAGCAATCGAAAGGCGAAAAGGATCTACAGAGCCATCCGGTACTTTTACCGCACCTATAATTGATGGATTAATAGATGGTTCTATACTTATTGCTTCTTCAGGATCGAATATTTCAGCATTAATTCCGGCATTTTTACAAGCCTCAACAAATGTAGATTGAAAATCAATATCATCCTCAGGAAGAGTAATAAAAAATCCATCGTTTTCTTCTACGCAATGCTTAGCAATCTTGCGAAGTATCATATTTTCCTTGATACATTCTGATGCCGATTCATGATCTGTTACAGCATAACGAGCTCCACTGTGTAGCAATCCATGATTTCTGCCAGTAGCTCCAGCCGCAAAATCGAAACGTTCTACAAGAAGTACATTAAGACCCCGCATAGAACAGTCACGAGCAGTGCCAAGCCCGGTAGCTCCACCACCTATTATTATTACGTCATATTCATTGTTGCTAATCGTACTCATCTTAGATCAGTATTGTTATCTGGCTTTTGCCCTGATTATAAGTTACTATATTTGT
>CAZYEO010000037.1:0-1853 GCA_964646495.1 uncultured Muribaculaceae bacterium
TATTTTTATTTGAATATTATCATTTAAATGTATATCTTCGCCGTGAAAAAGTTTATAAATTAGTTTGATATGTGCAAAAAAATCTACACCCTCATTCTGTTCATTTGTATTTCATTCAACTTTGTTGCATTCTCATCATCTCTCACTACTTCTCGTGATAGCTTGGAAAATATATTAAGTACAACTACCGATCCAGTGAAAAAGATAGCTATTATCACCGACTTGAGTGATATCGGACTTTCTTTAGGTGACTATTCGTATACACGTAGGGAATGGGATGAAGCTGTTAAGCAAAATAATATAAATGCCATAATAGAATCGGGTAGTACTCTCACACTTCGATATCTCAATTTAGCCAAAATGGATTCTGCAGCAATGTGGTTGGAGAAATGCAAGAAACATTTTACCGGACCGCAACGAGAATCGGCATTAATATATCTGTCGTTAATGTCTGAGATACGTGATATGGGCGAGAGTGAAAAAATGGCACGGCGATTGATTAATGAGGAGGTAAACGTTAAAAAAAATGGGAATCCTTATGAGAAAATGAAGATGCTTTATCAACTTGGTGTACTGGCTATTGAGGATTGGAATACTAACACCTCAATTAAAATGAAGCCGTGGGATTCATATATGGAGGAGGGGCTTAAAATTGCTCAGAGCCTTCCTTTAAAAGATAGCTATAGATTCAGACATCAATTTCTAATGGCATTAAGTACTATGAATGTGAAAAGCGTCGAAGCTCTGCTCAGTTTGATGAACGAGTATATGGCACTTCCTGAAATGGCAAATCGCAAATTCTATACTCATAGCACCGAAATAATTGCCTATTCGCGTATGCTAAGACATCCTGATGAGATCGGACGCGAAAAAATGGATTACTATTTTAATAAATTTACTGATGTTGCCACTCGTTATCCGCATGATTGTCCATCGGCATTCGGTTTTTATTACTATTTTAATGCTATCGACTACTACAATTACATTAAAGACTATGGCATGGCTGTGACATGCTGTGACTCTGTGATAGCTAATAGCGCAAAAAACAAAATGGATAATTCATATCAATATGAATTGAGAGCCAAATATCTCGCAAAAATGGGACGTTATGAAGATGCCTATAATGCCTCACTTAAATTTGTTGCGATAAAAGACTCAATCACCGCAGCTAAGACTGCCGATAAACTGATGGAATTGCAGACACAATATGATGTGGATAAATATAAATATGAAAGTGCTCAACATAAAATATATTTCATGTGGGCTGCCGGAGTCTGTTTATTATTGTTAGCCCTATTAGTCTCTTTGGTATTTTATAATAGATTGATACGTCGCAAAAATGTTGCATTGGTCAATCGTATTCTAAGTCAAGAAAAAGCAGAAACTCAAATTGAGGTTGAAAAATCACTCAAATCAGAGAATCAATTGACTTCCGAAGAGGTGATGTTTCGCCGAATACAGAAATTGCTTGAAAATAAAGAATATCTTAAATTAATGAAATTCGGGCGTACGGAAATAGCTGAATTACTTGGAACAAATGTTACATATGTGGCAAATGCTGTGAGAGCATGTGCAGATAGTTCGGTGTCGGAGTATATCAACAGAATGCGAGTGAGATATGCTCGTCAATTATTAGAGACGGATTCCGATTTGTCTATTGAAGCAATAGGTGATACTTGTGGATTTAATTCTCGAAGCACTTTTTTTGCAGCTTTTAAAAACTGTTACGACATCACTCCAGGTGATTTCCGTCGTGCATTGAAAACCAAGAAACTCCCGGTATGATGCTTTGACAAGTATATTTTTCTCTCGTTTGCACTATCTTTAGATAAGATAGGCTGCACTCGGCAATC
>CAZYEO010000037.1:1953-19127 GCA_964646495.1 uncultured Muribaculaceae bacterium
CCACCGATGAAAACAAGTTTTCCTCTTTGTTATTTCTCTCGTTTGCACTATCTTTAGATAAGATAGGCTGCACTCGGCAATCCCACCGATGAAAACAAGTTTTCCTCTTTGTTATTTCTCTCGTTTGCACTATCTTTGCCATATATAAAAATTCTTGATCATCATGGATAATAAAACCTTGGTAAATACTGTAGCTGAACGTATGGGATGCACGCCTCATGAAGTAAGCAATATGATAGACGGATTGGTGGCTGTGGTGAGAGAAAAATGCTCGGCACTTGACAGCATTGCTGTGCCGGGATTCGGTTCTTTTGAAGCCAAAAAGAAAATGGAGCGTATAGCCACTCATCCCGCTACGGGAAAACGAATATTAATACCACCAAAAATGGCATTGACTTTTAAGACTAGTGCTGTACTAAAGCAAAAGTTGCGTGATGTATAGTATGTATCGTTTAATCCCTGAATTTAATCATCCTCAGAACAATGAACAATAAAATTACATTTCCGGAACTTGTAGAAGCTCTTACGGTTGTAACAAATTCTACAAAGCGTAACAGTGAATCATTTCTCAAAGAGATGTTTGCTGTAATTGCAGAAACTCTTATAGAAGGAGAGCCTGTGAAAATAAAAAAATTGGGCACATTCAAGGTTGCATTGGTCGAGGCTCGGAAGAGTGTAAATGTAAATACCGGTGAAGAAATTGATATCCCGGCGCATAAGAAAATTGTTTTTGCTCCCGATAAAGAGCTTGCTGAGGCTATTAATATGCCATTTGATAATTTTGAGACGGTGGAACTCGATGAAGATGTGCCACTTGATGAGTTAGCCAAACTCAATGGTGAATCTCACAATTCTAAAGTCAAAAAAGAAAAAGAGATTGTAGTCCCACCAATACCGGTTATCCCTGCTGTAGAATCTGTTAAGGAGGAAAAAGAGGAGGCTGAAAATCCGGGGGATAACATTTCTGAAACCATAGAGAAGAAAGATGAAAATGAGATAATAGATGAAAATGAAATTACTCATGTTGTAGAGGAGGAGAATAGTAACATGCCTACAGAGCCGGAACAGCCGAATCAAGAGTCTGTGCCAGAAGTCGAACAAAAAAATGAAAATGTAGAGCAATCAGCCCAGGAATCGGTGGTAAATGAGGAAACGCCTAAGGAGGTGGCTACAGATGCTCATGAAACACAAAGTAATAATATAACACAAGCATCATTTGGTATGGATGTAGTTGAGCATCAAGGTAATGAAGTGAAGAAAAAACATTTTTCACTCGGATTCTTTTGGGGGTGTATTTCGGGGATATTTGTTTCGTTTGCCATAGTATTTTTTGTAGGTCAGATGAATGGATTTCCTATAGTAATATATTCCGATACGAAACAGCAAGATGAGGGAACTCCCGTAGATACACTTTCTCCCGAAGCGAAAGCTGCAATAATGGAAATAGAAAAAGAGGTAGCTGCAATGGAGTTTGATAATAAGACTACTGATGCCAATCAGCCGAGTAATGAAAAAACAAGTGTAGTTGGAGTCGAAACGAATAAAACGACCATGACTCCCGAACCTACAGTTCCCCAAAAGCAAATATCTCCACAATCACCTAAAATAGATACTATAGCTAAAAATAGATATCTCACCACTATGGCTCGTGAATATTATGGGAATTTTAATTTTTGGGTATATATATATGAAGAAAATAAATCTAAATTGGGTAACCCAAGTACATTATCGCCGGGTACTAAAGTGGTGATTCCGAGTGCATCAAAATATGGTATTGATGCGAATGATTCAAAAAGTGTAGAAAAAGCCCGACAAAAAGCTGCAGAAATTTTAAAGCGATATGAATAACAATTCTTAAAGGTGAATTGTTATTTATTTGAATTTGAGATAAAAGGTGGTTTAACGATATTAACTTAAAATATTAAAGATTAACTGCCTCTTAGTTCATTGTTATTATGTAAAGTGATAATTTTGCATGCAATGAATATGTAACATAGAATAGAACAAAACAATATTAAAATAAAGAAATTGCATACTATGAGTGAATCTGTAAATATCAAAGAACTTAATGATTTGATAGCAAGCAAAAGTGGCTTTGTAAGCCTTATTACGCAAGGTATGGATCAAATGATTGTAGGTCAAAAACACCTTGTAGATTCGTTGTTGATAGCCCTATTGGCAAATGGGCATGTGTTGCTTGAGGGGGTACCCGGATTAGCAAAGACATTGGCAATTAAAACTCTTGCATCATTAATCGATGCAAAATATAGCCGAGTACAATTTACACCTGATTTATTGCCTGCCGATGTTATCGGGACAATGGTATATAGTGTGCAAAAAGAGACATTTCAAGTAAAACAAGGTCCTATTTTTGCAAATTTCGTATTGGCTGATGAAATAAATCGTGCTCCAGCCAAAGTGCAAAGTGCTTTGCTCGAGGCAATGCAAGAACGCCAAGTTACAATCGGTGATAAGACATTTTTACTTGATGATCCATTCTTGGTATTAGCCACTCAAAATCCTATCGAACAAGAAGGAACCTATCCACTCCCTGAAGCGCAGGTAGACCGTTTCTTGATGAAAGTCGTAATAGGATATCCCAATAAGGAAGAAGAGCGTGTAATCATACGCCAAAATATTCAAGCAGAAAAGAAAGATATAAAGCCACTTGTTACAACCGAAGAAATCGTAGAAACACGTGGTATAGTACAAAAAATATATATCGATGAAAAAATTGAGAAATATATTGTTGATATAGTTTTTGCCACACGTTTCCCTGCTGATTATGGATTGAGTGATCTCTCAAGCATTATTTCATTTGGAGCTTCACCACGTGCATCTATAAGTCTTGCACTTGCAGCCCGTGCATTTGCATTTTTGAAAGGACGTGGCTATGTGATACCCGAGGATGTGAGAGCAGTGTGCCACGATGTAATGCGCCACCGTATCGGATTATCTTATGAAGCCGAAGCCAATAATATTGGGGCTGACGAGGTTATAAGTGAGATATTAGATAAAATTGCCGTTCCTTAGTAGTGTGGTAGAATGGCTTGCCGATATTGCAAGCCCCAATTTCCCTGAATTTTAAAAAGAGGGATTAGTCATTATTGATTAATTAAAATTACTACAGAATGGATGCTAATGAACTCTTAAAGAAGGTTCGACAAATAGAAATAAAGACACGTGGTCTCTCGCAGAATATTTTTGCGGGAGAATATCACACAGCCTTTAAGGGAAGAGGTATGACTTTTTCCGAAGTAAGGGAATATCAATATGGTGATGATATTCGCGATATTGATTGGAATGTCACAGCGCGTCATAACCACCCGTATGTAAAAGTATATGAGGAGGAACGTGAGCTTACTGTAATGCTCCTTATCGATGTGTCTGGAAGTAAGAATTTCGGAGCAGAAGGTGTTGTAAAACAAGAAATGATGGCTGAAATCGCTGCTACAATAGCATTTTCGGCAATTCAGAACAATGACAAAATCGGTGTGATTTTTTTCTCGGATAAAATCGAGAAATTTATTCCACCTAAAAAAGGAAAGAAACATATTTTGCTCATAATTCGCGAACTCATAGATTTTAAGCCTCAGAATGTGGGTACAAACATATCGATAGCATTGGAATATCTTACAGATGCAATTAAGAAACATTGCACCACTTTCTTGATTTCCGATTTTATCGACACACACGACTATTATAAGCCCATGTCGATAGCCAATCGAAAGCATGATGTTACGGCAATTCAAGTATATGATAAGCGCGAAACACAATTGCCAAACGTAGGATTAATGCATATTCTCGATGCTGAGCGTAATGTGGAAAAATGGATAAATACAAGCTCATCAAAAATACGTAAAGTATATAATAAATGGTGGTATGAGCGTCAGCAGTTCATGTTTGATACTGTGCATCGCAGTAAAGTGGATATAGCCACAATCGCTACCGATGAGGATTATGTGAAATCGTTGATGGCATTATTCAAAAAAAGGGGAGTAAGATAAAAATATGAAAAGATATTTATACATAGTTGTTGCTCTATGCGCATTGTCTGCTACATTTTCGGTTGCCGCCGCAAATGTAACAGTTAAAGCTAAACTTGATTCCACAAACATATTGATGGGTAAGCAAACGACATTGCATATTCAAACGGTTCAAGATAAAAATGCTATTGGGCATTTCACTAATGAAACTGCCGATACTCTCAGTGCCAATATAGAGGTAATAAAAAGATTAAAACCGGACACTACCGATCTCGACAATGGAAGAATACAGATCGATAGAGCATTGATAATACAATCATTTGATTCGGGTATGTGGACAATACCACAATCGAAATATGTGGTGGGAAAAGACACATTCAAATCACAAGAATTATATCTTAAAGTAATTCCTGTGCCGGTAGATACTCTAAAATCCATACATGATTTTAAAGGAGTAGAGGAGCCACCGTTCAATATGTTTGATTGGCTACCGGATTTTATCACTGATTATTGGTGGATATATATAATAATGGTGATTCTATGTGGGGTAGGGGCATTGATATATTTCATAACTAAGAAAAAGAGATTCCCTCTTATGCCTAAGAAAAAAGAGATTCCGCCCTACGAAGAAGCTATACATAGTCTTCAAGCACTTAAAGAACAGAAGCTATGGCAATCTGGAAATGAGAAAGAATACTATACGCGTCTCACGGATATTTTGCGTACATATATCGATCGTAGATTCCAGATTAATGCAATGGAAATGACATCTTCTCAGATTATTGATATATTGAAGAAGAACGAAGAAACAAAGGCTGTAAATGAGCAGTTGAAACAGATTCTTGAAATAGCCGATTACGTGAAATTTGCTAAGGAACGTCCATTGCCCGATGACAATGAGGTTGCTTATGTGCGTGCGGTGAACTTCGTAGAAGAGACTAAACCTGTAGTGGTAGCCCAACCTGAAAATGAGGGAGATGTTGCCACCGATGTAAATAATAAAGATAATTCTCCTAAAAATAAGAAATAAGATATATGACTTTTGCGAATCCTAAATATTTATGGTTATTTCTTATATACATTCCATTAATTATATGGTATGTAAGGAAACACCGCAAAGATGTACCCACATTGCTGGTATCGACCACAATGCCTTTTGATAAGCTACCTACTTCATGGAAAGTATATTTAAGGCATTTTATGTTTGTGCTTAAATTAGGTGCAATAGGGTGCTTGATTATAATTTTGTGTCGTCCGCAAACAAGAGATAGCTGGCAAACGTCAGAGACCGAAGGGACTGATATTGTAATGGCACTCGATATTTCTACGAGTATGCTCGCAAGAGACTTTCGCCCCGACAGATTTGAAGCTGCTAAGGATGTTGCATCACAGTTTATTACCGGACGTCCGACTGATAATATCGGAATTGTGATTTTTGCAGGAGAAAGTTTTACACTCGTTCCAATGACTACGGATAAAGCTGTACTCCTCAATTATATACAAGAGATAAAAATGGGGATGCTCGAAGATGGTACTGCTATTGGTGACGGGCTTGCCACTGCAATCAATCGTATAAAAGATGGCAAGGCAAAATCAAAAAGTATAATACTTCTCACAGATGGTTCAAATAATACCGGAAAAGTGGCTCCTCTCACGGCAGCCGATATTGCCAAGAAACTGGGAATTAAGGTTTATACTATTGGTGTAGGAACTAATGGTAATGCATTGTTCCCGGTAGGAACTAATTTTTATGGTAAAATCGAGTACGAATCACTACCGGTGGTAATCGATGAGGCTACACTGCGTACTATTGCTTCTACTACAGGAGGACAATATTTCCGTGCCACTAACAAAAGTGTGTTGAAAGATATTTTTAATGAAATAGACAATTTGGAAAAGACTCAAATGGATGTGAAGCAATTTAGCCATACCGAAGACAATTATATGCCATGGGCGTTGTTGCTGCTACTTATTGTAGTGTCGGAAGGGGTGATAAGATTTACGCTATTGAGAAATATTCCATAATTGACAATTATAATATAGATTACTAATATGTTTAGTTTTGCAAATCCAGAATGTTTATATCTACTATTTTTGATTCCAATAATAGTGATATTATATATTCTTGCCCGAGTAGCTCGTGTGCGCAAGTTGAAGCGTTATGGAAATCAACTTGTGCTTGATAAACTGGCTCCAGATGTGTCGAAATATAAGCCATGGATAAAATTAACATTGCAAATGCTTGTATTGGCAATGATTGTGGTAATAATTGCTCGTCCTCGTGCCGGAGCTACAGAACAGACCGTAAAAGTAAAAGGTATAGAAGTGATGATTGCCCTCGATGTGTCTAACTCCATGCTTGCATCTACGGATGATGACCCTCGTGGAATAAGTAGGTTACAAAGATCAAAACTTTTCCTTGAAAAACTTATAGATAAACTCGACAATGATAAAGTGGGGCTGATAGTGTTTGCAGGAAATGCCTACACTCAGCTACCTATTACTTCCGACTTCGTATCTGCTAAAATGTTTCTTAATAGCATAAACACCAACATGGTGTCAGCTCAAGGAACAGCAATAGGATCGGCTGTGAAATTGGCTATGAATTCTTTTACCCCCAATGAAAATACACAAAAGGCAATTATCGTTATTACCGATGGAGAAAATCATGAAGATGACGCAGTGGGTATGGCAAAAGAAGCCAAAGAGAAAGGAATGCAGGTAGATGTAGTGGGTGTGGGGTCGCCAAAGGGTGCTCCGATACCATTGGATCGTACAGGTAATTTTCTGAAAGATGATCAAGGCAACGTGGTGACTACCTATCTTAACGAGGAGATGGCAAAAAATATAGCGCAAGCCGGGGGGGGAATATATGTTTCGGGAAACAATCCTGCTGCACTTGGCGACATCACTGATCAACTTAAAAATCTTGCCAAAGCAGATATGGACAAGATTGTGTACTCAAAGCATAACGAACAATTTCCTGTATTTGCATGGATTGCCCTGATACTATTGATAGCTAATATATTTGTGCTCGACAGTAAAATATCTTGGCTCAAAAACATTAATTTCTTTAGTAAGGAGACTAAAAATGAAAAATAGAATTTTATTAATAATATTGATTTTAGCGTTTGTTTCACCTGTTTTCGTTATGGGATCGGAGTCTACCAATACCGCACCCAAAAGTGTAAAGAAAGAACGCAATTATATACGCAAAGGCAACGATTTGTATAATGAAAAGCGATTTGCCGAAGCCGAAGTAGAATATAAAAAGGCGTTGCAGGAAAATGCACAGTCGGAGGTAGCTATGTATAATTTGGCATCATCCCTTATAAGGCAATCGGGTAGTGCTGATCCTAATTCGCAGAATAATCCTATGCAGGAGGCAACAAAACTATTGAATGAAGTGGCAAAAAGCGCATCAGATATAAATCTTCAAGCCAAAGCATTCTATAATATGGGCAATCTTGCTTTCAATCAGCAACAATACGATCAAAGTATAGCACATTATAAAAATAGTTTACGCAGAAATCCTAATGATGAACAAGCGCGACAAAATCTTCGTATGGCACAATTGAAGAAGAAAGAGCAAGATCAACAAAATAAAGATAATAAGCAGGATCAAGATAAGAAAGACCAAGATAAAAAAGATCAAGATAAGAAAGACCAGAAAGATCAAAATAAAGATCAACAGGATAAGAATAAAGATAAACAAGACCAGGATAAAAAACAGGATCAGGATCAAAATAAACCTGAGGACAAGGAGCAGAAACCTCAACAGCAATCCGGCGGAATAAGTGAAGACAATGCAGAGCAGATACTAAAGGCAATGCAGAATGAGGAAAAAGCTACTCAACAGAAGATAAATGCAGCTCGCATGAAGGAGGAGGAAAACCAGCGTCGCCGCACCAAAAATCAATGGTGATCTGCTCTTGGAATATTTATGCTATTATTGTGAAGAATATATTTTTTGAACTATATTGAAAAATGAGATCTTATAAACGATATTTTACGTTATTGATGATGCTTGTGTGTGTGTCGGTATTGACGCATGCTCAAATATCATTTTCAGTACATGCACCCAGACAAGTGGTGCAGGGCGATAAATTCCGCGTTACGTACGAATTGAAAAATGCGGAGGGGAATAATCTAAGAGTCGGTGATATTGATGGGTGTACACTTACCTACGGACCGAGTACATCTACATCATACAGTCAGCAATGGATCAATGGAGTAAGCTCCAGCTCATCATCTACATCTTATACATACAATTATCGTGCTGATAAGGCAGGAAAATATAATGTGAAAGGTGGTTCAATCAATGTAAATGGTAAATCATATTCTACAAATGGATTTACCATCGAAGTATTACCGCCCGATAAAAGTGTGACTCAAGGTGGCAATCAATCGCAAGGTGTTCAAATAAACGATGCTTCATCACAATCTTCGTCTAACGAAGTGAAAAGCAGTGATATATTTGTTCGCATAAATTTATCTAAATCAAAGGCATATGAACAAGAGGCGATTGTGTGCACCATAAAACTATATACTAAGTATCAGATTTCGCAATTTATGGCAACGCTTCAACCATCTTTCAATGGATTTTTGATTGAAGAATTACCAATTGTGTCGCAGCTAAATGCAATTGAGCATGTGAACGGACAAAATTATATGACAGCGGAATTGAAGAAATGTATTCTTTATCCTCAACAATCGGGTAAGCTTACCATTACTTCAGGAAATTATGATGTATCGGTGGTGCAATATGAAGAATATAGAAGTATGTTCGGAATGATGCGTCGTCCTGTTGAAAAGAAATTAAAGGTAAAATCAAATTCAGGATCAATTAATATAAATCCTCTTCCCGAACCTAAACCTGCCGATTTCAATGGCGCAGTAGGGGAATTTTCGATTAAATCCACACTTAATACAGATAAATTTAAAACTAATGAAGCTGCTACTTATACTTTCACCATTACCGGTACAGGCAATGTGAAATATGTAAAATCGCCTGAAATACAATTCCCGTCACAATTTGAGGTCTATGATCCTCAAACTAATATAAGTGCAACACCAAATGGTGGAGACATGACAGGCTCTTCAAAAACTGAATATACATTTGTACCGCAGTATGTAGGAGATTTCTCTATTCCTGCAGTTAATTTCTCATATTTTAATCCCAAGAGCGGGAAATATGTAAAACTCGTTTCTGATGGCTTCAATATTAAAGTTGCCAAAGGAATAGGAGTGAGCTCGGCGCAGGCTGCTGATAAAAAAATGATAGAGCAGAAAAATAAGGATATACTACATATTAAAACAGGAGATCTTGATGTAGCAAAAGTTCACGATTTCTATATATCTGAGTTTTCATATTGGATGTTCTATATCGTACCTTTTTGTGTAGTAGTATTTATAATGATTTATAATAGGAAAACACTGAAAGAGCGTGCCAATGTGCAGATGATGAGAACTAAAAGGGCTAATAAAGTTGCAATGAAACGACTTAAATTGGCTAAGCAATTTATGCAGCAGCACGATAGTAATAAATTTTATGCAGAGGTGTTAAAGGCTATGTGGGGTTATCTAAGTGATAAACTCGGAATCCCTGTTTCAATGCTTAACAAGGAAAATATTGAATCAGAGCTAACAAATTATGGGGCTACACCCGAAGTGATTGCTGAAGTAATAAGAGTATTGGATCAATGTGAATTTGCACAATATGCTCCTGCACAATCGGATGCAGAGATGGAAACTGTGTATAAATCAACAGCAGATACAATGGATAAACTTGAGAATACAAAGAAAAAGAATTGATGATTATGAGAAAGATTATATATATTATAGTTTTAGTGATGATGGCTATTCCCTCTTATGGAGCAGTGTCATTGACTCAGCAAGCCGATTCGGCATATAATAAAGATAATTATGCAGAAGCTCTACGCATATATAACGAGATTGCCACTAAGGAGGGCACATCGAGCAATCTTTTCTATAATATGGGTAATACATATTTCAGAATGGGAAATAAAGGGATGGCTATCCTTTTTTACGAGAGAGCATTACAACTTGACCCTCGTAATGATGATGCAAAAACCAACCTCAATTTTGTAAATTCAAAAATAGTAGATAAAACCGAGGCTCTTGAATCAAATATTCTCGCTGAAATAATCCAGACAATTGTAGGGACTCAATCATCCAATGGATGGGCAGTAACATCAGCTCTCTTATTTATATTATCACTCGGAGCGTTAATGCTTTATATGTTTTCAACTACCATTCTATATAGAAAAATAGGGTTTTTCGGTGGACTTACAATTCTTTTGTTCACAATATTGTCCCTTGCAGCATCTTTCTCGGTTCGCAATAGAATTACAGAAAGCAAATATGCAATCGTCATATCACCCTCTATTACACTCAGCACGTCGCCTCGATTGCCAAAAGATAAAAGCGAAGAGGCATTTATCCTTAATGAGGGTACAAAAGTGAGTGTGATTGATTCGGTAGAGAATAAAACAAATCAAGGAGTAATCGAGAAATGGTATGATGTGAAAGCGGATGATTCGCATAGGGCATGGGTCGAAAAGAAAAATATAAAAATCATATAATTCCATTCTCTAAATCCTAAAACCACCTTATATGCTCACTTCCATAATTGACATAGACCAATCGTTATTTACCCTTCTCAATTCATTCCATTCACCGTTTTTTGATCCGGTAATGGAAATGATTTCAGCTAAACTCACATGGTTGGGGCTATATGTGGTAATTTTATTGTTACTCTTTATAAAGGATTGGAAACAAGCATTATTGGTGATTTTGATGATAGCACTTGTGATTACTCTTGCCGATCAAATATCGGCATCAATCATAAAGCCATTGGTAGAACGACTTCGCCCTTCGCATAACGAAGATTTATCGGCTACTATACACATTGTAAACGATTATCGAGGAGGAAAATACGGATTTGTATCCAATCATGCTGCCAATGTTTTTGGTGTAGCTACTTTTCTTGCTGCAATATGGCGTCGAAGAGTTGTAACGATAACGCTAATTGCGTGGGCTCTTATAGTATCATATAGTAGAATATATCTGGGTGTTCACTATCCGGGTGACATATTGTGTGGTGGGGCGATTGGGGCACTCGTCGGTGTGCTATGCTACTATGGATATTTATATCTTTCAAACCTAAAATTCTTTCAACCGAATATAAAGAAACCCTTTTCTACCCAGTCGGCATGGGGGGTATGTGCAGGTGTTGTAATGACTTTTATATCCTTTATGGTTGTGGCTGCATTTATGTTGTAGGGCATGTAAAATAATAGGGGTTTTATTTGGAAAATTAAAACATAGTGTATAAATTTATTCCCAAACTTAAACTCATTATTAACATCTAAACAATAGTATCATGACAAAGACCATTTCATTCAATGAACTCCGTCGCATGAAGGATAGCCTCCCGGAAGGCTCAATGCACGAAATCGCTGATAAGCTGAATATCCGGGTACAAACAGTTAGAAATTATTTTGGAGGCAGTAACTATGAATTCGGGAAAAATTGTGGTTTGCATATTGAACCGGGACCTGGTGGAGGCATAGTTGTACTCGATGATACACAAATATATGATATGGCAGTAGATATACTGCAGGCACAAAACAAAGAATAGTCGCATAGCGTTAATATATCGGTATTTATTCTGTTTCACAATTAAATTATTTTACAATGCCAAAAGAAGGAAAGCTCATAACCGTAGCCATTCACACCTACGAGAAAGCTGTGATATTAAAAACACTGCTAGAAAAAGAGGGTATTGAGACTGTTTTACATAATGTAAATCTTCTCCAGCCCATGATATCAAGTGGAGTGAGAGTGCGCATACATGAAAATGATCTACCCCTGGCATTAAAAATAATCGAACAATCTTCTCTTAATACTCCTCAGAATAATACGCCAAGCAAAAAAAGTACGAAAAATAGGGTATTGATTCCCGTTGATTTCTCAGAATATTCAATCAAAGCATGCCATATAGGATTTGACTTTGCCTATAAAGAAGATGCTGAAGTGATTCTACTCCATTCGTTTGTGGGTGCAGGATTTTCTACATCTATGCCTTTTAGTTCTATGGATTATGCTCCGGAATTGGGTAATATTGAGGAAGAAAAGGAGCTTGATAAAATTGCGAATAAAAAAATGCGCGATTTTGTAAAACTTATTAATACCTCAATTGAAGAGGGTAAATTTCCATCTGTCAAATTCAGACATATTGTAGCCCAAGGGGTTCCTGAAGATGCAATAATTGAATTTGGAAAGCACGAAAAAGTATCCTTAATTGTTATGGGAACGCGTGGAAAGAGTAAAAAAGAGAAAGAATTAATAGGGAGCGTGACAGCAGAAGTGCTTGATGCCGGTAAATTTCCGGTTCTTACAGTTCCAGAAGACATCTCTCTTTCATCCATTGCAGATATTAAAAATGTAGTATTTTTTAGTAATTTGCATCAACAAGATCTTATCTCTTTTGATATATTTGTCAGGATGTTTAGTGATTCACACCTCAATGTCGTTGTTGTTCCGATATTAGAGAAAAAAGAGAAATTTGATCCAGAAATTCAAAATGCTATTCTTGATTATTGTCGTCAGCATTATCCCAATTGGGAGTTTAGTAGCAAATTCATAGGAGATACGGATTTCCTTAAAGAATTTTCTAAATTTGTGGTTGATGATAAGATAGATCTAATTGTGATACCGAATAAAAAAAGAAATATATTTGCGCGATTATTTAACCCAAGCATCGCTCACAAGATGCTTTTTCATGCCGATACCCCAATGCTGGTAATTCCGGTGTAGGGTAGTGGGAATAAATCAAAAAAAAGGATGGGATGAATTATCTATATTCATCCCATCCTTTTTTAATTTTATAGAGGTGCTTGCCAAAAATAATCGGCATTGTTTGTTATATAATCAGTTTCTGGGTCGAATGTATCAGGAGTATATCCAGTGGGGGATAATAATATGTATTTACGAGCTTTATTACCCTTCTCCATATTATATCCGTAATCGGTAGCGCATGATAAATAGTAAAGATTTTTGCACATATATATATCTAAATAATACTCTTTATTCTGCTTGTTTTTATGGTTCCAATTTGCATAATCATTAAGTATTAAGTCTTTATTATTAATTAGTCGGTCTCTCACTTCTGCTATGCTCAGCATATTCCCATTTTCATCTGTTACAAATGCTTCAAATGTAGGATCTACCCACAGCCATTTTTTCAATGTTTCGCTCCATACCACATTTATCACATGGCAATCACTGATATATTTCTTTGGGAAGCAGGTTACATATCGAGCCTTGAAGCCCATAGCTAAATAGCATTCATGTAGCATTCTTGCAAGCCCACGACAGTTGGCACCGGTTCCATTTGCTTTGCACAGCTTCACATCTTCCATCATGTTAGCACCATTAGGATTAGGCTTATTTCCATCGTGAGGCACAATAATATGAATAAAGCTCATGATATTTTTTATCCTGCTTAACTCATCTCCATTACCTGCTACACTATCTAAATTGAAATGCGCTTTCAATCGCATGAGATTAGTATCATTTGGAGTTGCATATCTGAATTGGTATGATTCGGCTTTTGAATTATCGTACGCTCCTGATTTTTGTAGCATATATAAATAATCAATTTTTAATCTTACAGAATCAAGACGTAGAGCTAATGTAGGGTCATCAAAAACTATTCTTTGCAAATCTTTATTATTTGAGAACCATTTCCAGTCATTAAATCCACAGTTGAGAGAATTTGTAAAAGAATTTATTACGTTGGCTGTGTCATTTTTAAGTGCATATAATTGAGTTAAAAGATATAAACGGTTGGATCTTAGATATTTCACAGAGTCTTTTACCGCTTTAGGTTGAGAATCGAAGAAAGTGATAAATTCATTGATTTCCTTTATTCCTTTATCAGGATTTGCCTTCCCTTCAGCCATTACATTTTTGTGTACTTTTAATGCCTGATCTGTGAGGATTTGAGTCATTTTCTGAGCTTTAGCACCACCAAATATTAGGCAGATAAGCATCAGAAAGGATAATGTTTTTTTCATGTTGTATAAATATAATTGTTAAAAAATCTCTATATTATATAGACGTCATAAATATTAATTTGTTGCATTTATTCATTTATCTATTTTTATAACTGATTGTAAACAAATGGAGCGACTGAATATAATTCGGTCGCTCCCTCCAATATTATGTAAAGGCATGTTTTATGCCAAACTTTTTATTACTTTTTTGATATCTTCTGCAAGAACTTCAGCTTTCTCCATAGTTGAGGCTTCAGAATAGATACGGATTATTGGTTCGGTATTGCTTTTGCGCAAATGTACCCAGCAATCGTCAAAATCTATTTTTACGCCGTCAATATCAGTTATTCTTTCATTGGCATATTTATCCTTCACAGCAAGGAGAATAGCATCAACATCAATTTCAGGAGTCAATTCAATCTTATTCTTAGCGATACTGTATTGAGGATAGCCTTTTTTTAATTCACTTACTTTCTTGCCCGATTTAGCCAGAAGGGTTAAGAATAATGCAACGCCTACCAGTGCATCACGTCCGTAATGGCTTGCAGGATATATCACTCCTCCATTGCCTTCACCTCCAATTACTGCTCCGATACGTTTCATTTCGGTAGTAACATTAACCTCGCCTACTGCGGCTGCAGAATATGTACAACCATGAGCTTCTGTTACATCCCTAAGGGCTCGTGATGAAGAAAGATTGGATACAGTAGGACCGGGGGTATTTGCCAATACATAATCAGCTATAGATACGAGTGTGTATTCTTCAACGAAAAATTCACCATTCTCCATTATTATTGCAAGGCGATCAACGTCGGGGTCTACCACAAATCCAACATCGGCTTTTCCCTCCTTCATGAGATTCGCGATATCGGTAAGGTTTTCAGGGATAGGTTCCGGAGTGTGCCCGAAATGTCCAGTAGGCTCGCAATATAGCTCAATCACGTTCTTTACCCCAAGAGCTTTGAGCAACTCAGGAATCACAACACCACCAATAGAATTAACAGCATCTACAGCAACTGTGAAATTAGCATTGCGTATAGCGTCTATATCAACGAGATCAAGAGCTAAAACGCTATCTATATGCCGGCGGAGATATGTGTCGTTGCGTAGTTCGCTGCCAAGGTCATCTACTTGTGCAAAATCAAAATCTTCACGCTCGGCAATCGAGAGCACTTCTTTACCTTGTGCATCATTGAGAAATTCACCATTTTCATTAAGTAATTTCAATGCATTCCATTGTTTAGGATTATGTGATGCTGTAATTATTATTCCACCACATGCTCCTTCGCCTACAACAGCTATTTCTGTAGTAGGAGTTGTGGCAAGTCCGATATTTACTACATCGAATCCCATGCCTGTGAGTGTCCCCACTACAATATCATTCACCATTTTCCCTGAAATACGTGCATCGCGTCCCACTACTATGGTATTGGATTTAACGCTGGTGGTCCTGCGTATGAAAGTAGCGTAAGCCGAGGTAAATTTTACTATATCCAGAGGATTAAGCCCATCTCCGGCACGTCCACCAATCGTGCCACGGATACCTGATATTGATTTTATTAATGACATAGTTTTAGATAATATTTTATGAATTGATATTTACTATAACGGAGATTATACCTTGCTAGGAAAATATCTCAATTTATAAAGGAAGGGTATCACACTTGATATTTCTGAGGTGAAACCATATTGAGATTTTATAATCAAATTAACTTCACAATCAAGGCCTAAATAATTGAGAGGTAGTTGTACTCCCGATCCATATTGTGCAGATGAAGAGAGGGAATAATTGAGATATCTGAAAGAGGTAGTAACTAGGCTCATGTCATCAGCGTTTCCATCCCATACTTCTGTTTCACCACTTACCCATGAGTTGAGACTCATGCGCATAAAACGAAAATATACCAATTGGTCAGAAATAGCCTTGTTGTTTTTTCTGTCACCCGGATTGATAACTTGCATGTATATATTTCCGTCAGGATCCATTTTATAGAAAGGAGCATTTTCCCCCGCCTCAAATATCGAATCTGCGGGAATTTCTGTTATTACGCGTTGCGTAGCAAGATATCTGTTTGTCGATTTACGTTCCTTATCAAGAAGTTTGGCGTAACTTTCGGAATCACTACAAGAAGATAATCCGATTATGAGACTGATACACAGAAATAATGCAGATGAAAATTTGTTTCTTTTAATCATTTTATAAATGTTTATGTAATATCTATTCGTTATTATTTTTTAAGTCTTCAAGAACCTTGAGGTATTGGCGTATTGCCGTATCTAAAGAACCAAAAAATTCCCCTCCTGAGGCATTTTTATGTCCTCCGCCATTAAAATATTTATTGCATATAGTATTTACGGCAAAATCACCTTTGGAACGTGCCGATATTTTGACATAATTGCCCTCTTCGCGCATGAAAATCACCCATTTTACAGTTGGAATGCTTAAAGGCATATTCACCAGACCTTCAGTGTCCCCTTTTTTGTAATCGAAACGTGCCAAATCTTTTGTTGATAATGTAATCAATGCTGCTGTGTCGTTGTCGAAAAGTTTCATCTTTTCGTATATTGCATAGCCGTTAAGCCTTAAACGATTTTCGGAGTTTGTATTCATAGCCAATGTATAAATACGATCCTTATCTATTCCCTTTTTTATTAACTCGGCAACAATAATATATATGTCGGCGCGATTTGAATTATATGAGAAATTGCCAGTGTCGGTCATCATACCGGTATGTATACATTCGGCTCCTTGACGATTAATCTCATTGAACAATCCCAGTCTACATATAACTCTGAATAATAATTCACATGTGGATGATATTGTTGGATAGGATATGGTAATATCACAAAAATCCTGTGGAGATAAATGATGATCAATAAGTACCTTTTTTGCTTTAGATTCGTCAAGTATTGTACTCATATTATCAACACGATTAAGTTCGTTGAAATCCATGCAGAATATAAGTTCGGCATTAGAAATCAATTGAGCAGCAAAATCGGTATATTTAGAATATGCCACAACTTCTTTAAATCCTGGTAAAAAATGAAGATTACTTGGTGGAAGATCCGGTGTGACAATGTTTACTGTTTTACCTAACGTAGTGAG
>CAZYEO010000038.1:0-19102 GCA_964646495.1 uncultured Muribaculaceae bacterium
TAATACGATTGCAGGTGTTTTATTCGACAAGTATATGTATTAATTCAAGCATTGTCAAATCATAAAATTCTATCATTTTAAGATATTAAAAATGGCGCAAATTTTGAAGTTTGCGCCATTTTTAGTTATCACTATATAGATTTTATTTTTTACTCATTAATTCATCTACTTTCGCTTTCAACTCATCACCCATCAATCCACGTGACACAATTGTGCCGTCGGGTGCAAATATAATGATATGAGGAATACCATTGATACCATAAATATCGGTCGGTATTGTTTTAGCGTTGATAATTTGAGCCCAAGGCATTTCATGCTTTTTCATAGCCTCAAGAGTTTTTTCCGGCTCATCCCACACAGCAACACCGAGTACTTCAAGTCCTTTACCTGTGTATTTATTATAAATTTCTTTAATAGTTTTGGTTTCTTTTATGCACGGACCACACCAACTTGCCCAGAAATCGACCAACATATAATCTCCTTTACCTACGAAATCCGATAATTTCACAGTTTCACCATCTTCGGTAGCGACTGTAAAATCGGTAAATTTCTGCCCTACGCCTGTTGCTACTTTCTTTTTTGCTCCTTCAATCCACGATTGCACACGCTTCATTTCGCCCAACGATTTTGGTGCATCAGCCATAATCGAATCAAATTGTGCTGCGCTAAACTCATAAGTATATTGCAAAAAAGCATAATATCCTAAAGGGTTATTCTTGTTCTCATTATACGTATCAGAATATGCTTTGTTTATCTGTGCTATAATCTCTTGATTGCTCTTTTGGATTTTAGCAATATCTTCGGGCGTAGCGGTATCAGAGGCAGGAAGTTCTTGAATCTTTGATTCCAACTCATCCTCTTTCTTATTTAGCTCCACAAATTTATCATTAAGCTCTGTTCCTGTTGCCATGCGCGATTTGAAATCAAATGCAATATCTCCGGGTTCGAGTATAAGCATTCCACCACGTGTACCATCGGCAACCAATCTCACTATTACCGGTTTTTCAACCTTACCGGATATTATAAGTTTTTTATCCTTAACGATTGCACTGTCGATGGTATCCTTTGTATCATAATTTACCAGATACACCGTTTTCCCCTCAAGATTAGTATCATCCACAGTTGATGATACTTTATATCCGCCACTATCACACGCCACAAGAGCAGCAAAAAGCGAAGCAAATAATAATTCTTTTTTCATTATCTATATATTTAATTGTTATTGTTTTTTGTCAAGGTGTATTCATCGAGCAATTCATCACTCCACAAATCGTATGCCTTAAATTGTAATTCATTATCGTCAAAATCAATCACTTGATACATTTCCGTATCTCTTATGACTTTAGTTTCATCTGATGATTCAATAGTGCGATATTTTTTAGGTGAAGCATGCGACACTATAAAGAGCGATTCTCCATTCTTGTCATTTTTCACCACTTTACGTGAATATCCATGTTCATGTCCTTGCAGCACAACATCCACACCATATTTCTCGATAAGAGGTAAAAAAGTATTTCTTATAATATAATTGTTCTTCTTAGCTCTTACTGAAAAAATAGGATGATGGAACATTAAAAATTTCCATTTCCCATTACCCTTTTCAATCAATAAATCTCGCAACCAATTATATTCGCTATATAGAGTAAATGGGTCTTGTAGCCCATTTGTGTCTATCACCATAAACAACATATCTTCGCTTTCTACGTAGTAACTCCTACCCTTCATCAATGATGCCCCGTTGTCGGGAAATACAAATGTACTATACCATCGAGGGTCAATCATGCGATAGAGTGTTTTAAAATACTCATGATTTCCAGTGGCGCACACCATTGTCACATTGCCCATACAATCTTTTCCGGCATTGTAAAGCCATGACCAGTATTTATCAATCGGTGCTTCAATTAAATCTCCTCCGAAAGCCCACAAATCGGCATCCTTATATTTTTGGTAAAGTTTTTCAAACATTTTCGGAGAATTACCACCTATCGTATCCTGCACATCACCTACATACAGGATTTTTCGAGCACCATCTTTCAACGGCATTCTAAAGTTATGCCATTGCGATTTCTCATTCTCCGTTTCAACTACATAAGAATATGCTTCACCCGGAGTGAGATTGTCAAGGCATACTTTATAAAACGCATCCTTTCCGGCACGACTCTCCACAATTTCGCCATCAGCTTTTATCGATACAGTATCATTATCATGCACCAGCAATACACGCGAAGATTTCACCACCGTATCGCAACGCCACGATATAGTGCGCTCCTTACAGAAATCGGCTCCCGGTGTGAGTGTAACCCGATCGGGTACCCCGGTGTATGTGAATTCCACCTCATCCACACTCACAAACCATACACCCCAGCGACTTTTAATCCATGCTCCTAATATTAGAATTACTGCAAAAACAATAACGCTGATAATTATTTTCTTCTGTTTCATTTTACAAAGATAAATTATCTTATTCATTTTTTCACCCACACAATAATGGTATTTCTTTCATAAGTGGCAAATTAAATAATTTAAAGCTAAAATATACACCATGATTCAATTATACCCTTTAATAACCTATTATTTCTATTATAAAAAAATGATAATCTGAAAATTTGTTGTAGCAAAAGTTGCATATTTGTCGTCTTTATTAGTACATTTGTAAAAATTTGGTTTAAAATGGCAGTAAATCTACATGATGCCCTCAGTCGTATTCAAAGCAAAGCCAACGTGCTTATGGCGCGTTACCATGCATTAGACACTGAAAAAGAGAAAGTAGAGAAATTAAACGAGGAGCTAAAGTTAAAGAATTTGCAGCTCTCCAAAGAAAATGAAAAGTTACGATTAGATAATGAATATTTGAGAATAGCTCGTAACATTTCATCAACGAACGCAGAACTTGAGAATAATCGAGGCATTTTAACCCAATTAGTGCGGGACATCGACAAATGCATCTCTCAACTAAAAGAATGATGCTATGAACGAAGATGATAAATTTAAGATAACGATAAGAATTGCGGATGTTCCGGAGTTCAGAATGAATATCAGACGTAACGAGGAGGAATTTTATCGCCTCGCCGTGAAAGAAATTCAAAAACTCTGGAGCGATTGGAAGCTGGCTCTAAAAGACAGCGACTCCAATAAAATCATGACAGTGATAGCACTGAGATATGCAAAGCAGTTCTATGCAGCATTGGAGCAAATCAAAGCTAACGATAAAGAATATGAGGAAAGCCTTGAAAATACCAATGAGCTTTTAGAAGATTTTGAACAACAATTGGACAAAATCCTTTTAGAAATTAAATAATTGATGTTTTTTCGTTGCACATATGTGCCGATGAGCTATCATTAAAATATTTTTGATTTACCTGCACTATCCGACAATCGAGTGTTTCTTTTGAAATATTCCGTGTCAGACAGTGCTTTTTTATATATATTAATTTTTATAACATACTTAATTTAATGGAAGATAATATAACATTAATCCTGTTGCTCAGCGTGGGGGCCCTTGCAGTAGGGGTAATCGGAACCCTAATTATATCACGAGTGATATCACGATCTAAAGCAAAAAGCATTATTGCCGAGGCACAAATGGAAGCTGAAGTTTTGAAGAAAAACAAGATACTTGAAGCGAAAGAAGAGGAAATAATCATCAAATCGGAGGCAGAAAAACAAGCTAATATGCGCCTTTCTAAAGTGCAATCTGCCGAAGCTCGAATAAAACAACGCGAATTGCAGCTCAACCAACAACAATCGGAATTACAACGTAAGAAAAGTGAAGCCGATGCTATAAAGGTGAATCTTGAAAATCAACTTGGAATACTCGAAATTAAAAAGACAGAACTCGACAAATTACAAAAAACAGCTCAAGATACCCTTGAACATGTATCAGGACTTTCAGCCGAAGAAGCTAAAGAAAAACTTGTAGAGTCTCTTAAGGATGAAGCAAAAACTGCTGCGGCATCTTATATCAACGACATAATGGATGAGGCTAAACTCACTGCCAACAAAGAAGCAAAACGAATTGTAGTTCAATCTATACAACGTGTCGCGACCGAAACCGCAATAGAAAATTCAGTTACTGTATTTCATATAGACAGCGACGAAATAAAAGGAAGAATCATAGGCCGCGAAGGTAGAAACATCCGAGCACTTGAAGCTGCTACCGGAATTGAAATAATCGTTGATGACACCCCAGAAGCTATCGTACTTTCAGGCTTCGATCCTGTACGTCGAGAAATAGCTCGATTGGCTCTACACCAACTTGTAGCCGACGGACGTATTCACCCTGCACGTATCGAAGAGGTTGTGGCTAAGGTCAAAAAGCAGATTGAAGAAGAAATTATAGAAACCGGTAAGCGTACAACTATCGATTTAGGTATTCATGGATTGCACCCTGAACTCATACGTTTGGTTGGTAAGATGAAATATCGTTCAAGCTACGGACAAAACTTATTACAACACTCTCGCGAAACAGCCAATTTATGTGCTATCATGGCATCAGAGCTTGGATTAAATCCTAAGAAAGCTCGCCGTGCAGGATTACTTCACGACATAGGTAAAGTACCCGATGAAGAACCAGAATTGCCACACGCTATCCTTGGTATGAAGCTCGCGGAGAAATACAAAGAGAAACCGGATATTTGCAATGCTATTGGTGCTCACCACGATGAAATTGAGCAAGAAAGCCTTATAGCTCCTATCGTACAAGTATGTGATGCTATTTCAGGTGCTCGCCCAGGTGCTCGCCGTGAAGTTGTAGAAGCATATATCAAACGTCTTAACGACTTAGAACAATTAGCCCTATCCTACCCGGGCGTTATCAAGACCTATGCAATCCAAGCCGGACGTGAACTAAGAGTAATCGTGGGTGCTGATAAGATTGACGATACCGAAACAGAACGACTATCCACAGAAATCGCTAAACGTATTCAGGATGAAATGACATATCCGGGACAGGTACGTATCACGGTGATTCGTGAAACCCGTTCAGTAAGTTTCGCAAAATAATAATCGGGAATGGATAGCAAAAACGAACAAAACATAATACCCCAAAATTGCCCAAACTGCTCCAAGACATCTGGATGCACCGGCAAATGTGGCAAATCGTCGGAGGATAATTCTTCAGATGACAATTGTCCCATTGATGGCGCATGCTCTAATGGTGGATTGTGTTCAAACGGTGGAGGATGCTGTGCCGTGCGTGGCAAATTGAGTTGCCACAACTGGCTCGATGATGTTCCGGGCGGATTGAACCAATTCGATATGATCGAGGTGCAATTTAAAAATACACGTAAAGGGTATTACAAAAACAACACCAACATCCCTCTTGCCATCGGTGATATGGTGGCAGTAGAAGCAAGTCCGGGGCATGATATAGGACAAGTGACACTCACAGGTAAACTGGTGGCACTTCAAATGAAGAAATCAAATCTGCGTGCAGATGCTGAAATATTACGTGTGTTTCGGATTGCAAAGGCATCTGATCTCGAACGTTTTGAAGCAGCCAAAGCTCGTGAAAACGACACAATGATACGATCTCGAAAAATTGCTGAAGATCTGCGTCTGAACATGAAAATCGGGGATGTGGAGTATCAGGGTGATGGTAATAAAGCTATATTCTATTATATTGCTGATGATCGAGTAGACTTCCGACAACTCATAAAGATACTTGCTGACACATTCAAGATAAGGGTGGAAATGAAGCAGATCGGTGCGCGTCAAGAAGCCGGAAGAATAGGTGGAATAGGACCATGCGGTCGTCCTCTATGCTGTTCAAGTTGGATGACAAATTTCGTATCTGTATCTACAAGCGCAGCACGATATCAAGATATATCGCTCAATCCTCAAAAACTTGCGGGACAATGTGCCAAACTTAAATGTTGTCTCAACTTTGAAGTAGACACCTATGCTGAGGCAGTGAAAAAGATGCCACCTAAAGATACATGGCTCGATACTAAGGATTCTACATATTATCATTTCAAATCTGATATATTCAAAAGAGAAATCACATATTCTACCGATCGGCAAATGGCGGTAAATTTAGTTACAATCTCTGCTGATAGAGCTTTTGAGATTATCATGATGAATCGAAAAGGTAACCGTCCTGATACTTTAAGTATCGAGGAAAATCAGAAGAAAGCAGCTCCAAAAGAATTTGGGGATATTATTGGGCAAGACAGCGTGACTCGTTTCGACAAGAACAAGCGAAAAAAGAATAATCGCAATCGCAACAACTCAAATTCTCAGGAGAGAAACAATGAGGAAAACAAAGGCAACGACAACCAACAAAACGGAAATCAGCCTCGCGACAACAGACCCCCTCGCCCACCTCGCGATAAAAACCGCAATAACAATCCTCAACGGAATGATGCTGCTCCTCGCGATAATAATGCTCCACGCCAACAGGGCGAGCAAAGACAACGACAAAACAATGATCGACGTCGCCCGAATAGAGGCAATGGAAATAGACCCGAACGCAATAACAGAAATGAAGCAAATGGGAATACAAACAATAAATCCGACAATCAATAAGGTTAAATCAATCCTTGTTGTATTTTTGGCAACCACTATAATCTTGTGCTTAGGAGGCTGCTCTCCTAAGCACAATTCATATAGCGATTTCTATGAATTTCCTCAAAAAGACGGATGGCAAAGAAAATCGCCTGTGACTCTTGATGTTCAATATCCGGATTCACTCGCCCAATATGAAATATCTATCGCATTAAGCCATGATAATTATTACCCATATAGAAATATTTGGCTATATATCGACTTCATGGATAAAGATGGCAAAAACATAAAGAGAGACTCTTTAAATTGCAATCTCGCAGATAAATTCGGGAAATGGAACAGTAGTGGATTCGGATCAATTTATCAATATGAGCGTGTTATTGCAAATAGAGTGAATAGTAACACTATAAACAAAATTATAGTGTGGCAGGGAATGAGAGACGACACTTTATCCCACATTTCAAATATTGGAATAATTTCACGGCCTATCACTTCTAAATAAATAGCGAACTCTTGCCAATACTCATTGTTTAATAACAAAAACATTTATGAATTTCGACAAAACAGACAGCATTATATTTGATATGGACGGAACTTTATGGGATGCTGTAGACTCTTATTGCAAAGTATGGGATTACTGTTCGGATGAAATGGGCATTACTAAAAAGATTACTCGCGACAAACTTATCGGATATATGGGCAAGACCCTCGATGTAATTTTCGCTGAAATCTTTGGAAAAGAGATCAATTTCAATCCCAAAAAATACATAAAAAGACTTGATGAAGTAGAAGCCTTGCTTATGCCCACATTGGGGGGAATACCATATCCGCACATGAAAGAGGGAATAAAGAAATTATCGGAACATTACAAAATATTTCTTGTGAGCAATTGCGGACAAAGCGGATTAAGAACATTTATGGAATATACCGGCATCACACCATATATCACTGATTCTCGCACCTTTGGAGAAACAATGATTCCGAAATCTGAGAACATAACCGCACTTATTGAACAATATTCGTTGAAAGCGCCAATTTACATGGGTGATACACAAGGAGATTGTAATGAAACGCGAAAAGCAGGAATACCATTTATTTTTGCTGAATATGGATTTGGTTCTTGCGAAAATCCTGACTTATCATTTAAATCATTCAAAAAGTTTAGCGATTATTTTTTATCAATTAAAATCCATTAATTATTATATATTATGTATCCAGAATCATTTCAATCTGAAATAAATATCAGGGTTTCCAAAATAGCCCAATTGCTTTGCAAAGAGAATATAGATGCTATTTTAATATCTGATAATGCCAATCTATTTTACACATCTGGAAGGGTATTCAGCGGTTATACATATATTACATCTGAGGGCAAAATATATTATTTTGTAAAAAAACCCATAGGTCTTAAAGGTGATAATGTGATCTATATACGCAAACCCGAACAGATAGCAGAAGAATTGAATAAATTGGATATAGCAATTCCCGATGTTATAGCTCTTGAACTCGACACCACATCATATACCGACGCTATGCGCTTGGAAAATGCACTCGGAGCAAAGGAATATGTTAATGGATCGCCAATAATGCGAATAGCAAGAAGCATTAAAACACCTTATGAAATAAGTCGTCTCAAAGATTCAGGAGTGCATCACGACCGTGCCTATCATCAGATCGAAAAAAAGTATCGCGAAGGAATGACTGAAATTGAGCTACAGATTGAAATTGAAAAATTATTGCGCATGGAGGGTTCGCTCGGACAATTCAGAGTATCCGGGCAATCAATGGAAATATTCATGGGCAATGTGCTATGTGGCGACAATGCCGATACCCCTACCCCCTACGATTTCGCTATGGGTGGAGCGGGATTGAGTCCTTCTCTACCGGTAGGAGCAAACGGAACTACAATACGCCCCGGAATGACTGTAATGGTAGATATGGGGGGAAATTTCAACGGATACATGACAGATATGACACGGGTATTTCGCGTAGGTGATATTTCTCCTCTCGCAATCAAAGCTCATAATCTGTCGATAGCCATTCATGGTGAACTTATAAAAATGGCACGCCCTGGAATCGAAGCTAAATCTCTATATGAGAAAGCAATTGAAATGGTGAAAGAAGCTAAATTAGAGGAATATTTCATGGGACATGCTCAAAAAGCCGGATTCATCGGACATGGCATCGGAATTGAAATAAATGAAATGCCGGTACTCGCTCCTCGCAGTAAGGACATATTGGAGGAGGGCAATGTAATAGCCATCGAACCAAAATTTGTAATTCCTCACGTGGGAGCGGTAGGAATAGAAAATTCCTATGTCGTGACCCAATCAGGACTCGAAAAAATTACTAACTATCCAGAACAAATTTCCGAATTATTCTGATTATATTCGCAATTATAAAGATTTATGACAGCAAACGATATGCAGCAAAAAGTACTTGATCATCTCAACAACAATACAGTTTTTAATTCCGTAGGTAAAATTGCCGACGAAATTAATAGGGAATGTTATGTTGTAGGTGGATATGTACGTGATATATTTCTTAACCGCAACTCAAAAGATATAGATTTCGTAACTGTAGGTAGCGGTATTGAAATAGCACAAGCCGTACACCATGCTTTTGGTAAAAAATCATCGCTTGCAGTATATCAGAATTTTGGCACAGCTCAAGTAAAATTACGTGAATTAGAGCTCGAATTTGTAGGTGCGAGAAAAGAATCATATAACCGCGATAGTCGTAATCCTATTGTTGAAGATGGAACTCTTGATGATGATTTGAAGCGTCGCGATTTCACTATCAATGCTATGGCTGTGTGCGTAAATAATGCAAACTTTGGACTCTTGATTGACCGATTCAATGGTATAGAGGATATTCAAAATAAACTAATTCGCACCCCACTCGATCCTGATATAACTTTTTCCGACGACCCATTGCGCATGATGAGAGCCATTCGATTTGCTACTCAGCTAAACTTTGATATACTTCCTGACACATTTGAAGCAATATCTCGTAATAGTGCACGAATCTCCATAATTTCAAAAGAAAGGATTATGGATGAATTGATGAAAATAATGCAGTCGGCGACTCCATCCCGCGGATTCATATTGCTTGAAGAATGCGGACTTCTTGCAATAATTTTCCCCGAATTACATGCCATGAAAGGTGTGGAAACAATGAAAGGGAGAGGTCACAAAGATAATTTCTATCACACACTTCAAGTGCTCGACAATGTAGCCGCAAAATCCGATAATTTATGGTTGAGATGGGCTGCACTTCTTCACGATATTGCCAAACCCATCACTAAAAGATATGATGAGAAATTAGGATGGACTTTCCATAACCATAATTTCATGGGCGAAAAGATGGTTCCGAGAATATTCAAGAAAATGAAATTCCCGATGAATGAAAAGATGAAATATGTGCAAAAGTTGGTGGGACTACACATGCGACCTATCGCCTTAGTTGAAGAGGAGGTAACTGATTCTGCGGTGAGAAGACTCCTTTTTGATGCATCCGATGATATTGATGATCTCATGACTCTTTGCGAAGCTGATATTACATCCAAGAATCCCGAAAAAGTAAAACGTTTTCTTGATAATTTTGCATTGGTGAGACTCAAATTAATTGAGTTGGAAGAAAAAGATCGAGTGCGCAATTTCCAGCCCCCCATCAGTGGTGATGAGATTATGGAAATATTTGGATTGCCCCCTTCTCTTCCTGTCGGAAAATTGAAGGAAGCAATCAAAAATGCTATTCTCGATGGCATAATTCCCAATGAACGTGAAGCGGCATATCAATATATGCTTGAGGTAGCCTCCGACATGGGACTATCAACTGTGAAATAAATACTATTCTCTGGGAAGTAGATTAATCTTTAATGAGTTATAAGCGCGTTCAGCTTTATCGCGTGCTTCTTCTACGGTTTCGGCTGTAGAGAGAATTACACCCATTCTACGATGTCCGTTAAGCTCAGGCTTTCCGAAAATACGTAATTGCACTCCCGGCTCAGATAATACCTCTTCGAGATTATCAAATTCCAATCTGTTAGTATCACCGTCAATCACTATTGCTCTACTTGCCGATGCTCCAAGAAAACGTATAGATGGTATTGGCAATCCCAATAGAGCGCGAGCATGAAGAGAAAATTCACTTTGATCCTGAGAAATCATTGTTACCATACCTGTATCGTGTGGTCGTGGTGATACTTCACTGAATATTACATCATCACCCTTTATAAACAACTCCACGCCAAATACTCCATAACCGCCTAATGCGTCGGTAACTTTTTTGGCAATCTCTTGCGCTCGTGCATAACTTAGTGACGACATTGCCTGCGGCTGCCAAGAATAACGGTAATCGCCATCTACTTGTATATGCCCTATCGGTTCGCAAAACAGAGTACCGGTGGAACTTCTCACAGTAATAAGAGTTATTTCATAATCGAAATCAACAAATCCCTCTACTATTACTTTCCCGGCTCCGGCTCTTCCTCCCTCTTGAGCTATCTCCCATGAATGGGCTATTCCTTCTTCAGTTTTTATAACGCTTTGTCCATGTCCTGATGAGCTCATTACAGGTTTTACTACACATGGTATTCCCACAGCTTCAACAGCCGACTTAAATTCTTCATAATCGGATGCAAAACGATATGGAGAAGTAAGCACACCCAGCTCCTCGGCAGCAAGGCGACGTATTCCCTCTCGATTCATTGTTAGCCATGCGGCACGGGCTGTAGGAGTTACATGATAACCCTCTTTTTCCAGTTCGAGCAATGTTGGAGTTGCTATCGCCTCAACTTCGGGTATTATATGCGACGGACACTCCTTTTCCACGATTTCGCGCATTTTATCACCATCCAACATGTTAAATACATAGCTTTTATGTGCCACTTGCATAGCCGGAGCATTGGCATATTTATCGCATGCAATAACCTCCACGCCATATCGTTGAAGTTCAATTGCCACTTCCTTGCCCAATTCGCCACTTCCAAGTAGTAATGCTTTACGTCCGACTGTCGTATGTACAGATCCAATTTTTGTCATTTTAATAAAATTGTTATGGGTAATTTCTATATATAACTAAGAGAGGAATGACATTATTACGACATTCCTCTCCACTTAATAGTTTTTTTACTCGAATTTATCCGATTAGAGATACCATTACATCTGCATCGTCTTCGGCTACATTTACTTTACCTTCACGAGCCAACCAACCAATGCCTGCAAAAATTTCTTTTTCTTTTAATTTTGTTACCTTTTTGAGTTTTTTTACTCCGAGCGTACCATCTTCATCAAGTGCAGTCCATACTTTACCTGCCCATAATCCAATCATTTCTACGTTCATTTTTTCTTAAAATTAGTTCAACAAATAAATTATAAATTCCTACCATTTATTTCCTGCAAAATTACATATTTTTTACTAAAAAATAGCACCATTCATTATTTAATTTTACTATATTTAGCATAACACTCCCTATGCAACTGGCATCCAGCAGATTATATGTATTTATTTTTTTCTTATTTTATGAAAATCATAATCTATTTTCTGTGAATCACTGATATATTTGTTGTAAATTTGCACCTATATGAATGGATTGGTAATAAAAAATACCGGTAGCTGGTATATTGTGAAAACAGATGACGGCAACCTCGTGAACTGCAAGATAAAAGGTAATTTCCGCATAAAGGGAATCCGCACCACCAATCCTGTGGCTGTGGGCGACCGCGTAACTATAATTCAAAATTCGGATGACACCGCTTTCATATCTGCGATTGAACCCAGAAAAAATTATATCATACGGCGTGCTTCCAACCTTTCAAAGGAGTCTCACATCATTGCAGCAAATATAGATTGTGCCTTTTTAGTTATTTCATTGAAGAATCCTACCACAAGCACTACATTCATCGATCGCTTTCTTGCCACTGCCGAAGCATATAGAGTACCTGCTATTTTGGTAATAAACAAGGTTGATTTGCTCGACAACGATGAGGATATGGAATATTGCGATGCAATTACCAACTTATATGAAACCATAGGCTATCATGTATTGAAAGTTTCTGCCCACACCGGCTTGGGCATGACAGAGCTAAATGAGCTTTGCCACAACAAAATCAGTTTGTTTTCAGGAAATTCAGGTGTAGGCAAATCTACAATTATCAATCAATTATTGCCTGGTGTAAACATCCGCACTGCCGACATTTCTGTCACACATCACACTGGAATGCACACTACTACTTTCTCTGAGATGTATGAATTACCACAAGGTGGATATATAATTGATACTCCCGGAGTGAAGGGATTTGGTACTATTGATTTTTCAAATGCAGAAGTGGCGCACTACTTCCCCGAAATTTTTGAAGCATCGCACAATTGCCGATATAATAATTGCACACACACGCATGAACCGGGATGTGCCGTAATAAATGCTATCGAAAACCATAATATCAGCGAATCGCGCTACACAAGCTATATCAGTATTCTTGAGGATAATATACAAGACAAATACCGGAAACCATTCTAAAACGATTTCCGGTATTATTATAAAATAGAATATCCTATTATTATTTTTTTAGTTGGTAAATTTTGTATTTCCCACCCTGTGTAGGAGATGTAGAATTTATATCAAATACCAATGCATCCGGTAACAATGTGAAATCAAATATTCCTTGTTGCCACTTATCGAAATTATAACATTTAGATATATTTATATGCTCTTGCGGATATGCAAACCATCCAATACCATTATCTGATGGTTGAGATGAAGAATTAAATCCCGGAGAACATTCTGTTTGTGGGATAGAGAGATTCATATCGTCAAACACAACAGGGGCATCCGGAAGTTTTACACCAGAATCTTTTAATGTGAATTTTTTTCCATTTTTCTGCCATGTTCCTACTATTACATCCATCGCTCCATTGAAGAAACTCGATAAATTTACAGAATTTCCATTAAATACGCCCAATTCTATTAGAGATGGAGCAGAGCCTATCGTTATTATTCTATTTTGATTCAGATTTTTTGCTATAAATTCCTGTACCCTTACCACGGCATCACTCGCTACATAGAGTTTCACCTGATTACCATAAGTCAATTTAGGGGTATTCACATAACCTTTTACATATATATCAGCATTCACATCCAGAATGGCTTCGGTGGTAGAAAGCAGTTTACACCCGATATAAGCCGTTGCCCCCTCGCCTCCATTGGTCTTGAATAAAGCAGTACTAACGCTTCCAGGCACATATAACAGAGATGTAGTAAACATTTCAACCTTTTCGGCAGTAATGGAAGCTGCATATATACGTGAATTTCTACTTTTTCTTGTCATTATTAGTTCTGAGAGAATTACATCTGCCTGTGCGTAGAAAGTAACATTTGAATTAATCTGCAAATACAATGGCACATCAATTACTTGATTGGTATATAGTTGAAATCCATTATCCATTTTTGGATATTTGCTATTCCATACTATATTGCCGTAATTGACGATTTTGGCATATTGCAGGGCATCGGTGTTAATATTCAAAGTAGCACCTGGCATGATATATATTGTGCAATTATCTTCATCGTCTACAAATCCGTCTAAGGTGAGAGCGCCTTGAATATAATAATTGGCATCCTCATTTAATGCAATTTTACCTTTATATGAATCATTGGCATAAAGTACATAATTAGCCTCATCGTCAGTATCCTCAGGGTCATATTTACTCATTGATAAAGCTTTTGATGGGATTGTGGGCAATGTAGGCATTTTCGCCCAACTGCTTACATCGGGAATTATTGTTTTCCACGCTTCTTCATTTTCGCTTTTCACGGATGTGGCATACTTATTTGATTGTGTATTGTATGAATTAGCCGAAACATCTGTCAATGCAAATCCATAAGGCATTCCGTCTTTATTAATACAAATATCACCATTCTGATTTACTGCATATATGAGTTCGTTGTCACTAAGATTGATAAACCATGACACATCCACAATGTCTGTGCTATTTGCAAGATCTAATGTGTATGTTTTCTTAAAATCGTCGAAATGAATATCGTAAGTTTCTGTATTTATATATCCTGATAATCCATTAAACAGTTCTTCTCTACAATTTTCAGCTACTTTTACAACTTCGCAATGCGAACCTTGGGTAACTTTAAAACGCAATTTAATATTTTTACTCGATCCTAAGGCAATCGGGTGAATCGACACTGTTAGTTTATCCCCCTGAATCTGATAATTGGCATGAATTACGAGATCATTATAATCGAAATCTCCCTGTTTAGAGTCTTCAAACATTATTGTTTGCCATAGATTGCTGAATGGTTGAGCTGCAACCCCCTCTGTATATTCAATATTTAGATTATTATTACTTCGTGACACAGCATCTTTGGGAACCTTTATATTTATTGGTGTGCTTGTACGTGCCAAGGTCATACCATTAAACGACAGTGTAGTAATATGTCCATCTACTACCGGCACTTGATAATTGACGGTGGTAATAAATGATTCTGCTTGTTTAATTTTTTCGGGATCTGTTTCCTTATCTGGGTTCAATGAATTTTCATCTACACAACTAAATAGTAGCATGAATAAAAAAACGAGTAATAGTTCTATTTTTTTCATAATTATTAGCACATTAAAGGATAAGATTTTTTATTTACACAATTACAAATATAACATATAATATCCTAATTACCAAATAATTCAATAAAAATATTTTGGGGAGGTATATAATATCGGAGAAAATAGATTAATCCTTGTATTAACTTTTGATAAATATTTAGTCAGGACTTATTCACCAGGCATCACATCGGTTTTCTTTCCAAAAGAGAGACTCTCTATTATTTTATCTACAATGTAACTGTAGTCCTCGACATAGGTAGCTTCAGAAATTAACTTCAATCCATTATCATAAGTTTTGCCATGTATTACATTTTTCAATATTCCATCCGACACTTCAAAATACAATGCATATCCGGAATAATCATTCATTTGTATAGCATAAGGTTGATTTTCTGTACTATATGTAGAAAAATCTTGCAACTGAGCATCGGTTGGGATATCGGTATCTGAGATTTTTATATTAAGGTTAAATTTATTATCATAATCAACTTCTATGCCATTGTCAGAGGAATCCTTAACATCAGCTCCCTCGGGCAATGAGATGGTGATTCCTGAATTTCCAAATTTCACATTCTGATTGAGTGGCAAGAGTTTATAGGCTTTTAAAGAATCCATTATATCTATAGCCTCCTGCTTTTTACTCTGAGGATAATACACACATACACATATCGTTTTATTGGTAATGGAGTTTTTTAATAATGCCAATAATCCATAATAATTATCTTTTTCGCTCTGAGCAAATAGACCGGCTCCATCAATATAATTACTTTCAAATTTAAATGGTTCTTGTATGGCATCAAAACCAAAATCTACTGATATATCGCGGATATTGTTCATGGCTTCCTCTTGTGTAATTTGAATATCCCGCTGCTGTATTATTATCTGTATACTATCAATATGCACTCTAAATTCATCCCCTTCGTTCACATCGACTTCCACCCCTTGAGGCAAATAAAAAGCCAGATTAAACCTTTCTATAGTAGCAGGCGTAGCACTTCCTACCAATGCGATTGATGCCATATAGAATGACAATACTAATGAAAATAAACTTTTTTTCATAAGATTACTTCTTTAAATGAATATAAAAAATTTCCCTTTCTTCTATGAAATATATGGATATGTTATATCCCATAAAAACAATGCGTTGCCCGGCATAGAAGTCCCGGCACTACATCTATTCTTATTCTCTATGATTGCACAAAAATCCTCAGTCCCTATTTTTCCGCGTCCTACATCAACAAGCGTTCCAACAATCGCTCTCACCATATTCCGCAAAAAGCGATCGGCTGTTATTGTAAACACCCATTGTTCACCCTCTTTTGTCCATTGCGCATGAGTAATATTGCATAAATTTGTGGCAACATCCGTGTGCAGTTTGCTGAAACTTGTGAAATCGTTATATTCCAATAGTTTTTTTGCAGCTTCGTTCATGGCTTCATAATCTAATACCGATGTAGCCCTCCAACTCAAATCATATAAAAATGGGGATTTATCTGTACATACAAAATATTTATAGGTGCGACTCGTAGCATCAAAACGAGCATGAGCATCATCTTTCACTTTTATTATTTCATATATCACAATATCATTCCCAAGTATTCTATTGAGTTGTTTCGATAGTATCTCTGCATTTTCAATCTCATTCTCGAAATCAAAATGCGCATACATGGTGCGAGCATTCACTCCCGTGTCGGTGCGTCCGGCTCCTACTATTTTAATAGGATTGCGGAGCACCATCGAAAGAGCCTTTTCAATTACCTCTTGCACGGATACGGCATTGGGTTGCGACTGCCATCCATGAAATGTGGCGCCGCGGTATCCAAGCCTTATAAAATAGCGTTGAGGCATATCTTAATGTTTAATCCTTTTCTAAGTATGTGTATCCGTAAAGTCCTGATCTATAATTACTCAAAAATTCGCGACCCTCCTCAGGCGTGATTTTTCCCGCTTTCATAGATGATGTAACCCATGTTTCCACATTGCGCACAAGTTTCTTAGGATTATATTGAACGTAATCGAGAACTTCGGCGATTGTTTCACCATCAATTATCTGATCTATTTCATAACGATCTTTATATACACTTATATGCACCGCATTTGTATCTCCAAATAGATTATGCATATCTCCAAGTATTTCTTGATATGCTCCCACGAGAAACACACCAATATAATATGGCTCATTGGATTTGAGCGTATGCACAGGGAGCGCACAGGAATCACCATGAGCAGAAATAAAATTATTGATTTTCCCATCACTGTCGCAAGTAATATCTTGCAACGTAGCCATGGTAGATGGGCGTTCATCGAGTCGTGATATAGGCATTATTGGAAATACCTGATCTATAGCCCAAGAATCGGGTAGCGACTGGAACAATGAAAAGTTACAAAAATACTTCTCAGGCAATAATTTCGCCACTTTTTTCAATTCTTCAGGTGCATGTTTGATGCCCGAAGCTATCGCACTCACATCGCGAGCAATACTCCAGAATAGCTTCTCTATGATTGCACGAGTGCGGAGATCAAGAAGCCCTAAGCTGAAAAGATCTAATGCCTCTTCGCGTATCTGTAAAGCATCATGCCAACTTTCAAATATGCGTGGTTGATTTATTTTATCCCAAATCTCATATAGCTCTCTTGCCAATTCGTGATCATCTTCCGACACCTCATCTGTTTCGTTCCATATTGGGAGTTGTGCCGTTTCGAGTACTTCAAATACTAATATCGAATGATGAGCCGTGAGAGATCGACCTGATTCAGTGATGATGTTAGGTTGTTTTATTTCATTTTTTTCACAAGCATCCACAAGTGCCGACACTGAATCATTCACATACTCTTGTATAGAATAATTCATGCTACTTTCGCTTGCACTACTTCGTGTTCCGTCATAATCCACACCTAAGCCTCCACCTATATCGATAAAATCAATATCAAATCCCATGTGACTTAATTGCACATAGAATTGCGATGCTTCTCGCAAAGCATTCTTAATGCGACGTATTTTGGTTATCTGGCTTCCTATATGAAAATGAATCAATCGGAGACAATCCTTCATTTTATTCTTTTCAAGGAAATCAAGGGCATCAAGAAGCTCACTCGAATTTAAACCAAATTTACTTTGATCGCCACCCGATTCTTCCCACTTTCCGCTTCCTGAGCTCGAAAGTTTTATTCTTATACCTATATTAGGACGGATATTCAAGCGTTTTGCCACCTCAGCAATTAGCTTCAGCTCATTCATTTTTTCAACTACGAGGTATATTTTGCGACCCATTTTTTGAGCGAGCAATGCCAATTCCACATAGTTTTCATCTTTGTATCCATTACAAATTATCAGAGAATGCTCAGCAGCAGTAAGAGCAAGCACAGCATGCAATTCAGGTTTTGAACCGGCTTCCAATCCAATATTAAATTTCTTGCCGTGAGTCACTATTTCCTCCACGACCTGACGCATCTGATTTACCTTGATCGGATATATGATGAAATTTTCACCCGTATAATTATACTCTTCGGCTGCCTGCTTAAAGCAACGCGAAATCTTCTCGATACGATTATCGAGGATATCCGGAAAACGAAGCAGTACCGGTGATGTTACATCCCTCACTTGCAATTCATCCATTATATCCTTTAGATCGACCGATGCGCTATCTTCAAGGGGGGTTACAGCCACATGACCTTTCTCGTTAATAGAGAAATATTTCAAACCCCAACCATTAATATTATACAGTTCCGCACTGTCTTCAATGCGCCATTTTCTCATTTCCTGATAGTTTTATTGTAAATTTATACTGTTACCCTAAAATTAAAGAACAAAATTAATTAATTATGCCGACAACTGAAAATATTTATTCCAACAAATTAAAAACATCAAAATATTAATACCTCTACCCCAATCTTCAAATAAATTTTACCTCTATTGCCATTCCTACCATATCTTTGCAACGCAAAATTGCTCAAATTATAGACGAGGAGCAATCTAAGGGTAA
>CAZYEO010000039.1:0-18572 GCA_964646495.1 uncultured Muribaculaceae bacterium
ATATTTATATGAATGCTATTTGTTTAGAAAGATTTTAAAATAAAGTTTATGTATTTAATACATAATATTATTTAAATAAAAGTGATGGCGTTTGTAAATAAATTATCTTTGTGTTCTAATAATATCATAGACAACATATTTAATACAAGAATTATTTATAACATGAAAGTTTCCCCCAAATTCCTATTGGCTGCACTTGTTCTTCTTTCGAGTGCTTCGGCGTGGGCAGGCGTTGACGTTAATAAACCTAAGCATGAAATGCGAAGCGCATGGGTAGCTACGGTTTGGCAGCTTGACTGGCCACAAAACACTATCACTGAGACAGGTAATGTGTCGCAGATCAATCAGCAAAAGAAATCTATGATTACTTTGCTCGATTCAATGGCAATAAATAATATGAATGCCATAAACTTCCAAGTGCGTAACCGCAGCGATGCCATGTATAAGTCTTCTTATGAACCGTGGTCTACCGATCTTGTGTCAAAACGAGGCATGGATCCTGGTTATGATCCATTGGAATTTGTAGTAGAAGAATGTCACAAACGAGGATTAGAGTGTCATGCTTGGGTCAATCCATATCGTTATGAATCGGTTTCGGGACAATGGAGTGGTGGAGAAGGAGATTACCGCGCCGAACACCCCGACTGGGTAATGGATTATAAGGATGCATCTATTTTGAATCCTGGGAAAGAAGAGGTAATACAACGTATCGTAGATATTTGCCGTGAGATTGTAACCAATTATGATGTAGATGGGATATTATACGATGATTATTTTTATCTGAATGGAACTCCATTGAGTGCAGATGCTGACTTATATAATGCTTATGTGAGCGCGGGTGGTACTCTCGGACAAAAAGATTGGCGTCGCGATAATGTGAACCGTATGATAAAGAGAGTGTACGCAATGATTCAGGAAGTGAAACCGTGGGTACGCTTTGGAGTATCGCCAGCCGGTGTTGCATGTACCAACTCTACAGTAGCAGCAAAATATGGGTTGGAACGATGCAAATCGGGAAGCGATTGGCAATATGATGGTATTTATTCTGATCCTATGGCATGGATAAGCCAGCAATCTCTTGACTTTATTTCTCCTCAGATATACTGGACAATAGGATATTCTACAGCAGACTATTCTGTCATTACACCTTGGTGGGCAAAGGCAGCAAGCAAATACAACCGTCATTTCTTTACTTCACATTCTATTTCTTCGCTCACAGCATCGAGCAAAGAAGCTGTGGCAACCCCAGATTATTCAGAAGGTGGCATATCCTCTCTTGAACGCAATCTTATTCGTCCTCATGCAAGTGGACCAAATAATTCTACTTTCAAGGAATATGCCGATGAAATAAGATTGAACCGTGAATGTACCCTCGATGGCGCACCCGGATCGATATTCTACTCTTGTAAATATCTATACCGCACAGCCCCTAAGTTTGGACATTATCTCAAAAACACAGTATTCAGCCGTCCTGCTATTCTCCCTGCTATGACCTATAAGGGTGGACACTCTCCGGGCAATGTGAAGAATCTGAAACTTAATGATAACATATTGACTTGGGAAGGATATGACAATGTGCGCTACACTGTGTATGCAGTACCCACAAATGTGAGTCAAAAAGATTTCAAATGCGAGGTAGATTATCTTATAGCAACATCATATTCTACTACATTTGAAATTCCTAAGGAATATCGCAATTCATATCAATATGCAGTGTGTGTACTCGATCGTTTTGGAAATGAATATTCACCGATATTTGAAGGGGTAATTTCCGGCACACTGGATGCACCGGTATTAAAAAGCCCTATTGGTGGAGGTGTAGTTACCGATCCTTTTGACTTTGAATGGAGTGCAGTGGCTGATGCTACCAATTATATAGTGGAGGTGAGCAATAATGCTGAATTTACTGAAATAATAGCTTCCATACACACCCAAAATACATCGGTTTCATCGTCGAATATCAATAATCTTGTAAATGCACGCCAATATTATTGGCGAGTGCGTAGCTGTGCTACAAATTATCAAGATGGGGTATCGCAAGCCGGACAATTCGTTCCTCGTGTGCTTGCTATCACATATCCTGCCGACTTGTCTACAGGAGTGAGTGTTGCTCCTGAATTTCAGTGGACTACAAGTGGAAGTAATGAGGGATTGTTGGAAATATCGACTGATGCCAATTTCATGGAAGGAACGATAGTGTTCTCAGGCTCATCGGTAACCGGAAGTTATAAAATTCCTGATTTTACCCTTAAAACCCTTACTACATATTATGCACGTGTGACTATGACAAGCGGAGAAGTAGCAAAGACCTCTTTGCCCATATCATTTACAACAGAAGAGCTTGCTGTTGCAGCTCCTAAGATTGCATATCCTTTAGAGGGAGGAAAGTTGTATTCAGAGGATATGATTGCATTAGAGCGTCAAGCCGGGGTAAATATGTTCAAAGTATATGTATCTGCAACATCCGTATTCGGAAGAACAGTGTATTTAGAAAATCTATATGATTTTGCTTATCAAACAGCAAAAGGTGGTGACATAAAAATATCAAGTAAAAACTTGGTAGAGGGATCTACTTATTATGTTCGTGCAAGTGCAAATTATTTAACAGCCGAAGGAAGTGCTACAACCGATTATTCAGATATAGTATCATTTGTGTATGCCGGACAAGGTAGCGGTGTTGAAAACAACGTTGCCGGAGCATTAGTGAAACTTATAGGAGGTAGCTCTCCCGCACTTGTTATAACAGCTCCAATCGGATCGGATATTTCAGCACAAGCAATTTCACTGACCGGAATTGTAGAAGAACAATTATACAATGGCACAAGCGATGAATCACTATCATTGTCGTTGCAATCACTTCCAAAAGGTATGCACCTTATCGTAGTGAGTATAAATGGAAATGTGAAAACATTGAAGTATGTGAAATAACAAAATAGAATCATATATTAACAATAAAAACTCCGGGGCTGTAGTATCACTCCGGAGTTTTTTATTATTTGTGGGGATGGGGATAATATTGTATCTTTGTAATTAATAATTGAAATTGAAGGGAATCAACTATTTATCTTACTGTATATTAAATTAGGAGAATGCTGAATTATGTTAACCTATAAGTCTCCGGCAAGAGTAATCTTATCGTTGATATTATTCATAGCTCTTGGCTTTGCAAAAAGTCAGGCTACCCCTTTTCTTCCTGCTGTAAAGTATTATTCGGCAAAGGAAAATGGAGCCGGGCATCAGAATTGGTCTTTGTCGCAAGATTCCACAGGAATAATGTATTTCGGGAATAATGACGGCTTGCTATCATACGATGGTTACAGATGGAATCTATATAGACTTCCCGGTAATAATATCGGACGTTCGGTTTTATGCGTGGGGAAACGCATATATGTGGGAACATTTGAAGAATTTGGATATTTCGAGCCTGACGAAAATGGGAAATTAACGTATCATTCCCTTTCCAATAATATTAAAGGGACTAAAATGGAAGATGAAGAGGTATGGAAAATCCTCAAAGTGGGCAATGATATATATTTCCAGAGCTTTAGGGCTTATTATAAATATGATGGAAAAGTAGTAACAGGACACCGTCAGCATCCATATAACCCCCTTTACATGTATGAATTTGAAGGTAACTTATATTTACAAGTAATAAATGACGGGCTTTACAAGATTGAAGATGAAAAATTCATATCACTGATTCCGGCTGAGGCATTGGGTAGCAGTGTTGTGTATATCGGATCTACGGCTATTCCACATGAAATGCTGCTTGTAACGGAGAATAACGGACTGTTTACATATTCTCCTTATACAGGATTAAAGCAGCTTCACACAGTCATTGATTCAGAATTAAAGAAATATAATGTAAATAGAGCTGTAGTCACTCCCGATGCAGTGCTTGTGTTAGGAACTACGATAAATGGAGTTTATGCCATTGATAAGATGGGAAATCTGCTATGGCATTTCAATAGGGATATGAGACTGAATAATAATACGGTGCTTGGTCTATTGTGTGATAGTGCCAATAATATATGGGTGTGTCTTGATGATGGCATAAGCTATATTCAGAATAATTCCCCAATTACGATATACTCACCTCCATTGTCCGATCCTAAATTTGGAATGGTGTATGATGTGTATGGGCAAGACGACAATATATATATGGCTACCAATCAAGGGTTGTATAAATACAGAGCAGCAAATGGTCAGTCCGATATTATACCTCACACCGAGGCTCAAAATTGGTTTGTAACAGCATTTGATAATCAAATATTTTGCGGTAATAACTATCATTCGATGGAAGTAGTGAATGATGCTGTTATACCACGTAAAGAGACAGCAGGGAGTACAAGTATAAAGAAGTGTATCATCAATAATCAAGATTTGCTTGTAGAATCATCCTATACGCAGCTGCACATATATAGAAAGAATGCTCAGGGTAAATGGATTTTCAGTAATAATGTAGAGGGACTTATTTCTCCGATAAAAAATTTAGAGATAGGTGAGAATGGTATAATTTGGGCTGATCATATGTATAAAGGGATGTACAAGATTGCTCTCAATAATGATTTTACCGCTATTTCGCATTATGAATTTATCCATCAAATAGATAAGGAGTTGGAGTGGTCGGATATATCAATTTTAAAGGTTAACGGAAGAATAGTATTTTCGGAAAACAATAAACTATACACCTATGATGATATCGAACAGAAAATAGTTCCATACGATAAACTCAATGAAAGCCTCAGCGGAATTAGTGGTATACATACAGCTAAGCCTATAAACAACAACCTCTTCTGGATAGCAGGCGACAAGGAATATGCGCTTGTGAGACACAATGCTGGGAATTACAGTATAGAGACCAAGATACCTTATTCCATATTTCCCGATCCATGTCTTCAAAGTGAGGCTAATATATTTGTCAAAGACAATCGTTATTCATATTTCAACCTTAACAATAGTTTGGCGTGCTACGACCTATCGCGCAATCTCATGCCGATTAAGAAATCCACATTGAATATAAGCATGGTGCAGGCGTTTAGTAGTAAAGAAAATATCTTGTTACCACTCAAAGGAGGGGAGGATATTAAAAGCTCATTTAGAGATATTATAATAGAGCTCACATATCCTCATTACGATAACAGCCCTATTCGATTTGTATATACACTGCAGGGTGGTGGAGTAAATCTTAAAAATGAAAATAACGATGCTTTTATACGTTATAGTAGTTTAAGTCCCGGTAGCTATCATTTTAAAGCAGAAGCCTACGATGTGTCCAATAATTTACTTGGTGAAGTAAAATATGATTTTGCAATCTCAGTACCGTTATACTTATCCATAGGTGCATTTGTAGTATATGCTTTGTTATTGATTGGAATTGTGTATCTCATTGTGCAACGAAATACTAAACGTGCTTTGAAAGCCAAACAAAGTGAATATGAGCAGCAACGCACACAACACCTCATTAAGCTCCAAGAGCAAGAGCGTCTTATTGCTGAGCAGAATAAGCAGTTGTTAGAGTCTGAGCTCACTCTCAAAGGTAAAGAAATGGCTACAATGGCAATCGGTGCGATAGCTAAAAATAGCTCGCTCGAAGCGATAAAAAATGATATTCAACAACAAGTCCTCAAAGGAACTTATTCTCGTAAATTCCTCGATTCTTTGATAACCAAAATCAATGATAATATAGAGAAAAAAGAATTTTGGGATGTATTTCAATCTAATTTCGATCTTATTCATGAGAATTTCTTCCGTAATCTCAGAGAGCGTTATCCCGATCTCACTCCCAATGATCTTAAATTCTGTGCATATATACGCCTGAATATGTCCACTAAGGATATTGCCCAAATGACCAACCTCACAATACGTGGAGTTGAGGCTGCTCGCTATCGATTACGAAAAAAATTGGGCATTACCGATAATGAAAATATTGTACATTTTCTTATCGAATTCAAATAAATGATTTTGATTCATAAAAAACTACCGAACAATTTTAAATGAATAACCTCATTTTTTAAGTATCTGTATACTAAGTGCTTAAATGATGTAAACGTAGTAATAACGCATTCTTTATTCCGTTATTATTATGAGAAAGTATTGATATGGTAGCACATATTTTGGCTACTGTATTTTATGGCAGTTTCTTTGTGTCATAATCAAATTACTAACTTTAAATTTATGTAGATGAAAAGGAAGACAGTGTTATTTTTCACAATGTTGCTAATCTCTCTTGCGTCATTTGCGCAGGATAGAATATCAATAACAGGAATCGTTACTGACGAATCCCAAGAACCATTAATAGGTGCGAGTGTGGTAGTAAAAGGATCATCCAATGGTACAATGACCGATATGGATGGGCGTTATTCTATTGCAAATGTGCCTGCTGATGCCACCCTGACATTTAGTTATGTAGGGATGCAATCTGCCAGTGTAAAGGTAGGTGGGCAGAAAAACATAAATGTGTCGCTTGTCGATGGTGCTCTGAAACTCGACGACATAGTAGTAATCGGTTACGGTACTGCTAAAGCAAAGGACTTAACTTCTCCTATTGCAGTGGTGAAAGGTGATGAAATTGCTAATATAGCAACAACATCTCCTATGTCGGCTCTTCAAGGTAAAGTAGCCGGTGTGAATGTAGTAAACTCTGGTGCTCCCGGTGATGGACCTAAAGTTACTATCCGTGGTTTAGGTTCATTTAGTGATACTACACCGTTGTATGTAGTAGACGGAATGTTCTTTGACAACATAAACTTCTTGAATAATAGTGATATTCAAGAGATGTCAGTGCTTAAAGATGCTTCGGCGGCTGCTATCTATGGTGTACGTGCTGCAAATGGTGTGGTTATTGTTACTACTAAAAAGGGTAATAAGAATCAAGATGCTCGCATCACCTATGATGGATATGTAGGGTTTCAAAAAGCATCTAACGTGCTCAAAATGGCTAATTCACAGCAATATGCCACTATGATGCTTGAAGCCGATTATAAAAATTATGAGAGCTATATTAAAAACTCTATCGATCTTTTCGGAGGAAGCTATGCCGACAGTGATTTCCGTAATTGGACTTTTGGTGCAGATACAGATTGGTATAAAGAATTGCTTCGCACAGCGCTTGTAACGAATCACAGCTTGAACATCAGTGGAGGAACAGACAGAACATCTTATTCGGTAGGTGGTAACTACCTTTATCAAGAGGGTGTAATGAATACCGACAATCATTATTCTCGTTTCAATTTACGTGGTAATATTGATTTTGAGGCAAATAAATGGTTGAAAGTAGGATTTAATGTTGTGATGAGTAACGGAACACAACAAATACCTAACAATAACGCATGGCAACATGCATTTAATATGCCGGGTCTAATACCGGTATATGACCAAAACAATACAGCAGCAACTCCCACAAAATATGCTGCTCCATCTTCTCTCGGCTTCACATCCAATTTCTACAATCCGATTGCAACTGCCGATTATTACAAGAATCGCAACAAGATGTTTGAAGTAATTCCTTCTACATATTTGGAATTGACATTTATTCCAAGCAAGTTGAAATTCAAGACCAGTTTCAGTATGGATTACTCAAGCATAGTAAATCGTAACTATGGTGAAGTATATATGGTAAGCAACTACCAAAAGAGAGATGTATCTACTTTGTCAAAGAAAAATGAGACTTATACCAATTATGTATGGGACAATACTCTTACTTATTGGGATAAATTTGGAGATCATAACCTCACATTAATGCTTGGACACTCTTTGCGTGAAGAGAATTATCAAATGCTTGAGGCTACAGCATCCAATGTCCCCGGTGATAAAGATGAATATCTTTATATTGGACAAGGTGATGTAGAGGGTCGTACGGTGACTGATGGCGGACACACATATCGCGGATTATCATTCTTCGGTCGTGCAAGCTACGACTATGCCGGAAAATATATGTTGAATGTTACAATGCGTGCTGATGGTTCGTCAAAATATAATGTGAAATGGGGTTATTTCCCTTCATTTGGTGCTGCATGGATTGCAAGTAAAGAAAACTTCTTGAGGGATATAGATTGGATCGACTTCTTAAAAGTACGTGCAAGTTGGGGTATGCTTGGAAATGATAAAATCGGAGCCAGCAACGGCTTCCTTAGTGTTACTTCCAATAATGGAACATCCGGAGTGTTTGGAGGTAGTCTTGTTCAAGGTACTCAAACAAGCAGCAATTTCAGTTGGTTGAGCTGGGAAAAAGTGAAAGAAACGAATGTCGGTATCAATTTTGCTACTCTCAACAATCGTTTGGATATAGAGTTGGATTATTACCATCGTCTCACCGACAATGCTGTAATCAATACGTTTATCCCTCTCACCACAATAGCTATTGCCGGCAACAACGGACAAATTGAAAATAGCGGATTTGAACTTGGTGTAAACTGGAGCGATAAAATCACAAATGATCTCTCATATTTTGTAAGTGGTAATATCACAACACTTCGCAACCGCGTAAAGAGTCTTAACGGTGCTCCTTGGATTAAGGGTGGTGATGGTGGTTTATCGAGCGTTATTGATATCGTAGGCGAAGAGATGAACTCATACTATGGCTATAAAGTAGTTGGGGTATATCAAAGTGCAGCAGAAATTGCAGCCGATAAGGTAGCGCAAAACATGATTAAAAGCGGTGTAAACCTTGAGCCGGGTGATTTCAAATATGAAGATTACAATAATGATGGCTATATCAATAATAAGGATAACCAGATTTTAGGTTCTAACATCCCTGATTTCTCTTATGGATTTAGCTTAGGAATGAAATATAAAGAACTTGAAGTTTCAATATCGGGACAAGGTGTATCGGGTAATGAAATATTCAACCGCAAACGTGAATTGCGTTATGCTCAACCCAACTACAACTTTGACCAAGATATGTACAATAATCGTTGGACAGGTGAAGGTACTACCAACACATATCCATCTTCTAAAGCGATGACAAAGGGTTGGAATAACAATACTATATCTTCATTCTTCGTTGAAAGTGGCGCATACTTCCGTATTCAAAACATCAATGTAGCTTATAGCTTTAAGAATGTGAAAATCGGAAATTATGTGATGCCAAACATTCGCTTGAGCGCTAACGCAGACCGTCCTTTCACTGCTTTTTCTGCCAACAGTTTCTCACCAGAAACAACTAACTCTTATGGATGGGATGCAAATGTATATCCGTTGTCATCAACTTATACATTTGGTGTCCGTATAGATTTCTAACCATTAAAACATAAAATAATATGACTATCATAAAGAAAATTATATTCGCTCTTCCGGCTCTGTTGCTTTTGACGAGCTGTAGCGATTTCTTAAACAAGGCTCCTGAAAATACTGTTGATGCCGAAACAGTAGATTATTCTAAAATAGAAAACATGTATGAGCCTATATCCGGAATTTACGGATTATGGCGCACAGAGGGCGCACACTGGATTATTTGGGGCGCAACTTTAATGCGTGACGATGATGTGAGAGTTGGAAAGACCGGTGATCAAACTGCTCTTGACGATATTGATCAATCCTATTTCTACAATGCAAGTTTTTGGGGTTTCAATGAAGCATTTTCAGTATGTTATTTCCCAATTATAAAATTCTGTAACAATGCTCTTGAATCGCTTGATAAATATGCTAAATATTGCGTGAGTGATCAAGATAAAACTTTGAATACTCAATATCAAGCAGAGGTGCGTACACTTCGTGCAATGGCATATTACAGATTGGTACAATTATTTGGTCCTGTACCCATTCTTTATACCAATGATCAGACAAATCTTCGTCGTCAAAGTGTAAATAAAATATATACATACGCACTTGAAGATCTTGATTTTGCTATTACCAACGGTGCAAAGATGCGTCCTAATCAAAATGCTCATAAGGGTGCTGTTACTGCTTATACTGCTGAAATGCTTGCTGCTAAAATTTATCTTAACCAAGGAAATTATGACATGGTAATCAAGCATACTGATAATATTATCAATAATGGTAACTTCTCATTATATCCTGATTTCTATAATTTATTCAAAATTCCCGGAAAATTGAGTGATGAATCATTATTTGAAATTCAAGCTACCGACTTTGGTACAGGAACAGGGGATAAGATTGATTTAGGTGCTTGGTTTAGCTTCCAAGGTCCGGTTAATAATACAAATATTTCAGGCTGGGGATTTATAAGCCCAAGTAAAGAACTTCGTGATTGGGCAGCTGCCAGAGGCGAGACTGTGCGTGCTACTACTACATTCCTTATGGCTGGAGCTACCACTCCGAGTGGCGACTTTATTAAAGCTCCTGTAGCATCAAATCACCCTGATTGTTACAATGGTAAGGCTTATACTCCTACTGATCAACTTACACCAGGTCGTACCGATTATGGATGTAACAATAATGCTCGTGTATTGCGTTATGCTGATGTATTATTGATGAATGTTGAAGCAAAAGTACGCCTTCAGAAAGATATGGATACTGCTGTTGAAAATATGACATTGGTGAGAAAACGTGCTAACATGACCCCTTATACTGCTGCACAGCTAACACTTGACAATGTTCTCGATGAACGTCGCATGGAGTTTGCAGTAGAATGGGGTGAGCGTTTCAATGATCTTGTTCGCACAGGCAAAGCGGAATCTGTGCTTGGTAGCCGTGGATATACTTCAGCTAAACAATATTACCCAATCCCAACCGGAGCTATTGCGAATGCTCCAGATTTGGAATTGGAACCTGAGGAATAAAGGTTTTAATTTAGGTTTATAAATATTCAATTTAATGGATGTGTGAGTCGCATCACACATCCATTATTATTATAGGATTGACATCAATATCAAGATTGAATGGTTGAACTATATCTAACAAACGAAAATTCAATGAAATTAAAATATATTATAGCCGTGCTTATTATCCCATTTTTGATTGGTTGCGCCACAACAAATCAAAAGGAGGATGGTGGTACAAATACTGATCCAAATAATCGTCCGGCTAAATTTGCCTCAGATGATGAAATGCTCGACTATATTCAAAAAGTTCACTTCAACTATATGTGGGAAGGTGCAGAGCCTGTTTCAGGGCTGGCACGCGAACGGATTCATTTAGATAATAAATACCCGGAAAATGATTCCGAGGTAGTGACGATAGGTGGTAGTGGTTTTGGATTGGCAGGGTTACTGGTAGGTATCGAACGAGGTTATATATCTCGTGAAGATGGAGTAAAAAGACTTCATAAAATAGCTGATTATTTGGAGCGTGCCGATCGCTTTCATGGAGTATGGCCACACTGGTTGGATGGACCCACAGGAAAGGTAAAACCATTCGGTACTAAAGATAATGGGGGTGACTTGGTAGAGAGTTGTTTTCTCATCGAAAGCATGCTTTGTGTGCGCCAATATTTCCAAAACGGAAATGAGCAAGAAAAAGCGCTTGCTGCAAAAATGGATAAGCTATGGAAAGAGGTTGAGTTTGATTGGTATCAAAATAATCAAGATGTGATTTATTGGCATTGGTCGCCATCCTATGGATGGGAGATGAACTTCCCGCTTGAAGGATATAATGAATGTATGATTGTGTATGTACTTGGTGCGTCATCGCCTACACATCCATCGTCTACAGTAGCCTACCACAAAGGTTGGGCTCGTAGTGGAAACATTAAGAGCGATGCAACACCCTATGGATTTCCATTGGAGGTGAAGCATAATGGAGCTGAAGAATTTGGTGGCCCACTTTTCTGGGCGCATTATTCATGGGTTGGCTTAGATCCTCGTAACCTGAAAGATAAATATGCCAACTATTGGAATGTGACACGCAATCATGTAATGGCAAATTATAGTTACTGTGTTGAAAATCCTAAAAAATGGAAAGGATACAGCGATAAATGTTGGGGTCTTACAGCAAGCTATAGCCCAAAAGGATATGCAGCTCACTCTCCCAATTCCGATCTTGGGGTGATTACACCCACAGCAGCATTATCGAGTTTCCCATACACTCCGGAGCAATCCATGAACGCATTGAAGCATTTCTACTTCGATCAAGGTGAATGGATATGGGGAAAATATGGATTCTATGATGCTTTCTCTGTAGCAGAGAATTGGACAACTCCTCGTTATCTTGCTATTGATCAATGTACTATAGCGCCGATGATCGAAAATTATCGTACAGGATTACTATGGAAGCTATTCATGAGCTGTCCGGAAGTTCAAGAGGGACTTAAAAAATTAGGTTTTACTTATTAAAAGCATATATTTAATGAAAAAAATATCATTTCTGACACTGCTGGTTGTTGCACTTGTATTTTCAGCATCAGCAAAGCCCAAAAAGGCAAAAGCTCCTGCGCCAATTGCGCCTATGGAGCAATATGTAACTGAGTTGATGAATAAAATGACTATCGAAGAAAAGATAGGTCAGCTCAATCTCCCTGTATCTGGTGAAATTGTCACAGGACAAGCAAAAAGTAGCGATATTGCAGGCAAAATTCAACGCGGTGAAGTCGGAGGACTTTTCAATCTTAAAGGGGTTGGTAGAATCCGTGAAGTACAAAAAATGGCAATAGAAAATAGTCGCCTTGGTATTCCATTACTTTTCGGTATGGATGTGATTCATGGGTATGAAACTGTATTCCCCATTCCTTTGGCATCGGCTTGCTCATGGGATATGGAAGCTATCGAGAAATCAGCTCGAATTGCTGCTATCGAATCGAGTGCTGATGGTATTTGTTGGACTTTCAGCCCTATGGTTGATATTTGTCATGATGCTCGTTGGGGGCGTATTGCCGAAGGAACCGGCGAAGATCCATTCCTCGGTGGCGAAATAGCTAAAGCTATGGTACGTGGCTATCAAGGAAAGGATATGTCAAAGAACAATGAGATAATGGCTTGTGTGAAGCATTTTGCTCTATATGGAGCAAGTGAAGCTGGTCGTGACTACAACACAGTGGATATGAGCCGCAATCGTATGTATAATGAATACTTCAATCCTTATAAAGCTGCTGTAGAAGCGGGAGTAGGGAGTGTAATGGCTTCATTTAATGAGGTTGATGGAATACCTGCCACAGCCAACAAATGGCTTCTTACTGATGTATTGCGCGATCAATGGAAATTTGACGGTTTTGTTGTTACCGACTTTACGGGAATCATGGAGATGACCTTTCATGGTATTGGAAATCTACAAGAAGTATCGGCAAAGGCATTGAAAGCCGGAAGCGATATGGATATGGTGAGTGATGGATTCGTGGGTACGCTAAAGCAATCTCTTGCCGATGGTAAAGTGACTGAAGAGGATATAAACAAGGCTTGTCGCCGTATGCTTGAAGCTAAATATAAACTTGGACTATTTGCCAATCCTTATAAATATTGTGACCTTAGTCGCCCGGCAAAAGAGGTATATACTAAAGAAAATCGTGCTGAAGCTCGCGATCTTGCATCTAAAAGTTTCGTATTGCTAAAAAATGACAACAAACTTCTTCCTTTGTCAAAAAAAGGGACAATCGGAGTTGTAGGTCCATTGGCAAATAGTGCTTCAAATATGCCCGGTACATGGAGTGTAGCTGCTAATTTCGAGCGTTATTCTACTCTTGTAGATGCTTTGAAGGGTGCTGTAGGTAAAAATGCGGAAATCCTTTATGCAAAAGGGAGCAACCTTATGCATGATGCTAAATATGAAGAGAACGCCACAATGTTTGGACGCACTTTGTATCGTGATAACCGCACAGCGGAGGAGATGATTGCAGAGGCACTTGAGGTCGCAAAAAAATCTGATGTCATCGTGGCTGCTGTAGGTGAAGCTTCTGAGATGAGCGGCGAAGCAAGTTGCCGTACAAATCTTGAAATGCCCGATGCTCAACGTGAATTACTTGAAGCGTTGGTAAAAACAGGTAAACCGGTAGTTGTGGTTCTATTCACAGGACGTCCATTGGTATTAAACTGGGAACAAGCAAATATCCCTGCAATTTTGAATGTATGGTTTGGTGGTAGTGAAGCAGCCTTTGCAATTTCTGATGTACTATTTGGAGATGTAAACCCAAGTGGAAAACTCACAACATCGTTCCCTCAATCAGTAGGACAACTCCCATATTCATACAGCCATAAGAATACAGGACGTCCGAAAGAGAAAAATGAAGGGTTTGAAAAGTTTCGTACCGGATATATTGATTTAGGGAATGAACCTCTTTATCCTTTCGGATACGGATTGAGCTACACAACATTTGAATACAGCCCGGTTACATTAAGCTCAACAACCCTTCAACCAGATGGTACTATTACTGCAAGCGTTACCGTTACTAATACAGGAAGCGTCGATGGAAACGAGGTAGTACAACTTTACATCCGTGATATTGTAGGTAGCATCACACGTCCTACTAAGGAATTAAAAGGATTTCAACGCATTGCACTTAAAGCAGGAGAAAGCAAAAAGGTTGATTTTATTATTAATCCTGAGATGCTTAAATTCTACGATTATAATATTAATTTTGTAAATGAGCCAGGTGAATTTGATGTGATGATAGGTGCAAATTGCCGTGACCTCCAGAATAGCCGTTTTGAATTGAAATAAACTTCAAAATATATGGTAAAGAAGATTTTAGGAATAATCTTGATAGCTTTCGTTTGTAGCTCTGTGAGCTACGGGCGGAAGCCTTCGAGCATTATATTGAGTACATATAATTTGAGATGTCTCACCGATGCCGACAATGCGCGTGGAGACCAATGGACTAAGCGTTTGCCTATTGTTAAGGGGTTGATTGAGTTTCATGGATTTGATATTTTTGGTACTCAAGAATTACGCTATAGTCAAATTGAGGATCTTTTGAAAGAAATGCCACAATACAAATATGTGGGAGCCGGACGAGATGACGGAAAGAAAGCCGGTGAACATGTAGCCATATTTTATGATCCGGCAAAATTTGAATTGATTGATTCGGGTAATTTCTGGCTCAATGAAGATGAAACTCATCCGGTAAAAGGATGGGATGCTGCATATATCCGTATTTGTACATGGGGTAAATTCAAAGTAAAGGAAAATGGATTTACATTTCTATATTATAATGTTCATCTTGACAACGAGGGCGATTTGGCTCGAAAAGAGAGTGCTAAGATGATAATATCTAAAATGAATGCAATGTCTGCCTCTATGCCTGCTATCATGGCTGGAGACTTCAATGTTACGGAAAATTCGAGTGTGTATCGTGCGGCTACCGAAGGTGGTAAACTTTTGGATGCTCGCAAGGTTGCCGACATAGTATATTGCAATAATAGCACATATAATGATTTCAATCCGGCGGGTTCGGGTGAAGGCGTTATTGATTTTATTCTCCTTACCAAAGATTTCAAAGTAAAGAAATATGGGTTACTTACAGATGTATATCGGTCGGTAGATGCCAATGGAATAGCAAAAGCACGTACACCATCCGATCATTTCCCTATCATGTTGCAACTTGAAGTAAAATAATGATATGAAAAGAAACGCTCTTTCAATAATTGCTCTGATATGCTTTGCGCTTGGATTGACGGCTCAAATCAATGATATACCACGTTCTACCCCCGAAGCACAAGGAATCTCATCAAAATCCATAAGTGATATGTTGGGTGCATTAATGAATATTCCGGATACTGAAATCCACCATGTAATGGTGTTGAGAAATGGTAATGTAGTAGCAGAAATGCATCCTGCTCCTTATAAAGCCGAATACAAGCACACGCAATATTCATTGAGTAAAACTTTTGTGTCTCTTGCCATCGGGATTGCCATAGATGAAAATCGTTTACGACTTACGGATAGGATTGCCCCCTTTTTTACAGATGAGCTACCCGATACCATATCGGATAATTTGGCTCGACTCACTGTTCGCGATCTTCTGATCATGGGTTCAGGAATGCGCCCCGATTGGGATATGCGTAATAATCGTTCGGATTGGGCTCGTGAATATCTTTCAAGGAAAGTAGGGGAGCCGGGTGCAGAGTTTTTATATGATTCGATTACTACCTATATGTTATCCGAGATGGTGCAACGTGCCACAGGAATGAAAACTCTTGATTTCTTGCGCCAACGGCTATTTAGCCACATGAATATATCAGATATTTATTGGCAAGAAAGTCCCACAGGCGTGAATACAGGTGGATGGGGACTTCATATTCAATGTGAAGCCATTGCAAAGATTGGATTATTATATCTAAATAAGGGCAAATGGAACGGTGAGCAATTAGTGTCTGAGGAATGGATTGCAGAATCATCCAAAAAACATGCCGACAACTCTTATGGAGCAATAAATCCTATTCCTACCGATGGAAATAGCGGATACGGTTATCAAATAAGAATGTGCAAATATCCCGGAGCTTACCGAGCTGATGGTGCGTATGGACAATTTATGGTAGCCGTTCCTGATAAAAATATCGTTGTGGTGATAAATGGATTGAGTATCGGGCGCACCGACGATGAATTAGATGCAATATGGAATATGCTTCTTCCGGGTGTATCAGATAATACACTTCCTGAGAATAAACAAAACCATGCTAAAATGAGCAAGTTATGTTCTGAAGCTTCTTTGAAATTTCCCGAGGGAGCCAAGTTCTCGACAAGATTAAAGAGAGATAATGATATAATACTCAAATTGGACGATAATAAGCGAGGTATAGATACTCTGAAATTAAGATATGCTAAGGATAGATATATTCTCACTGTTGTAAACAAAGATGGGACAGTCGATGAAATACCTTTCGGGTATAAAAATTGGCTCACAACCACATCAACAACGTTTCCTCCTTATTCGGTAGAAGCAATGGGGCGATTCAAGGGGTTGAAACCTGAATTTACTTTAGGTAGTGCCTATGCTTGGAAAGATAGAAACACAATGATATTACAGACACATTATACTAATTTTATAAGTAGCCGTATGTACGAGATTCATTTCATGCCGACAGGGATTGAGGTGAAAGTAAAAGAAAATTATTCCGTAAACAACACGGAAACGATAAAAGCTATACTACAGTTTTAGAATTACACAATTATTTATCGAAGAGGGGTGCAATATGTTTTTTGCACCCCTCTAATCTTTTTAAAATCATCCTTGGATTTCCTTTATGTATAGCCAATATTATTGAAAAATCTTATTTCGTTTTCTCGTTACGAGCATTTGGCGTATCTTTGTAATGTGCCTTATTGTGGGCATATTAAATGTATATTACGTGGCAAAGAATATTGTAGAAACCCCGTTGATGAAGCAATATATCGAGATGAAAGCAAAGCATCCCGATGCAATATTGCTGTTTCGAGTGGGAGACTTTTACGAAACATTCTCAGACGATGCTATTGCTGCATCCGAAATTCTGGGTATTACTCTCACTCGCAGGGCTAATGGAGCTGCCCAATATGTGGAATTGGCAGGATTTCCGCATCATGCTCTCGATACTTATCTACCCAAGTTGGTGCGTGCCGGGAAGCGTGTAGCTATATGCGAACAACTTGAAGACCCTAAACTCACAAAAAAACTGGTGAAGCGGGGTATTACCGAATTGGTGACTCCCGGTGTTTCAATTAATGACAACATACTTAATCACCGCGAAAATAATTTCCTTGCAGCGGTTCATATCGGGAAACATGCTATTGGGGTATCTTTTCTGGATATTAGCACGGGGGAATATCTCACTGCGGAGGGTAAAGCAGATTATATCGATAAACTACTGGGTAATTTTTCACCTAAAGAGGTACTTATAGAGCGTGGTAAAAGAAAATTGTTTGAAGAAGCCTTTACTGCCAAATATCTTGTGTTTGAGCTTGATGATTGGATATTCACGGAAGCCTCAGCCAATGATCGACTCTTGAAGCATTTCGAAACAAAGAATCTGAAAGGTTTTGGTGTTCAAAGCATGACTAATGCCATAATTGCATCAGGAGCAATTCTCTGTTATTTAGATATTACACAGCATCATCACATAAAGCATATTACAACTCTGTCGCGCATCGAAGAGGAAAGATATGTGAGATTAGACAAATTCACAGTTCGCAATCTCGAGCTTATCGATTCTATGTGCGAAGATGGAAAAAGTCTGCTCACTGTAATTGATAAAACCATCAGCCCAATGGGGGCAAGATTATTGAAGAGATGGATATTGTTTCCATTGAAAGATGTGAAGCCTATCAATAATCGTCTGGATGTTGTTGAATATTTTTTTAAGGATGTAGAAGGACGTGAACTATTAAAAAGTCAATTAGAGACCATTGGCGATCTCGAACGATTGGCATCGAAAGTGGCTGTAGGAAGAATCTCCCCACGCGAATTGGTGCAATTAAAATGTGCGCTTGCAGCCATCGAACCGATCAAAAAATTATGTTCAGCGTCCGACAACGAGGTGTTGCACTCTTTTGGCGAACAATTAAACCCATGTTCTCTGATTCGTGATCGTATAGAACGTGAATTAAATCCAGATTCGCCAACGCTTGTAAATCGCGGTGGTATAATACGTGAAGGGATAAATGCCGAGCTCGATGAGTTACGTCATATTTCACATACCGGAAAGGATTATCTTATGAAAATCCAACAACGAGAAAGTGAACGCACAGGAATACCGAGCCTTAAAATTAGC
>CAZYEO010000040.1:0-18561 GCA_964646495.1 uncultured Muribaculaceae bacterium
CTATATAATGAATATCGAATGGATTGTGATAACATAAATAATTTAAGTTATCTTTGTTGTTATATAAAATATTATTTTGTTATCACAATCCATTCGATATTCATTATATAGCGAATAATATAATAAGCACAACTATTCTTTCCCTATATTTCTCGCTACAAAAATGAAGTTGTAAGTATATAATCTAAAAAGAGTGAAATCAGATACATCGCTCTAAATTTCACTCTCATATTTTGTTATAACCTATTCACTTTTCAGGGTACCGGCTTCTCATAAGCAGGAATATCTACCAATCTTACGTTGAAACGCAAATTAGAATATGGCTTGATAAGCGAACCTTGTGAGGTGTTTCCATAGGCTTGAGCATAAGGAATCACAATCTCGCATGAGTCACCTATATGCATTTTAGTAAGAGCCAATGTCCACCCTCCTATCACATTATTCACTCCAAATCTCGACACACTATCGGCAGGACTTGTGCTTAAATATGAAGAGTCGAAAGCCTCATCTGTATATATTCTACCAATATATTTCACATCTACCGTAGAATTATATATGGGCTTCAGATTGTTCTCTGTAAGTGTGGTATCATTTATATATCGTATTAATATATATGCTTGATAATCCCAAGGAGCTACAATACGAGTATAGTATGGTGTGCCGTCAGGATTTTTCTTATTAGCCTGTTCGTCAAGCCATGCATTATTTGCCTTGCGCCAACCCTCATTCTTTGTCCATGTATTTTCATCGCTCAAACAAGCCGTGAGACTTATCATTAATAAAGCGAATAATAGCGGTAATTTTCTCATTTAGAATATTGTTAAGCTAATGATTTTAATAATTTATTAAGGCTCACTTCCGAGTCAATAATCCCAGCAAGAGCATCTATTGCCACACGTTCCTGTTGCATAGAATCACGATGGCGGATGGTTACGGTATTGTCCTCAAGCGATTGATGATCTACCGTAATACATATAGGAGTACCGATTGCATCTTGACGACGATAACGTTTACCTATCGAATCTTTTTCATCATATTGACATGCAAAGTCAAACTTAAGAGTATTCATTATTTCACGTGCTTTTTCGGGAAGCCCATCTTTGCGCACCAAAGGCATTACAGTAGCTTTTATCGGAGCCAATGCTTTAGGTAGATGTAGCACTACACGCGTTTCACCGTTTTCAAGTGTCTGCTCTTCGTATGATGATGCGAGAACAGAAAGGAACATACGATCCACACCGATTGATGTCTCAATCACATAAGGTGTGTAGGATTGATTCAATTCAGGATCGAAATATTGTATTTTTTTACCTGAGAATTTCTCATGGCTTCCAAGGTCGAAATTGGTACGTGAGTGAATACCCTCAACTTCCTTAAATCCAAAAGGCATCTCAAATTCTATATCAGTAGCAGCATTGGCGTAGTGAGCCAATTTATCATGGTCATGGAATCGGTATTTGTGATCTCCGAGTCCGAGTGCTTTGTGCCACTTCATTCGGGTTGCTTTCCAGTCCTTAAACCAATTCAGCTCTTCTCCGGGGCGTACAAAAAATTGCATTTCCATCTGTTCAAATTCTCTCATGCGGAAAATGAATTGACGTGCCACAATTTCATTTCTAAATGCTTTCCCTATCTGGGCTATACCAAATGGAATACGCATACGCCCTGTTTTCTGTACATTCAGGAAGTTTACAAATATACCTTGAGCGGTTTCGGGACGCAAATACACTGTCATAGCACCATCGGCAGTACTACCCATATCGGTCTTAAACATAAGATTGAACTGACGCACTTCTGTCCAATTGCGTGTACCTGAAATAGGACACACTATCTCATAATCGAGAATTATATTGCGAAGCTCCTCAAGATCATTATCGTTCATTGCCTTTGCAAAGCGATTATGTAATTCTTCGCGCTTTGTTTTGATTTCTAATATGCGTGGATTGGTTTCACGGAAAAGAGACTCATCGAAACTCTCGCCGAAACGCTTGGCAGCTTTAGTGACTTCTTTCTCTATTTTGTCATCAAACTTAGCCATCTCATCCTCGATAAGGACATCGGCACGATACCGTTTCTTTGAATCACGGTTATCAATCAATGGATCGTTGAATGCATCAACGTGTCCCGATGCTTTCCATATTGTAGGATGCATGAAAATAGCGGAATCGATACCTACGATGTTTTCATGAAGCAGGGTCATACTTTCCCACCAATATCTTTTAATGTTGTTTTTAAGTTCTACACCCATCTGTCCGTAATCATAAACAGCAGCCAATCCGTCGTATATTTCACTTGATTGGAACACAAAGCCATATTCTTTGGCATGCGAAACTATTTTCTTAAACTGATCTTCTTGTTGCGCCATATCTTCTGATGAATAAATATTTTGTATTGATTTTTATTATTCTGATTAAAAAACTTCATGAATTACGACAAAAACACTTGTCGGTGAGCATGAATGAAAATAATATGGTGCAAAGTAAATGATTTTTTTCGATTTAATTTGTATTTTTGCCATTGCAATAGCATTTAATATCATAAAATAACAATATTGAGATTAATTCACTGTATTTTATTATATTGCAGTTACAAATAATATCACGCCACACATATAACCCGCACAATGAAAGAAATTGACGATAACATTGAGGACTTAGAGAATAATGATAAAAATAATGGGGGCAACGACAATACTGAGGCTCATTCATCATATCAAGTGCCAAAGGACAAAAAGCTGCAATTGTCGGGAATGTATCAGAATTGGTTTCTCGACTATGCTTCATATGTGATACTCGAACGCGCAGTACCACACATTCAGGATGGACTAAAACCGGTGCAACGCCGTATACTCCACTCCATGAAGGAATTGGACGATGGACGATTCAATAAAGTTGCCAATATAGTAGGAAATACTATGCAATACCATCCTCATGGTGATGCGTCGATTGGCGATGCGTTGGTTCAATTGGGGCAAAAAGATTTACTCATCGAGACTCAAGGTAACTGGGGTAATATACTTACCGGTGATAGTGCGGCCGCTCCTCGTTATATTGAAGCTCGATTGTCGGAATTTGCACTTGAAACAGTATTCAATCCTAAAATTACAGATTGGACAATGTCCTACGACGGCAGAAAAGCCGAGCCGGTTACTCTCCCTGTGAAATTTCCACTCCTACTCGCTCAAGGTGTAGAGGGCATTGCAGTAGGTCTATCATCCAAAATATTACCACATAATTTCAATGAAATAATAGATGCTGCAGTAGCACATCTTAAAGGTGAGGAATTTAATCTATATCCCGATTTTCTCACCGGGGGATATGTAGATGTATCGCGATACAACGACGGCGAACGTGGCGGAGCTGTAAAAGTGCGTGCCAAAATCGATAAGCAAGACAACAAAACTCTGGTGGTGAGCGATCTGCCTTATGGTAAGACTACCGGATCATTAATTGAATCAATATTAAAAGCTCAGGAGCGAGGAAAAATAAAGATACGCAAAGTAGACGACAACACCAGTGAGAACGCTCAAATCATAGTGCATCTGATGCCGGGAACTTCCTCCGACAAAGCCATAGATGCTCTCTATGCTTTCTCGGATTGCGAGGTAAGTATTTCACCAAACTGTTGTGTAATATCCGATAACAAGCCTCACTTCCTCAAGGTGAGCGATGTACTACGACACAGCGTAGAAAGCACCATGAATATGCTGCGATATGAATTGGAAATACAACGCATGGAGGCGCAAGAATCGCTCCACTTTGCATCTTTAGAGAAAATTTTTATCGAGCAGCGCATATATAAGGATAAGGAATTTGAGCAAAGTAAAGATATGGATGAAGCAATAGCACATATCGATATGCGACTCACCCCTTTCAAGCCATCATTCATACGAGTAATCACAAATGATGACATTCTACGCCTAATGGAAATCAAAATGCGCCGTATCCTCAAATTCAGTAGTGATAAAGCCGAGGAATATATAGGCAACCTCAATGATCGCATTAATAAGATTAACGACCAATTGGCTCATATGACTGAGTTCACTATTGGTTGGTACGAAGGATTGAAGGCTAAATATGGAGCTGCGCACCCTCGACGCACTATTATTCGTGGATTTGACACAATTGAAGCATCAAAAGTAGCCGAGGCAAACGAAAAATTATACATTAACCGTGAAGATGGATTTATAGGAACCGGTCTGAAAAAGGATGAATTTGTGTGCAATTGTTCCGACATTGATGATATTATTCTATTTTTCAAAGATGGCAAATATAAGGTAGTAAAAGTCAGCGAAAAAATTTATGTTGGTAAAAATGTACTCTATATCAACGTATTTAAGCGAAATGATAACCGCACTATCTACAATCTGCTTTACCAGAATGGCAAAGGAGGCATTGTGTATATGAAACGATTTGCGGTAACCGGAATCACTCGCGATAAAGAATATGATATGACTCAAGGAACACCCGGTTCTAAAATTTTATGGTTCTCGGCAAATCCTAACGGTGAAGCTGAAATTCTTAGAATATTATTAAAACCTAAATTGCGATTAAAAACCCAACAATTCGATGTAGACCTTTCGGAATTGGCTATAAAAGGGAAGCAATCAATGGGTAATATGGTGACAAAAAATGAAGTACACCGTGTTACACTTAAAGAGCGAGGAACCTCAACTTTGGGCGGACGACAGGTGTGGTTTGACCCCGATGTATTGCGATTAAACTATGATGGTCGTGGAAAATTATTGGGAGAATTTAATGGAACAGACTCTATACTGGTGATTTTGAAAAATGGTGATTTCTACACTACTTCATTTGATGCAGGCAATCACTATGAGGACAATATTTTATTTATTGAAAAATATCACGAAGGACGCACTTGGACTGCCATTCTTAATGATGCAGATCAAGGTTTTATATACATCAAACGATTCCAATTTGAACAATCGACTAAAAAACAAAGTTTTATCGGTGGAAACCCCGACTCTACTCTTATTGCATTGAGCCAAGAACTTCATCCCCGCTTTGAAGTTACATTTGGCGGTGGCGATACTTTCCGAGGATCTACACTCATAGATGCCGAAGAATTTATAGGAGTGAAAAGCTTCAAAGCAAAGGGTAAACGCATTTCAAATTATCAAATTGAGAATGTGATGGAAAGCGAACCTCGTGTTGAGCCTGACGATGAAACCTCCGATGAAATTATGACTCAGACCGATAATGAGGATGACGAATCACAAAATGATTTATTTCCCTCACACGAAGAATAATACAGTAAATATGTAATATTTCGCATAACAAATCGATACAATCAAGATAAATGAACAAAATATCAAGAAAGGTTACTCGTTATTTCACTGCGTTTTTATTATGCGTTTCATTCCTATTCGCACATGGGTCTGATTCTCTTAATATCTCCATTCCTATTTTGCGACCGGTAACGAGTGCTTATACTTTAAGCATCGGGTCGGAATCTATTCTTGACACATACCTAAGCCCTATACGCTACAATGGGTGGAGTATACGGCTCGGATACGAACGCATACAAGCCGTGAATTTCAACCCTGAAAGGTGGAGCATGCAAATGGCATTTGGAATCAACTATGCAAGTGTCGATAATATGGTTAAAAATCGCACAATGAGAGCTTTAATGGGCGACTTTAATTGGGGAATGTTATATCGATGGCGTCCGTTACCTAAGTTGATAGTAAGTGCCGGAGCTGGAATAGGATTTGAAGGTGGTGTAATATACAATGCCTCAAACTCCAATAATCCTGTATCGGTAAAAATTCACCCATATCTCAATATCACCGGGATGGCAATATATAATATGAATATAGGCAAACTCCCTATTACTCTGCGTTACCAGCCCTCTCTCCCATTTTTTGGAGTATTTTTTTCGCCCGACTACGGAGAAGCGTTTTATGAAATATATGTTGGAAACAGAAAGAATCTTGTGCATGTGGGATGGTGGGGCAATCGATTTGACATGGTAAACCTATTGACAGCCGACCTACATTTCGGCAACACAAGTTTGCGTTTGGGCTACCGTGGTACGATACAGAGCAGTTGGATCAATAATCTTAATACTCAAATATTCACAAATTGCGCAGTGATAGGACTTAGTGGCGAATGGACAAATCTAAATCCACGCAAAACAATTTCTGAGAAAGCTAAAGTAATTTCGGCAATGTATTAACCAATTTAACGACTCTATTCAATGAAAATCGGAATAAAAAACATATTGTTATCTCTCATATTATTGTGTACTTCGTTATCATCTTGCCACAAGCAGGAGGATTTTGCCAACGACCCTTATGGAAATTTCGATGCTCTATGGACTGCAATAGATCAACACTACTGTTTTTTCAAATATAAGGATATAGATTGGAAAGAAGTTGGTGCGCAATATCGTCAAAAGGTACGTCCCGAAATGACTAATCAGGAATTATTTGAAGTATGTTCTGAAATGCTTAATACCCTCAAAGATGGACATACTAACCTTATTTCTTCGTGGGAGGTATCCTATTATAGATTTTGGGATAATTATCCACAAAATTATGATAATCGATTGGTAGAACAGTACTATCTCAATTTCAAATATAAGACTGTGAACGGAATAGACTATATGGTGCTACCTAATAATTTCGGGTATATGCATTATAGTAGTTTCAGTGTTACAATAGGACAAGGAAACCTCGATTATATACTTGCGGCTTTGCAATCTACCGATGGATTGATAATAGATGTGCGCAACAATGGGGGTGGGATGCTCACCAATGTAGAAACACTCGTTGGTCGTTTTATTACTGAAAGAATATTTGCCAGTGCTATTTCACACAAGACCGGACCGGGTCATAATGATTTTTCCGAACCGTATAAGTATTATTTTGACCCTGCCAATGCAGGACGCATAAAATATTTGAAACCTATTGTAATACTTACCAACCGTTCATCTTTCAGTGCTACCAATAATTTTGCATCTATAATGAAATCACTCCCTCAAGTGCGTATCGTAGGCGATTACACCGGTGGTGGGAGCGGTCTGCCATTTAACAGTGAAATACCCAACGGATGGTCGGTGCGCTTCTCGGCATGCTCCATCACCGATCCGGCAGGAGATATTACAGAATTTGGCACAGCCCCTTCCGAGGGCTGCAAAGTGGATATGAACCCTATAGATGCACTAAAAGGAGTTGATTCAATTATGGAAAAGGGATTCCTTGTGCTACGAGAAATGATTAATACAGGAAAATGGAATTAATTTTTCCGCTTTGAAGAGTAGAGCAATTCTCCCGCTTCTTCTAATTCCCATACACCCTCTCTATCATATAGATTAAGTGCCCCCATAAACTTAGGGTTTTCACTCCAATATCCCATTTTCCCTTGCATTCTCAATAATTTAGTATCGGCTTCACCGGGCATAAAAGCCTCTACCATAGTAGAATCTGGAGAGAACACAATATAGACAACAGTATTCGATTTGGGATCTTTAGCATTGTACAACGCCATTCCGCTCTCGAACACTCGTATGCAATCTTTTTTCACTTCCGACCAACGATAGCCTGCCGAGCCTATACATCCATGACTATCTCGATCGTTTCCCACTAATTCCACATTCTTTTTGGATTTGCAACCTACCAATATGAATAGAGAAGCAATGCCCAGATATAAAATTCGTTTCATAATCTTTACTCTAAAATTTCCAACAAATATACGGAATTATTGCTACCTTTGCACCCTAATTATAGAATCATTAATATCTGAGAGGGTAAATCTCTCATTTTTTACAATATAACATTTTTATGGTATCAGTAGAAGGACTCGCAGTAGAGTTTTCCGGAACGACTTTATTTTCTGACATTTCATTCGTAATCAACGACACCGACCGCATTGCTTTGATGGGCAAAAACGGAGCCGGAAAATCAACCCTACTCAAAATTCTTGCCGGGGCGAGACAACCTACTAAGGGACGTATTTCATTTCCCAATGATAATGTAATTGCATATCTACCTCAGCATTTGCTCACAGCCGACTCACGCACGGTTTTTGAAGAGGCTTCACAAGCATTCTCGCACTTGTTTGAAATGGAAGCAAAAATTGACGAAATCAATAATCAATTGGCTACACGCACCGATTATGATAGTGATGAGTATATGAAACTCATTGAAGAGGTAGCCACTCTCGGTGAAAAATTTTACACAATTGACATGACTCATTTCGATGAGGATGTGGAAAAAACACTCTTGGGTCTCGGGTTTACCCGTGAAGATTTTACACGCCCCACTTCCGAATTTTCGGGTGGATGGAGAATGCGTATTGAGCTTGCAAAAATGCTCCTAAAGAACCCTGATGTGCTTTTACTTGATGAGCCTACCAACCACCTCGACATAGAATCTATACAATGGCTTGAAGATTTCCTTATCACAAGTGGAAAAGCTGTAGTTATAATTTCGCACGACCGTGCATTTGTCGATAATGTAACCACACGCACCATAGAGGTTACTATGGGCAAAATATATGATTATAAAGTGCCATATTCTCAATATCTTCAATTGCGTCTCGAACGCCGTGCGCAGCAACAAAAGCAATATGAGGAACAACAGAAAATGATTCAAGAAACAACCACTTTTATAGAACGATTCAAAGGTACTTATTCCAAAACATTACAAGTACAATCGAGAGTAAAAATGCTCGAAAAACTTGAAATAGTTCAAGTGGATGAAGAGGATACTTCAGCTTTACGATTAAAATTCCCTCCGGCTCCAAGATCGGGCAATTATCCTGTTATTGCTGAAAAGGTGGGCAAAAACTACGGTGACCACACAGTATTTGCCGATGCAAATTTCACTATTGAACGAGGTCAAAAAATTGCCTTCGTAGGTAAAAACGGGGAAGGGAAATCCACATTAGTAAAATGTATTATGAATGAGATTGAGCATCAAGGCACACTCTCATTGGGACACAACGTGATGATTGGATATTTTGCTCAAAATCAGGCATCATTGCTCGATGAAAACCTTACTGTGTTTCAAACTATCGACGACATCGCCAAAGGGGAAATACGTAATAAAATAAGGGATTTATTGGGGGCGTTCATGTTTGGAGGGGAAGAATCAGCTAAGAAAGTAAAAGTACTTTCCGGAGGAGAGCGCACTCGATTGGCTATGATAAAACTCCTTTTAGAACCGGTGAATTTGCTTATACTCGATGAGCCTACCAATCATCTCGATCTACGCACAAAAGATATATTAAAAGAGGCTCTGAAAGCATTTGATGGTACACTTATTATTGTGTCGCACGACCGTGATTTTCTCGATGGACTCGTGGATAGAATATACGAATTTGGAAATAAGAAGGTTATCGAACATCTAGAGGGTATAAAGGAATTTATGGAACGCAAGCATTTACAAAACCTACGAGAAATCGAACGAAAAAAATAACCTCAATCAAAAAATTTGTTTCTAAACATTAAACAAACAACAACACCTAATTATTATTTATATAATAATATACCAATAGGAAATAAAGTCGTACCTTTGCACCGATTTTTCAATTAGGCATAAGACAAACAAAGATTAAACTGCTCAATAACAGTTATTTACAATTATATGGATTGGATTTTAGAATTACTTTCACCAAAGGATGCAGCCACCGATGCTGCCTCTTCGATAGCGTATGTAGTATTGCTATACGCTTTTGTAATTGCACTTGGCGTGAGGTTAGGGAAAATTAAAATTTTCGGTGTATCATTAGGTGTAACATTTGTGCTATTCGTAGGACTTGTAATGGGTCACTTCGGTTATGGCATTAATGCAGAGATTCTGCATTTCGTAAGAGAATTTGGATTAATACTCTTCATTTTCTCAATAGGTCTTCAAGTGGGACCAGGTTTTTTCTCTTCATTCAAGGAAGGAGGAATGAGACTTAATGGATTGGCTGTATTGGTAATAACACTCAATATAGGTGTAGCTCTATCCATATTTTATGGAGTTGGCAACATTAACATCACCGATTTGGTCGGTATCTTGTCGGGGGCTGTGACCAACACACCCGGACTTGGTGCGGCACAACAGACCCTTCTTGAAGTGCAAGGTGCAGGTGAAGCCACTCGTCAATCCGTCCAAGGGATGTCGATGGGATATGCTGCAGCGTATCCTCTTGGTGTAGTCGGTATAATTTTATCTATGATTCTTCTCAAAATTTTCTTTAAGATTAAGTTGGAAAATGAGACAAAAAACATAGAGATAGAGAACGAACAAAGTCAATTAAAACCACATGTTGTCACCTATGAAGTGAGCAATAAATTGATTAACGGTGTTTCAATATTGAAATTACACGATATTATCGAACGTAATTTCGTAGTATCAAGATTAAAGACCACCGATGGCGAGATAATAATACCTAACTCCCAAACAATATTACACGAGGGGGATTTAATGCTATGTGTTCTATCGGTTCAAGATGAAGATATAATGAAATCGGTAATAGGTCCACAAATTGAAATGGATTGGGATGCAAACCCAGGACCGGTAGTGTCAAGACGCATACTTATCACTAAAAGTGATTTTAACGGTAGAAAAATAGGGTCATTACGTCTTCGCATGGGGTATAAACTCAATGCCACGAGAGTTAATCGTGCCGGTGTAGATCTGTTGGCAAGCCCAAATCTGCCTCTTCAAGTGGGCGACAGATTGACTGTGGTAGGTAATATCGATGATATAAACCGTCTTGCCACCAAACTCGGTAACTCAATGAAACGTCTTAACGAACCAAACATGGTAACCCTGTTTATCGGAATTTTCTTCGGTATTCTTGTGGGATCTATTCCTATCGCATTTCCGGGAATGTCAGTTCCGATGAAATTAGGATTAGCCGGCGGACCTCTTGTAGTAGCCATATTAATAGGACGTTTCGGATATAAAATGCACCTTGTAACATATACATCTTCGAGCGCAAGCCTTTTATTACGTGAAATAGGTATATGTCTATTCCTTGCATCAGTAGGACTTTCATCAGGAGCACGTTTTGCCGAAACTGTATTCAATACACAAGGTATGATGTGGGTATTATATGGATTTGCAATTACTCTTATCCCACTTATAATAGTGAGTATTATAGCTCGTAGCAGATATAAACTCAATTATTATACTATAATGGGATTAGTGTCGGGAAGTTGCACCGACCCCCCTGCCCTTGCCTATGCCAACAAAACAGCAAACAATGATGCACCGGCAGTAGCATATTCTACTGTGTACCCGCTCACAATGTTCCTTCGTGTAATTACAGCACAGATATTAATATTGGCGTTAGCATAACGACCTATAATAATTATAATGTAAAGGTAGCCTCTAAACATATAGAAGCTACCTTTTTCATTTTCATGTGAAATATTTTACACTTCATTTTCCAATCCGGAAAAAACTTTGACACAAAATATTTGTTTCTTATAAAAATGTAGTATATTTGCACTCAACATTCAACAATGAGTTGCAGAATACTGAACTGTAAAACTCATACTCCTTACCACACGACAACTCAAAAACGTAATATAATAAGATATTCAAAAGTATGCAGTATGCAAGTCTTCCTACTGCATCAACTACAAAATTAATTTATGTATAACATAATTGAACTGAACCAAATGGCTCAGCCTGAATTAAAGGCTATTGCCGAATCAATGGGACTAAAGAAACTCGACGCTATTGAAAAAGATGATCTGGTATATAAAATTTTAGATCAACAAGCTATTAATATGGCACAAGCATCGGCTTCTACTGTCAATGACAAGAAGAAAAAATCTCCTAAAGAGAAAAAGGTTAGCGCATCGACGGAGAAAAAAACTCCTGAACAGAATAAAAATTCTGACGATAATCAAGCAAAAAGCCAAACTCAAGGAGCTAATAAAAATGCACCTACGAAGAAAAAAGGGCAACCCAAGAATCAATCAAAGGAAGAAATTAAAAAGGGAACTCCTGACATTAATATTAAAGAGACCTCAGATATCACTATACCTGATAATAACATAAAAGCTACCGAAAACACTACTAAAAAAAATTCCGGTGAAGCAAAACCCAAAAACTCTTTAAGACAACAACCTGAAAAGGGAAAGGAACAAGAAGCAGAATTGGTGGCAGTTGAGCAGCCTCAAGAAAAATCTGAATTTATTCTTGATCCTACTTCACAAGTTGATCAGGAAAAAGCAGAAACAAACGATACTGCTCCCACAGCTCAACCTCAAAACGTTAATAATGTAGATCGTCCTAAAGTAACCCCTTCACTCGGCGCATTTTTCCCTAAGAGTGAAAAGAAACTTTTTGTTCCAAGATCTCAACGCGAAAAAGAGGAAGCTGCTAAAGCTGCGGCAGAAGCAGCAAGAATTGCAGCCGAAAAGGAAGCCAATACCCCAATCGTAATTCAAGAGCCTCAAGTGGAAAAAGAGATTCCACAGCCTCGCCAAAACAATAATATGCGCAATAAGCAGATGCGCAACAATCAATCCAGACAACAATCAAATAATGCACAGCAACAGCCTGTTGCCCCACGCGAAGAACCTTACAATTTTGAGGGATTATTAAGCGGTACAGGTGTGCTTGAGGTAATGCCTGACGGATATGGATTCCTTCGTTCATCTGATTACAACTACCTCACATCTCCCGATGATATATATGTGTCACAGAGCCAGATAAAAATCAATGGATTAAAAACCGGGGATGTGGTAGACGGACCTATTCGCCCACCAAAAGAGGGTGAAAAATATTTTCCACTTTGTGGTGTAGATAAGGTAAACGGACGCACTCCGGATTTCATTCGTGATAGAGTACCATTTGAACATCTTGTACCTCTATTCCCCGATGAAAAATTCGATCTCACAAGCGGACGTCGCTTCTGTAACCTATCGACTCGTGTAGTAGATATGTTCACCCCAATAGGGAAAGGACAACGCGGACTTATTGTTGCACCTCCAAAGACCGGTAAAACAATTCTTTTGAAAGATATTGCTAATGCTATCTCAGAGAATCACCCCGACACATATATGATTATCCTTCTTATAGATGAACGCCCTGAGGAGGTGACAGATATGGCACGCAGCGTAAATGCAGAGGTTATAGCATCGACATTTGATGAACCTGCTGAGCGACACGTAAAAATCGCAAGCATCGTGCTCGAAAAAGCTAAAAGAATGGTAGAATGTGGACATGACGTAGTGATTCTACTTGACTCTATTACTCGTCTTGCTCGTGCATATAATACCGTATCACCTGCATCAGGCAAAATATTATCGGGAGGTGTGGATGCCAATGCACTGCAAAAACCTAAAAGATTCTTTGGAGCAGCCAGAAATATCGAAAATGGTGGTAGTCTCACAATCATAGCAACAGCTCTTACTGAAACTGGTTCTAAGATGGATGAAGTAATCTTTGAAGAATTTAAGGGAACTGGTAATATGGAGCTTCAACTCGACCGCAAATTATCCAACAAACGTATATTCCCAGCTGTGGACATTACAGCATCAAGCACACGTCGCGACGATCTTCTGCTCAAGCCCGAAACGATCAACCGCATGTGGGTACTTCGCAACTTCCTTGCCGATCGTACTTCGCTCGAAGCTATGGATTTCATCAAAAAACAAATGGAAATGACTCGCAACAACGAAGAGCTTCTACTTACAATGAACAGCTAAAAAACATATCTGTTTCCATATATCAAATAACTGGCTTTGGTCTGTAATAGATCAAAGCCAGTTATTTTATTTTTAGGGGATTATGGGACCCAAACTACATTTCACACCTTTTGTGCAACTATAAATGATGTTTATCTGTTTATTTATAAAAACATATTTTTTATGGTAAAAAATGAATTTGACATCCGTCTTGCCGAGGTAAACGAACAGCCGTCGAGAAGCCACTTCAACCGTTGGGAAATAATGCGATACGATGGCTACCCCATAAGTGTAAAAATATCCACAAACTTTCTCCCATATATTGAAAACAATATACTCAAAGTTGTTTTAGGGGTACATTACGACACCTCGCGCAATCATTCACCACGAAATTTATTGCAATATTATATATCACTCAATTTTGAAATACTCAATCTTTCTGAATATATTGAGATAACAGATAAAATAGTAAAGTTGCCATCTTATATGCTCACTGTTATAATGAGTGTTTCAATAGGCACTCTGAGAGGAATGCTCGTGCAACGCACACGCCATACCTTCCTCGACACCTACCCGCTACCGATACTAAACATTAGTGAAATAGTGGCTGATATCAATTCGCCATCATCATCGTATAATTCTGCGAGTCCAATATTTCAATTTGTATATGAATAATAAATTTATAATTCTACTTCGCCACGGTCAAAGCCTGTGGAATCTTGAAAATCGGTTCACCGGTTGGACTGATGTCGATTTAACATCCAAGGGATGCGAGGAAGCACATCAGGCAGGAACAATGATAGCTCAAGCAGGATATCTCCCCGAAGTATATTTTACCTCATATCTGCGTCGTGCCATCACCACTCTCAATCTATCTGCCGAATCCATGAATCGCGAATGGATAGAGGTAATCAAAGATTGGCGTCTAAACGAACGTCATTATGGAGCTTTGGAGGGGCTTAATAAAGCAGAAACAGCCATTAAATATGGTGAAGAACAAGTGAAAATATGGCGTAGGAGTTATGATGTAGAGCCACCTCAAGTTTCGGAGTCCGATCCGAGATTTCCCGGCAACAGCACTCAGTATAGAGATATTCCATCCTCATTATTACCTCACGGAGAATCACTTAAAGACACGATAGAACGTGTGAAACCATGTTGGGACGAAATAATAATACCAAAATTGAATAATGTGCATTGTATTCTCATTTCGGCTCATGGCAATAGCCTGAGAGGAATTGCCATGATGCTTCTAAAACTCACCCCCGATGAAATTGTCAATGTAGAAATACCAAATGGAAAGCCATGGGTGTTTAAGACCGACAATCAACTCAACATAATCAATCATTTTTATCTATAATAGAAAATTTGTTGTTACGCCTCATTTTGCGTAACTTTACGGCTGTAAATCAGTATATGGAATGGCAGCCATCAATAAAACAAATGCAGCTCGCTTGCTCGATAAAGCAAAAATCGAATATGAATTAATACCCTACGAAGTCGATGAATCCGACCTTGCTGCAGATCATGTGGCAATGCAATTGGGTGAAGATATTAAGCAGGTTTTCAAAACTTTAGTGCTTCGTGGTGATAAAACAGGCATATTCGTGTGCGTAATTCCGGGTGATGCTGAAGTAGATTTGAAACTTGCCGCAAAAGTTTCTGGCAATAAAAAAGCTGAAATGATTGCCATGAAAGAATTGCTCCCTACCACAGGATATATTCGTGGAGGATGCTCTCCGATAGGGATGAAAAAGCAATTTCCGACATTTATCGATTCATCATGCAATAATTTTCCCTATATCTATATAAGTGCCGGAGTAAGGGGTATTCAAATCAAAATAAATCCGGCATCATTAGTATCTTTCACTCGATCATCAATAGTATCGGTATCCACTTATCAATAACATTACAGGCATGAATTCTTTTGGCAACATTTTCAAAATCACAACATTCGGAGAATCCCACGGTGCAGCTATCGGTGGAGTTATCGATGGAATGCCGGCAGGTGTGAAAATAGACTTGGAACGAGTACAAGCAGAGCTCGATCGTCGCCGTCCGGGACAATCGGCAATAGTTACCAATCGCAACGAGGGCGATAAGGTGAAAATACTTTCAGGACTTTATGATGGTGTAACCACCGGAACCTCAATAGGGTTTATTGTGGAAAACGAGAATCAGCATAGCAACGACTACGAAAATATAAAAAATACATTCCGCCCCTCTCACGCTGATTACACCTACACTACCAAATATGGAATACGCGATCATCGCGGAGGCGGACGATCATCGGCGCGTGAAACAATTTCTCGCGTAGTTGCCGGAGCATTTGCTCGGCAGGCTCTTGATTCTATAGGAATTAAAATATACGCCTACACAAGTCAAGTCGGAAATATATCGCTCGAAAATGATTATAAGAAGTATAATCTTGATACAATCGACAGTAATATTGTGCGATGTCCCGATCAAGATAAAGCAGATGAGATGATTAATCTTATATCTAAAGTAAAACTTGCAGGAGATACCGTGGGGGGCATAATTACAGGAGTGATTAAGGGAGTTCCGGTAGGACTTGGTGATCCCGTATTCGGCAAACTTCATGCCCTACTCGGAGCATCAATGCTAAGTATCAATGCCGTAAAGGGATTTGAATATGGCATAGGATTTGATTGCGCTGATAAACGCGGAAGCGAAATAATAGATAATTTCATATCAACTGCCGGAGGGATACATACCGCTACAAACCATTCAGGAGGAATACAAGGGGGAATAAGCAACGGTGAGGATATATATTTCCGTGTTGCATTTAAACCTGTAGCAACTCTTTTGATGAATATTGATACAGTAGACAATAATGGTGAACCCACAGTATTACATGCCAAAGGTAGACACGATCCATGTGTATTGCCACGTGCAGTACCTATCGTGGAAGCTATGGCAGCCATCACCCTATTAGATTGCTATCTACTCAACAAAACAGTAAAAATGTAACTCATACTCGTGATTGAAGATAAAGGATATAAAGATTTTAGCGATTTTCTGAAAGAACATTTTAATTTCAAGGTTCAAAAAATAGCTGTAAATGCAGGATTCACCTGTCCCAACCGTGACGGGAACAAGGGAACTGGTGGTTGCACATATTGCAATAATCAAACGTTCAATCCGGAGTATTGCAAACCGCAATTAAGCGTGAGCGAGCAACTTGAAAAAGGAAAAACTTTTTTCGGAGCCAAATATCCATCAATGAAATATCTTGCATATTTTCAAGCATATACCAATACATATGGCGACATTGACAAGGTTATTGAGATGTATGAGGAAGCATTGCTTGTAGAAGATGTGGTGGGTATCATAATAGGCACACGCCCCGATTGCATGCCCCAACGCTTGTTGGAATATTTATCTACACTATCACATCACAAATTTGTATTAGTGGAATATGGGGTTGAAACAAGTAATGACAAAACCCTACAACTCATCAACCGTGGACACACATGGCAGGATACCGTGGAGGCGGTGACGCGCACACACTCAGCCGGGGTGATGTGCGGAATACATATCATACTCGGATTACCTAGTGAAAATATCAATGATTATATCGCTACCGCCGATTCAATAGCAAAATTACCCATTGTGACATTGAAAATGCACCAATTACAGCTCATCAAAGGCACTGTAATGGCTCGTCAAGTGGCAACAGGAGAATTATCGGTACAGGAATGGGACGCTAAAGGATATATAGATGTGTGCATCGAAATACTAAAGCATATACCACCCAGAATAGCCATAGAGAGATTTGTATCACAATCGCCAGATAATCTTCTTATATCTCCCCGCTGGGGATTAAAGAATTATCAATTCACAAACATATTGAACAATAAAATCAAATCGACCAACACCATTCAAGGTAAAATATAATTCACCCATAAATAGATATCTTTTATCTATTTCACACCTTATCTATTTTTATTACTTTTGTACCACTAATTCAACCATCAATGGATTCAACATTTCTTCTGGTAGTGGAAATAATAGGCACATTCGCTTTTGCGATTAGTGGCATAAAAGCGGCTGCTTCAAAGCAATTCGATTGGTTTGGTGCATATATAGTGGGGTTGGTCACTGCTATCGGAGGTGGGACATTACGCGATTTGCTACTTAACACTACTCCTTTTTGGATGAATACATTTTGGTATCTCGGTGTGACCGGGCTTGCGCTTTTAGCAATGATTATATTCAGCAAACACCTAAAACGATTAGATAACACTATTTTATTATTCGACACTATCGGATTGGCTCTTTTTGTGCTTATCGGTGTGCAAAAAACTCTTGAATTTAATTTCCCCATGTGGCTTGCTATTATCATGGGAACTATTACAGGTGCTTTTGGTGGGGTGATAAGAGACATTCTCGTTAATGAAGAGCCAATAATATTCCGTAAAGATGTATATGGCACAGCATGCATTGCCGGGGGACTTATATACTGGGGGGTATTGCTCTGCGGTGCAGCTCCTTGGCTTCAACAATTATCCTGTGGCATATCGGTGATTATCATCAGATATGCAGCCGTGAGATACGGATGGACAATCCCTATTCTGCAGGATAGAGCAGCTAATGTTAGCAAATAAAATTTGGAATTCATCATACTACATGAAACATCAAGCTAAAAAAACATCAATCCAACTAATCAAATATAGTATTGTGGGTGCAAGTAATACATTGCTTACCCTTATTGTGATATTTATATGCAACGACTTGATTGGGCTAAAGCTCCTGGTTGCCAATCCAATAGGATATGTAATGGGACTTATCAATAGTTTTATTTGGAACAAACAATGGGTATTTAAATCACACAATCATACTATCAAACGCGAAATAATGCTTTTTGTGATAGGATTT
>CAZYEO010000041.1:0-18526 GCA_964646495.1 uncultured Muribaculaceae bacterium
AGCAGGGAGAGGCATTAATTTAATGACCATATTTACATTAATTGCATCCGGAATTATTATATTTGTACCTCTGTATAAAAAATATCTGGCGCATAAGAAATAATATTAACTTATTGCAACAGTGATCTTAATTAAGATAATAATTAATCAACAGTGGAATCAAGTCAAAATACAACCCCCAATACATATCCTATACTATCTACAATAAATTCTCCCAAGGATTTAAGACAACTTTCCATAGAAACATTACCGAAAGTTTGCCATGAACTTAGAGAATTTATAATTGATGCTCTAAGTAAAAATCCCGGTCATTTTGCTTCGAGTATGGGATGTGTGGAGATAACCGTGGCATTACACTATGTTTTTAATACACCATACGATCGTATTGTGTGGGATGTGGGGCATCAAGCCTACAGCCACAAAATATTGACAGGCAGAAGAGATCAATTTTCGACTAATAGAAAACTCAATGGATTAAGCGGATTCCCAAATCCTAAAGAGAGCGAATATGATTGCTTTATTGCCGGTCACGCATCTAATTCAATTTCAGCAGCTTTAGGTATGGCATTAGCATCATCCATTAAAAAAGATAAAATCAGACGCAATGTAGTAGCTGTGATAGGAGATGCATCAATTAGTGGAGGATTAGCTTTTGAAGGACTTAACAATGCCTCGATGAGCAAAAACAATCTTTTGATTATTCTTAACGACAATGATATGTCGATCGACCAGAATGTGGGCGCACTCAATGCTTACATGGGAAAATTGAATACATCAAAGAGTTATAATACTGTAAGGTACAAGGCATATAAAGCACTAAAAAGGCTTCATTTAATTAATGAAGCGCACAAAAGTCGTATTCTTCGATTCAATAATAGTGTGAAAGCTCTTATTACAAATCAGCATAATATATTTGAAGGACTTAATATTCGTTATTTCGGACCATTTGACGGACATGATATCGTGCGTCTAACTCGAGTTTTAAACGATATTAAGAATATGGAAGGTCCTCGTATTCTTCACCTACGCACTGTGAAAGGAAAAGGATATTTACCAGCTGAAAAAGATCCTACGACATGGCATGCACCCGGTAAATTCAATAAAATAGAGGGTGTTACGTTGGGAAATGATAGTCCATGCGCTCCTCTTAAATATCAAGATGTTTTTGGAAAGACACTCGTGGAGTTGGCTGAAAAAAATTCTAATATTGTGGGAATTACTGCTGCAATGGCATCTGGTACATCCATGACATACATGATAGAACATTTTCCGGAACGGTCATTTGACGTAGGCATTTCAGAAGGGCATGCAGTAACATTTTCTGGAGGTCTTGCCAAAGAAGGATTGCATCCATTTTGCTGCATATACTCATCATTTTTACAAAGAGCTTATGATCATATAATACATGATGTTGCCATACAGAACCTTCCTGTTACATTCTGCATAGACAGAGCCGGACTGGTAGGAGAGGATGGTGTCACTCATCATGGAGCATTTGATATGAGCTATATGCGTACAATTCCAAACATGATAGTATCATCTCCAATGAATGAAAATTATTTGCGAGATTTAATGTACACCTCCCAAACAAAAAACTACGGAGTATTTGCTATACGCTACCCCCGAGGAAAAGGGGTGCTGAAGGATTGGCAAAATGAAATGAAAGAATTGCCAATAGGGATAGGTCGCAAATTGCATTCCGGGGATAAAGTCGCTGTACTATCTATAGGTCCTATAGGTAATAATGTTGCAAATGTTATATCGGAGCTATCCAATGAGGGAGTAAATATCGCTCATTACGACATGATATTTTTAAAACCGATAGACAAAACCATATTGGAAGAGATAGCAAAATCATATAATTCCATTATAACAGTTGAAGATGGAACAATTAATGGAGGACTCGGTAGTGTAGTAATTGAATGGCTTAACGATAACGGATACAAAAATATTAATGTCAAAAGAATAGGCATTCCTGATGAATTTATAAATCAAGGCACAGTAGCTCAATTATATGAGATATGTGGACTTGACAATTTAACAATAAAAAAAACTATATTAAAGGAATACAATAACCCTCAGGCATAAGAAAAATGAAAATAGTAATAGCGGGTGCGGGTGAAGTGGGCTCACATTTAGCCAAACTTCTGTCAAATGAAGATCAAGATATTATATTAATCGATAACGATGAGTCTCGGTTATTGAATCTTGAAATGTATAATCTAATGACTCATAACGGAAGTCCTACATCCTTTAAAGTTTTGAAAGAAGCAGGCGTCAATGATGCCGACCTTTTCATTGCCGTTACTCCGTTTGAAACGCAAAATGTAACTTCATGCTCAATGGCAAAAAGCCTCGGAGCAAAAAAAACAGTGGCGAGGATTGATAATTATGAGTTTCTCAAAGGAGAAAGTAAAAAATTTTTCGCAGGACTTGGTGTAGATGATCTCATTTATCCGGAATATCTTGCAGCCGAAGAGATGATAACTGCATTAAGCCGTTCATGGGTAAGGAATTGGATTGAATTATGCAATGGACAATTGTTAGTTATAGGGGTGAAATTGCGCGACAATGCTCGATTAATAGGAATGCAATTAAAAGAACTTTCCAACCTATCACGCTATTTTCACGTATCAGCAATCAAACGAAATCATGAGACAATCATACCTCGAGGAGATGATTACATAAGAGGAAATGATATAGTTTATTTTGCGACAACGGCAGAATACATTACCAACATCCGTGAATTATCTGGGAAAGAGGAAACAGAGATACGTCGGGTAATGATAATGGGAGGCAGTAGAATTGCTGTACAACTCGCTAAAATGTCAGAAGGTAAATTTAAGATAAAGATTATCGATAATAATCTTGAAAGATGCCATTTTTTAGCGCAAAGATTACCAGAGTGTAATATTGTGCATGGAGATGGAAGAGATATCGACCTATTACAACAAGAGGGGATACAAGATTATGATGCATTCGTAGCTCTCACCGATAGTAGTGAAACCAATATTTTGGGATGTCTCACCGCAAAAGAATATGGCGTAAGAAAAACAATTGCCGAAGTTGAGACAATTCAATTTATTTCGGAAGCAGAAGGATTGAATATCGGAACTATCATAAATAAAAAGCTCCTTGCCTCAAGTAAAATATTTCAAATACTATTGGATGCAGACTCATCGTCAGCAAAGTGTCTTGCATTGGCCGATGCCGAGGTTGCAGAATTGGTAGCAAAGGAAGGCTCAAAAATCACTCGCGCTGCAGTGAAAGATCTTAATCTTTCTCACGATATGACAATTGCAGGATTGACACGCGACGGACAGGGAATGCTCGTTCAAGGTGACACACAAATTCAGGCAGGCGACCATGTGGTAGTATTCTGTTTGACAGGAGCAATTCATAAAATAGAAAGATTATTCAATTAAAGATAATGTTTGAAAAAAGAGCAAAAATAAATTTTCCTATATTGCTAAGGCTATTAGGATGGTTATTGATGATCGAAGCCTTATTTATGGCAATTCCATTAATTACATCCTTAATATATGACGATAGCTCTATACAAGGATTATTAATCTCAATGGGTATTACAGCTGGAGCCGGCATAATAATGGCGTTCATGATTAAGCCTAAATATAAAGAGATGGGCAAACGTGAAGCCATACTATTAACTGCTTTAGTATGGGCTGTGTTCTCGTTATTCGGAATGTTACCATTTATACTATGTGAACCGCATCTTAGTATACCGGATGCATACTTTGAAGCTGTATCAGGTTTTACGACTACGGGAGCATCTGTAATAAGAGACGTTGAATCCGTTCCACATGGAATATTGATGTGGCGCGCATTAATTCAGTGGATTGGAGGGATGGGTATCATATTATTCACGCTGGCTGTGCTTCCTATGCTGAATCATCAAGGTGGAATACAGCTATTTAATGCCGAAGTAACTGGCATTTCACATGATAAATTGCGCCCAAGAATAAGTCAAACAGCAAAAGGATTATGGATTGTATATATAGTACTGACAATAATAATGGTAGTCCTATTATGGTTAGGTCCAATGAATTTATTTGACTCAATATGTCAAACGATGAGTGCTGTTTCCACAGGAGGATTCTCAACAAGAAATGCAAGTATTGGCGCATGGAATTCCCATTATGTGGATATAATAGTGACTATTTTTATGTTTCTTTGCGGTATAAATTTTGCATTACTCTACAAAGCATCATTAGGAAATTTTAAACCATTATTGCGTAATGACACTTTCAAATGGTATTTTTTCATTACCATTGGTATGTCTGTACTAATTGTCGCGAGCAATTTTTCTTGCGAAATGTGCAGCACATGGACATGGGAAGATTATCTCATATATCCGCTATTTCACGTAGTTTCCACTATCACATCTACAGGATATGGAGTAGTTAATTTTGAATCATGGGGACAATTTGCATTAGCATTAGTATTTTTGATGATGTTCTTTGGCGCATGTGCAGGATCGACCGCAGGAGGTGCAAAAATAGACCGCATGATATTCCTCATTAAAAATACAAAGAATGAATTTTATCGTGCGCTTCACCCAAATTCAATAACTACGGTAAGAATAAATAATAAAGTAATACCTTATGGAGTAGTATCTAAAGTAATAGCTTTTTTATGTTTGTATGTAATAATAATAGTAGTCGGTAGCGTAGCTCTTACTGCACTTGATAATATATCTATTTTCGATGCTTTCTTTGCTACTATTTCGGCAATGAGTAATATCGGATTTGGTGCAGGATATACAGGTGTAGGAGGTTCATTCGCAGATGTAAGCGACATTGGCAAATGGATTCTATCATTTATAATGATGACCGGTCGCTTGGAACTATTTACTTTCCTTATAATATTCACTAAGGATTTCTGGACAAAATAGCAGAATATAAAGTGGATGATAAAAATAAATTAACCCCGAAAGTAGAAAAAACTTTCGGGGTTAATTATGAAAATAAATAGCCTAAAGTGCTATATCTGATATTCGTTGATAATCTATTTTGTCGTGGTCGAGTTTGGTTTCAGCCACTTATCGAGCCATCCTATTAATTCACGTTGCCACAATACAGAATTTTGAGGTTTCAAAATCCAATGGTTTTCATCGGGGAATATAACCATTCGGGCATCAACTCCTCTTAGTTTTGCTGCATTGAATGCCTGCATTCCTTGAGATCCCAAAATGCGATAATCAAGTTCTCCAATAGTTATCATTATCGGAGTATTCCATTTTTCGACAAATTTATGAGGGGAATTTGCATAGGATCTTTGAGCAATAGCATTATTTTTATCCCAGGGAGCACCACCTAAATCCCAATTTGCAAACCACATTTCTTCAGTTTCCAAGTATTGTGCTTCAGTGTTAAAGATACCGGCATGAGCCACAAGAGCTGCAAAGCGATTATCATGATTACCAGCCAACCAATACACAGAGAATCCGCCATAACTGGCTCCTATTGCTCCAATATGGTTACCATCTACATATGGTTCTTTCTTCATATAATCAACTGCTGAAAGATAATCCTTCATATTTTGACCACCATAATCACCCGAAATTTGTGCATTCCACTCTGTTCCAAATCCAGGAAGACCCCTACGATTGGGAGCGATCACAATATAACCTTGGTCAGCTAAAAGGCGGAAATTCCAACGATATGACCAGAATTGGCTCACAGCTTGTTGTGGTCCACCTTGACAATATAAAATGGCTGGGTATTTTTTATTAGGGTCAAAATTAGGTGGATATATTACCCATGTAAGCATTTCTTTATTGTCAGTAGTGGGAACCATTACTTTTTCAATCTTGATAGGAGATAATTTATCCAATAAATCATTATTCTCGGTAGATAGCTCTGTTACATTTCCTGCTTTATTTATAGAATAAATTTCATTAGGTTGTAACATGGAATGGCGCACAGCAATTAAATCATTGTCATTATATGGAATAGTACTTACATAATCATATTGCCCGGTAGCTATGGTATCAACCTTATGGTCATCAATGTTAATACTAAACACTGGTGTAACCCCCTGATATGGAGCAATAAAATAAATTTCTTTTTCATTAGGATTCCATGCAATTGAATTTACCGAATAATCCCAATTCGCGGTAATATCCTTTTTTACGCCGTTGGCTGTATCCATTACGAATATCCTATTTTTATCACTTTCATATCCGTCATGCTCCATCGAAAGCCACGCTATATATTTTCCAGTTGGAGAATAGAGTGGGGCGGTATCATATCCCATCATTCCTTCGGTAAGATTTATCGTTTTTTTTGTGGATAAATCATATTTATATAAATCGGAATTAGTTGAAAGTGAATATTCCTTTCCTGTTTTCTTTCGAGAAACGTAAGTTATACTTTTTGAATCAGGGGTCCATGCCAACGATTCTATACCTCCAAAAGGTTTCATCGGAGCTTCATACGGTTCCCCTTCCATTATATCAATACTGTCTTTTAATTCATTGCCATCAAATTCAGCTATGAAAGGATGAGGAATTTCAGTAACCCATTCGTCCCAATGCTTATACATGATGTCATCTATTACTTTACCGGTTGTTTTGTCAAGATCAGGATATTTATCTTTTGCAGTCTCTCCATATTTCACATTGGAAATGTATACAACATTTTTCTCATCGGGAGAAAAAATGAATCCTGATACACCTTTTTCGACTTTAGAGATAACTTTACGGTCAGACCCATCTGCATTCATTGTAAATATCTGCATGTTATCACCATCCTTATATAGGAATGCAATTTTTTTGCCACCATCTATCCACACGGCATTCTGTTCCGAACTCGGCGTTTTTGTAATTCTATGAGCATCTGAACCATCAATATTCATTATCCATAATTCACGATTAGCCCTATTTTCGGCAATGCTTTCATATTGCACACCATACAAAATCTTTGATTTATCGGGCGACACTTGAGGATCACTAACACGAGCGAAAGCCATCATTAAATCGGGGGTTAACTTCCCATCAACTACATTAAATGCAGGTTTTTCAATAATAACATCAGAGCTTTCCGAAGTGGTTTTGCACGATGTCGCACCAATCAGTGCTACCAATGATGCCATAACTGCTGGTTTAACTAATTTCATAATTTAATTTATCATTTATTTATCACGTATAAACATTAAGAATTAACAAAGATAACGTATCCTCTACAAAAAAGCAAAGCTAAGTTTCAATCTGCCAATTTCTATACGCATTATAATCACCTCACTTTTTTCGACGTGATGAATGGGGATGGGGTGACTGCCGGGAAATATCATTTCGCATGTATAATAGATCGGCAAGATCACTACGATGTAATTTTTTCAAGGAGGATATTATATCATTGCGATACTCTCGTTGGTACCAGAAAAAATATTTGCGTTGCGCCAATTTCTCTTCTTTTGTTTTGGCTGTGTACACCGGTTTCAATGTATATGGATGTACGCCGGTATAATATGTCTCGGAAGCAACGGTCATGGGGGTAGGAGTGAAATCTTGCACTTGTTCAAGATGAAAATCAAGTTGTTTTGTATGCACTGCAAGTTCTGCCATGTCTATTTCCGTACAACCGGGGTGAGATGATATAAAGTACGGAATTAATTGTTGTTTCATTCCATACTTTATATTTGCTTTATCAAAAATCAATTTGAATTTTTCGAATAATTCAAACGATGGCTTACGCATATAATTTAGTACTACATCCGAAGTGTGTTCCGGAGCAACTTTCAATCTTCCCGACACATGATGAGCTATGAGCTCTTCATTATATTGCCTATTAAATTTATTTATTTTTTCATCATCAGTGGAATGCATCGATAGATCATAACGCACTCCACTCCCTATAAATGATTTTTTCACGCCGGGAATACTATCTACACTATGATAAATATCCAGTAGAGCCGAGTGATCTGTGTTCAGATTAACACACACTTTCGGATGCAAACAGGATGGGCGTATACATACTTGGCATTTACTCAAATCTTTACCTCCCATGCGATACATATTGGCTGATGGTCCACCAAGATCTGAAATATAACCTTTAAAGTCGGGCATATCAGCAACTTTATTAGCTTCCTTCACTATCGACGCTTTACTTCTTGATGCAATGAATTTGCCTTGATGTGCAGAAATAGTACAAAAAGCGCACCCACCAAAACATCCTCTATGCATATTCACAGAATGTCTAATCATTTCATAAGCAGGAATTACTTTCCCTCTATATTTGGGGTGAGGTAATCGTGTATAGGGCAAATCAAATGTGCTGTCGATTTCATTTTGAGTCATTGGTGCATTTGAGCCATTTACTTTTATAACTTTCTCACCGGTAACTTGCCATAAGGTTTTCCCAATCCAACGATTGGATTCAATTTCAATATTTTTGAAATTTTCAGCTTGCGATATTTTGTTTTTTATGCATTCATCAAAGGAATGAAGTATAATCTCTTTTTCAGGATTTGGATTCTTCGGAATTAATAATTTTGGCAACAAAATTGCAGTTTGTGGAATATCGGTCAATTCATTAACCAATTTACCCTGTGATAATAAATCAGCAATTTCCACAATTGGTTTTTCACCCATTCCATATATTAGAATATCTGCTCTGCAATCGGCTAAAATCGATGGACGTAGTGAATCTTGCCAATAATCATAATGTGATAGGCGACGTAAAGATGCTTCAATACCACCTACTATCACAGGAACATCAGGATATATTTTTTTTAATATATTTGAATATACTATAGTGGGATAGTCAGGACGTGCTCCATGACGACCTTCAGGAGTATATGCATCATCGCTTCGTTTACGTCGTGCTGCGGTATAATGATTTACCATTGAATCCATGGCTCCGGCAGAAACGCCAAAAAATAAGCGCGGTACTCCAAGTTTTTTAAAATCGCGCAAATCATCTTGCCAATTAGGTTGTGGCACAATTGCAACCCTATATCCATTATGCTCGAGTACCCTACCTATCACAGCTGCACCCATCGATGGATGATCAATATACGCATCACCTGAAAATATAATTACATCTATATAATCCCATCCAAGGCGTTCAATCTCTTTTTTTGTGGTTGGAAGCCACGGTTGTACTCTTTTATTTTCCATTTTGTTATCCTCTTTCATCTTATACTTCTTTTTCTTGAAGAGATACAAGGCGTTCCTCCATCTTCAATAATTCATCACGCAATTGAGCTGCTTCCATAAAATCCATTTTCTTTGCAGATGCCACCATATCAGTCCTAAGTCTTTCAATAGCCCTTTTAATATCATTAGGGGTCATATATTGTATTATTGGATCAGCTGCTAAGTTGGCAGCACGGCTAAATTCTGCTTCACACTGCTGTTCGATAGAATTATAATGTGCCACTTTTTGCTGTTTCCCTGCATTATTGGCAATTTGATGTCTATTTTCATCTTCAGATTTTTCTTGTCCGATTATCAGGTTACGGGCTTTTACAATAGCCTGAGGAGTGATACCATGCTCTTCGTTGTATTTCAGCTGAATTGTGCGCCGTCTATTAGTTTCATCAATAGTGCGTTGCATCGAATCGGTTATTTTATCTGCATACATTATTACTTGTCCGTTAAGATTTCTTGCAGCACGCCCTGCGGTTTGAGTCAATGACCTATGCGATCTAAGAAATCCCTCTTTATCAGCATCAATAATCGCTACTAAAGAAACCTCAGGAATATCAAGACCCTCACGTAGAAGGTTTACACCGATAATTACATCGATTACCCCCTCGCGCAAGTCGTCTATAATTTTTATTCTATCCATAGTTTCTACATCGGAATGTATGTATGAGCAATTAATATCGAGTTTAGCAAGATATGCAGTAAGTTCTTCAGCCATTCGTTTAGTCAATGTTGTAACCATTACTCGCTCCTTTTTTTCTATTCGCTGCTGAATCTCTTCAATTAAATCATCAATTTGTCCCCTCGATGGGCGTACCGAGATTATAGGATCAAGCAATCCTGTAGGACGTATAATCTGCTCTACATAAACCCCTTCACAACGCGACAGTTCATAGTCGGCAGGAGTTGCACTTACATATACAGCTTGTTTCGTAAGTGATTCAAACTCTTCAAATTTGAGAGGTCTATTATCTATTGCAGCCGGAAGTCTGAACCCATATTCCACAAGGTTGGTTTTACGAGATAAGTCACCACCATACATTGCCCTAATTTGCGGAATTGTAACATGACTTTCATCTATTATTGTTAGATAGTCTTCTGGGAAATAATCGAGTAGGCAGAATGGACGCATACCGGGTTGGCGTCCATCAAAATATCGAGAATAATTCTCAATCCCAGAGCAATATCCCACCTCTTTTATCATTTCCACATCATAAGTCACTCTTTCATTCAAACGTTTTGCTTCAAGCAATCGCCCCTCTTTTTGAAACTGTTCTACCTGCACACCCAAATCGAGTTGAATCTGTTTGATTGAATCTGCAACACGATTTTTAGAAGTAACAAATATATTTGCAGGGAATATTTTATATTCCTCCACCTCCATCGTTGGTAGTCCGGTATTAGGATTCATAATCTGAATTTTTTCAATTTCATCACCCCAAAAGATAATTCGTATCATTATCTCTTCGTATGCGAGCATTATATCTACAGTATCTCCTTTTACTCTAAATGTACCGCGTGAAAGTTCTATTTCATTGCGCGAATATAAAGCATCGACCAATGCTCTAAGAAATTGATTTCGTCCTACTGATTGTCCTACATGTACCGGAATTATATTTTCATGGAAATCATCGGGATTACCTATACCATAAAGACAAGATACAGACGAAATAACTACAATATCTCGCCTTCCCGACAATAAAGCAGTAGTAGTAGCGAGTCGCAATCGATCAATCTCATCATTGATCATCAAATCTTTTTCAATATATTTATCGCTCGATGGAATATATGCTTCTGGTTGATAATAATCATAATACGATACAAAATAGTGTACCGAGTTATCCGGGAAAAATCCCATAAACTCCGAATAAAGCTGTGCTGCAAGGGTTTTATTATGCGATAGGATTAGGGTGGGGCGATTTACATTACTTATCACATTTGCCATAGTGAAAGTTTTGCCCGAACCGGTTACCCCCAAAAGAGTCTGGCATGGCTCATTTGATTCGATTCCTTGCGTCAATTCCCTAATAGCGTTAGGTTGATCTCCAGTGGGTTGATATTCAGAGTGTAACTTAAAATCCATATCCGAAATAAAATTATTTTCGATAATTATGATTGAAAATGAAATACAAAAATAAGTAAATCTTTATAGAATAACGCTCATAGCAGGAATTAAGATAGCTATCGCATCCAAATATTTAAAATTAGATAGAGATGCATAAGGAATTACCTTATTAGCATCTCTACAAATTATATTTAAAAGTATACTCTACTTAAGATTATCTCTTACTTCACGTAGATAAGCCTTCATCGATTCAGAATCACGGTTTTTAACCATTTCTTGAAGTCTCGATAGTTGCAGTTGAATTTTCTCAAGTTGTTCGGGTGTATTGGGATTAAATAGAATTTCAGATAATAGAAAATCATCCTCCGACATCAATCCGTGTGCAATAGCCATATGACGCTTAAATGTAGTTCCGGGTGCATCCTGATGCTTCATAACACTGGCAAACACTAATGTAGAAGCAAAAGGAATTGATAGTGAAAAGGCGATTGTTTCATCATGTTCTTTAAAACTATATTCAAATATATTGAGATGAAGTTCACTATATAAATCTTTAAAGAACACCTTTCCAAGATGGTCACTTTCTGAAATAATAATGGCATTTTCACTTGACAAATTGCTTAAAGATGCAAATGTGGGACCAAACATAGGGTGAGTACTTACAAATGGATGTCCACACTCTGCATAAAATTCAGGTAATCCGGTTTTTACCGAAGCAATATCCGAAATTATGCAACTATCAGACAAATATGGAAGTACCTTTTTAAATGCGGATATTGTATATTTTACGGTAGCAGCATTAATCACGATATCGGGATTAAATTCACGTATTTCATCCAATTGAGTCATTCTCACTGTGTTGAATGTGAATCTCAATCGTTGGGGATCAGTGTCGTAAATTCCAACTTCATGTTTGAAACTCAAAACATCGCTGAAAAATGTCCCCATTTTTCCTGCGCCAATAATCAATATTTTCATTTCACTCTATTATTTAGTACTTCAATTTGCTGTCTGACAGACTCCTCGTGAATAGCTTGAAAAACTTCCTTCATAAATTCTCCGCTCATTCCCACATCTTCTGCTTGTTTAATACGTGAACGAAGAATATCATCATATCGTCCGGTCTGTAGCACGGGCATACTGTGTTCTTTTTTATATTGCCCGATTTCTCTTGATATACGCATACGTTTATTTAGGACATCAACCAATTCATTATCTATCTGATCGATCTGTTGTCTTAATAGTGTTAAATTTTCGGTAGTTTGTGTAGTTTCGCGCACAACGAGGGTATTTACAATATAATTCAAAACTTCAGGTAGCACTTGTTGGCTCTTATCACTCCATGCACAATCAGGATCACAATGCGATTCAATTATTAAGCCATCAAAACCCATATCCATAGCTTGTTGAGAAATAGGAGCTATTAGTTCGCGTTTGCCTCCTATATGCGAAGGGTCACAAATAATCTGCATATTTGGAATACGGCGACGCAACTCAATAGGTATGTGCCATTGTGGTTGATTGCGATATAAATGTTTTTCGTATGTGCTGAATCCTCTGTGAATTGCTCCGAGTTTACGAATACCGGCATTGTATAAACGCTCTAATGCTCCAATCCACAATTCCAAATCAGGATTTACCGGATTTTTCACCAATACAATGACATCTTTTCCTTGTAATGCATCTGCAATCTCTTGCACCGCAAATGGATTGGCTGTAGTACGAGCACCTATCCACAGAATGTCTACTCCAGCTTCCAATGCAGCCTCTACATGTTGCACTGTAGCTACTTCAATACCTATATACATTCCTGTTTCAGCTTTCACTCTTTTAAGCCAAGCAAGCCCTTCTATCCCTACACCTTCAAATCCGCCCGGTTTGGTACGGGGTTTCCATATTCCGGCACGAAATATTTTTATTCCTGATTTTGCGAGTTGAACGGCAGTATTAATTACCTGATCTTCGGTTTCCGCACTGCACGGACCTGCAATAATAATCGGACGTTTCATATCTACGCCTGGCAGTGTAATAGGTTGTAAATCTTTCATTATTGATTAATATATTATTTTTTCAAAATTAATTTTATACGCTCCAATGCTTCTTGCATTTTAGTTTCAGTAGCACATAAAGATATTCTTATATATCTATTTCCATTACTGCCGAATATGAACCCGGGAGTGATGAATACACGAGCCTCATCAAGTATCCTATCAGTGAATTTTTCAACACTATCAATGTTCTCCGGGATTCGTCCCCATAGAAATAAACCTCCTTGTTTTGGGTCGAAATTACATCCCAATACATTCATCATTTCTTCGGCAATATCTCTACGTTTTCTATATGTAGCGTTGATTTCATCATACCAATCACCACTACATTCCAATGCTTTTACTGCAGCCAACATCATCGGTTTGAATTGCCCTGAATCGATATTGGATTTTACTTTTAGGATCCATTCTATAAAAGTAGGATTGGATGCAAGCATTCCCATTCGCCATCCTGCCATATTATGAGACTTACTTAATGAATTCATTTCAATTGCAATTTCCTTAGCTCCATCTACACTCAATATACTGATACGCTTATCATGAAGAATAAAACTATATGGATTATCATTAACTATTACGATATTATGCTTTTTACCAAACTCCACTAATTTTTCAAACAAATCAATAGAAGCGGGTGCTCCAGTGGGCATGTGAGGATAATTCACCCACATTAATTTTATATTTTCGAGGGGTAATTTTTCAATTGCATCAAAATCGGGCATCCAACCTGTTTCTTCTTTAAGATCATAGTTGAATATATTTGCTCCGGCAAGTTTACTTACAGAGGTGTATGTAGGGTAGCCGGGATTAGGAACTAAAACTCCATCACCTTCATTTATAAAAGCTAATGTGATATGCAAAATTCCCTCTTTTGATCCTATAAGTGGTTGTATTTCTTTTGTCGCATCAAGCGATACTCCATATATTCTTTTATACCATTCGGCATAAGCATTACGTAATTGAGGAAGCCCAACATACGGTTGGTAGCCATGGGTATCAGGATGATGTGCTTCTGAACATAATGCTTCTATTACATCTGCATGCGGAGGACGATCGGGACCTCCGATGCCCAAAGATATAATATCTGCTCCGGCAGCATTCAATGCAGCTATTTCACGTAGTTTTTTAGAAAAATAGTATTCTTTTACTTCAGCTACTCTATGAGCAGGTGATACATTAATTTTCGAATTTACATTCTTCATATTCACCAAGTATTTTAAAATCGTTGATTAATGGGCGTACTGCATCTATCGATTGACGATAACGTGTGTAATCATCAAAAGTAAGACAAATATAAAATCTATATTCCCACTCACGTCCTAAAATGGGTAAAGATTGTATTTTAGTAAGGTTTATGCCATAAAATGAAAAAATAGTAAGGACTTTCGATAAACTACCTTGAGAGTGTGGCAAAGTAAACACTAAAGATGCCTTATTTATATTCACTCCTTTGGTCATTTCATTGGCAACAATTGGATCTGCGAGAATTAAAAAACGAGTAAAATTACGTTTAATGGTTTGAATATCTTTTTCCAAAACTTCAAGACCGTATATTTGAGCTGCATATTCACCACATATAGCAGCATGCCCCATTAGTTTATGTTCGGAAATCTCCTTAGCACTTCCAGCGGTATCATTTTTTTCAACCATTTTCATATTTGCATGCCGCTGTAGAAATTGTTCACATTGCATTAATGCCATCGGGTGAGAGTTAACTTCGGAAATTTCTTCCATTGCTTGACCGGGAAGAGCTGCTAAAACATGAGATATATGTTTTTTATATTCCCCAACGATGGTTTGATTGCTTTGACGCAACAACTCATGATTCTGCAACAAACTCCCGGCAATAGTATTTTCAATAGCAATAATACCCAAAAGCGATGCATCTGTATTCAAGTTTGAAAACAGGTCTGCAAAGGTATCGCAGGGAATAGTTTCTATACTATCCTCATTGAAATACTCACGTGCCGCAGCATCATGATAACAGCCTGCTACTCCTTGAATTGCAATTTTTTTCTTCATCTGTATGTACATAAAAAAAGTCCCGTCATTACTGGCAGGACTTTATATTTTTGATATTCGTTGTTTCATAACTGAATTATATACATATTATCCCGCCTCTATTCTTTGTAAAATAAAAGTAAAAATAAAAATAATATGCGTAAAAATTCTTCATTCTTAATTCGTATGATGTTGCAAAGGTATAGATTACTTTTTGTTTTGCAAATAAAAATAGATTAAAAATTGAATATTTTAATAAAATTTTATCGAAACATCCAAATTAAATTATTTTCATCTAAGCTTATCGTATAAATATAGAATAAACGCCTGAGTTTGCTACACCTGTGGTAAGTGGAGACATATTTTCATTTTCCCAATATAAAGAACGCGAAAGATTAATATTATGAACCAAATCATATCCTATTTCATTACCCACAACATAAAATACATCTCCCGACAAAGCAATAGATTCAGCAATCACATCAGTTATGCCCGAAGAAAGATAAGTGGGTGAGTTTTCCTTCCACACCACGCCTTGATGATAACCATTATTCATCACATATCCGCATATAACGGGAGACCCTTCGCCATCTATAGCAATCCCACGAGCATCTGATTCTATATCCGTACCCGAAATATAAGCCGGCGACCCATTAGTCCATAAAGTTGCTATTCTCTTTCCATTTATTACCGTATATCCTACTACAAATACCTTATCATTATATATTGCAACATCATTGGCTTTAGCATTTGTTCCCGCCAATACTTGTTCGATTCCGTCAGTCCATAACAAAGCATTGGAACTGGTATTATTATATGTGGAATATCCGCATATAATTACTTTGTCTCCGCTCAATGCAATAGCCTTAGCAACTGCATTACCTGAATTAAGTATAGAAGCATTATTATCTCTCCACAACACAGCCGATTCACCCAAGCTACCTACAGCCATTACCGATTTATCCTTTAATGCTAAATCATAAACCACTGAGTTATTTTCTGAAGAATCAAGAGTTGTAAGTACACCATTTTTCCATAATGAAGCATGATAAATCAATGATATATCATCATTTGTTTTTGATTTACCACCTATATATACTATACCTTCAGGAGCAATAGTCGTATACGCATATGAATCAAGAGAGGAACCTGTAATAGAATTAATTTTACCCCCCGTCCACTGTTGAACTATATTAGTGCCATTAATCTCTTCATATCCGGCTATATACACCTCCTTTATAACCGTAACAGCACAAACGCCTGAATACCCCTCACATTCAACTCTAATATCAGCACTTCCTTGCATATGTGCAGTCACAACTCCATATTCATTCACAGATGCCACAGCAGGATTGCTGCTACTCCAATTCATATACACACTATCGGTGCCACTATATGATATTGAAGCAACAATTTGAGATGATTCTGATGAATACATTTCGAGCGTCTCAGGAGAAATTGAAAAACTAATTACTTTCACCTCTTTATTACATGAAGTAACAAAACTGAGAATTATAAATAGGATTGTAAAAATAAATATTTTTCGATACATAAATCTTTGTTTTGATTATGCAAACGTACTTAAAATAACTGAATATTGTTGAGATAAATGCAGATGCTTAACCAGATTTAGCGATAAAATAGATAATTCATAAAAAAATGAGGCGTGAAATTTGTTATTAGGCATGAATAAATGTAATTTTGCAGTCCAAATTGAGACTAAACTTAATGTTGGAGTGTATTGTTAGTCAATAAATAACAATAAATATATCTATTCTACACAATGAATGTAACAATGGACAAAATTGACAATGTGAATGCAATCATCACTGTGTCAATTGAAGAAAATGATTATCAAGACAAAGTAGCCAAAGATCTTAAAACTATAGGGCTAAAACATAAGATTGACGGATTCCGTCCGGGCAAAGTACCAACTGGAATCTTAAAGAAAATGTTTGGAAAGCAAGCTTTGCTCGATGTTATTAATCGCGAAACTTATGAGGGTTTGACGAAATATATCTCTGAAAACAATCTTCATATTTTAGGTGAACCTATTATCCAACCTACAGGATCAATCGATTGGGATAATGATAAGGATTTCAAATTTACTTTTGAAGTTGGTTTTGCACCTGAAATCAACGTAAAATTAGATAAGGATGTACATGTACCATTCTATTCAATTGATGTTGATGAAGAAATGGTTGGAAAGCAAATAGAAGCGTTTTCACAACGATTTGGAGCTCAAGTACCTGGCGAAGAAGTAGATCAGAAAGCTCTTGTAAAGGGTCCGATGATTGAACTTAACGAAGATGGCACACCTAAAGAAGGTGGAGTAGTTGTAGCCGGAGGAATTGTATCTCCAGAATATTTTAAATCGGATGACGAACGTGCAAAATTCATCGGCAAAAAAGTTGGTGAAAAAGTAGTGTTCAACCCTTGGAACACATGCAACGGAAATCCGGCAGAAATGGCATCTATGCTTAATGTAAGCAAAGATAACGCTGATAACAAGAGCAACTTCGAGATGGAAATATCTGAAATCATCGTATTGAAGCCGGCTGAATTGAATCAAGAACTTTTCGATAATGTATTTGGTAAAGATGCCGTACATAATGAAGAGGAGTATAAAGCAAAAATAAAAGAAATGATTGCTTCTCAACTTGTAAACGACAGCAATTATCGATTCTCTATTGATGCTGAAAAGGTAGTTATGGACCAAGTAGGAAATCTCGAACTTCCTAAAGAATTTCTTAAGAAATGGCTTCTACTTCAAAACGACAAAAAAACAGGCGAAGAAATTGAAGCAGATTTCGATAAGATGATTCCAAGCCTTCAATGGCAATTAGTTAAAGATATTATTTTGAAAAATAATGATGTAAAAATTGAGGAATCTGATCTTCTTAGTGTAGCTAAAACTATCGCAATCCAACAATTTGCTCAATACGGAATGACTAATGTTCCTCAAGACACAATCGAAAGATATGCACAAGAAATTGTCTCAAATAAAGATTACCGCAAGAATATAGCTGACAAAGCTGTAGAAGATAAATTATTCTCTACAATTAAAGAAAAGGTAACTCTTGATGAGAAAACCGTATCAGCTCAAGATTTCAATGCTTTATTTGAAAAATAAAAAACAGGATATTCTAAATTAGTATATAATAAAAGTGCTTGAACATAATATTCAGGCACTTTTCTTTTATATATACATCGACAAATAAAAAATATATATGAAGCATTTCA
>CAZYEO010000042.1:0-18335 GCA_964646495.1 uncultured Muribaculaceae bacterium
AAAGTTTCGGGAACTATTTATATGTCATTGTTAGTTTTATCGGACAGCAATAATTGAATTTTCTTAGTATGATTATTTGTACAAAAAACACGCTGAATACTTTTTTATAGTATTTCAGCGTGTTTCAGCGGAGTAAGAGGGATTCGAACCCTCGAAACCCTTTAGGGGTTTACACGCTTTCCAGGCGTGCCTCTTCAACCACTCGAGCATCACTCCAAATTTTGTAGGTGCAAAGATAGTGTTTTTTGTGTATTCTGAAAGGATATTTCTTGTTTTTTAATTATCGGTGTGGGATTTATATTGCGAATATTCGTTTGGCATTGTCTGTAGTGATAATATCTACCTCACCAGGGGTGAGAGATAGTGTGGCAGCAATGTGGTTGCATATATATTTCAGATATGAAGACTCGTTGCGTTTGCCACGAAAGGGAACTGGAGCAAGATAAGGTGAATCAGTTTCCAACAGAATCCTATCAATTCCTATTGCAGACAGTGTAGTATTGATTTGAGCTTTTTTGAATGTTACAATTCCGTTGATACCGAAATATGGATCGGTGTATTCCCTTATTTGTGCTACCTCTTCAGATGTTCCGGTGAAGCTGTGGAAAATGCATCTCGGTAGTGTGCCATTGAACCTTTTGAATACATCCAGGATCGTTTTCAGTCCTTCACGGCAATGGATTATCACGGGCAAATTCATTTCTACTCCCAATTTCAATTGTTCGGTAAAAACTATTATCTGCTCATTGATATATGTTTTGTCCCAATAAAGATCTATCCCCACTTCGCCCACTGCTTTATATTTATTGGTGGAGAATTGTTGCACGATTGTGTCGAGTGTGGCACGGTAATTAATATCCACCGATGTGGGGTGCAATCCATTAGCCATTATAGCATAATCAGGGTATGAATTGTGCATGGCGTTCATGGCATCTATAGTGGTGAGGTCTACGTTTGGTAGCATTATAGCCTCCACACCATCATCTTTGGCGCGTTGCACTGCGGCATCTCGGTCGGTAGCGAACTCGTCGAGATATAAATGGGTGTGGGTGTCGATCATCAGTTTATTTTTTGCGGTGCATTATCATTTCTACAAAAGTGTCGAATGATTTTCGTTCCTCATTGCCAAGATTCAATGATTCAATCGATTTAAGGGCAATTGCAAGATATTGTTCAATCTGGTGCTCGCATATTGCAGGTATTCCGAGTTGATTGTATATGGCTGTTATTGATGCTATTTTATCAGTGTTGTTGTCGTCGCCTGTTATCCCTATCCATTTGTTAAGCTCTTTTTTGCTTTTTTCATCGGCAATTTCAATGGCTTTGGATAATAAGAATGTCTTTTTATTGTTTAAGATATCCCCTCCTATCGCTTTCCCAAAAGTAGCAGGATCACCATATACATCGAGCAAGTCATCTTGCAATTGAAATGCCAATCCGAGATTTACCCCAAATTCATAAAGCAATTCGGCTTTCTCTTGTGGAGCTTCAGCCATTATGGCTCCCATTTTACAGGCACACCCTATAAGCACAGATGTCTTTAGGCGTATCATTGAAATGTATTCATCTACGTTTACATTGTCGCGATTCTCAAAATCCATATCGTATTGTTGCCCTTCATATACCTCCATTGCAGTATCATTGAATAGCTGCATTACTCGTGGCAATTGTGCGGGAGCGCATTTTGCACTTAGCTGTCCGGCGAACGTTAGCATTGCATCGCCCGAAAGAATGGCAGTGTTTGCATCCCATTTGCAATGCACGGTAGGGAGTCCGCGCCTTAAATCGGCATTATCCATCACATCGTCGTGCAGTAGTGTGAAATTGTGGAAGAATTCCACTCCAAGAGCCTGATTGATACACTCTTCATGATTTCCACCCATTGCATCACAACTTAGAAGGGTGAGTACGGGGCGCAATCGCTTGCCTCCATGCGACATTGTATATTTTATGGGGTCATACAAATGATGTGGATGAGCCGGATAGCTCACGTTCATTATTGACTTATTGATGATTTCGGTGTACTGATTTATTGTTTTCATCGCGATATATATTTTTAGGAGGCTTGTTTTTAAGTTACTTCACTTTCTCTTGAGGAAAAAACGTGAGAAAAATCTCCCCTTTTTCCGTGGATTGAGTATGATAAATAGAATAGGCAATTTTTATTCTATCGAGGGTGGTGGATATGGATTGGATATCATTGTTGCGTCGTGCCATTCTCAAATCGTGGGCTAATGCTTTACCGAGAGTTGAGGGTGAGGATATTATGGTGTAGATGCGCATTTGCTCCTTCATTGGTATCGAGTCGAGGGTACTTTGAAGTGCATTTGCAAATTTAATTCCAATTGTATCGGAATTATGGCATGCCGCGATTATTCTGTTCATGCTGTTAATCCTATCTTTAGCTTTAGCATCGGGAGTGGTAGATAGGGCTTGGATTCTGCTTGCAAACCACCTGCCCAATCCTTCAGGGGTGGATACCACGTATGCTGTAGCAACTTGTAGCGTGTCATTGCCATTTGCGGCAATTTCCATCATGGAATTTGCTATGTGGATAGAATCGCCATCATATTCCTTGCAAATGTGATGGAATGATTTCTTAATTTCTTGCAATCTTTCTGTATTACCCTTGGCTTGTGCAATGCTGTCGCACAATTCATTGGCACGACGAGTAGCTGCCGATGAACAACTCATGGCGGTAACCATTAGAAATAAGATTGAAATGATATAAACCCTCATTATTATTGAAATAATTCTTCGCTTAATGCTTTATTGTTTGTAGTAATATATTTGCGAAATGCTTCATCGAAATCACCGGCTGCAATAGTATCTCCCATAAGTATATATTCGCTTTGCACAGCTTTAGCGTCAAGAATATGAAATTGAAGTTCCATTTCGTCGGAGAGATTGGATGTGAGTACTGTTTTTGCTGCTTCTACACCACGCCGTTGAGCTTCTGCGCTTAGTGGAGATGTTTGTTTGTTGCCGTGGCAGCCATATAGTCCGGCAACCAATAAAATACCGATTATGTAGCGATTATACATTCTTAGAGTGAAATTTTGCAATTGATTTGCAAACTTACACATTATCATCGATATTCGCTATATCCGGATTGATAATATATGCTTGGGAGTATTGAAAGAATATAATGTTGGAGTAGGTACAAAAAAAATTAATTGTCATCGCGACAACTAATCTTCAACTTAAAATCTAATACCATGAAAAACATGTCACAAAGATATGTTGTATATTTATGTTATACAACATAAAAATGAATTTTCTTCTCCGTTATAACATAGTTTAACTATTTTGATTCGTATCTTCTCCCATTAACATTGATAAAATGCGTATAAATAAAAAATTTCAGTATATTTGCATAAACATAATTTCAGATACGATAACATTATAAACCTTAAATTTTTATGAAAAAAATCTTCTTCACACTATGTGTGTTGCTTATTACATTGACATCCAATGCGCAACTTACAAATGACTTCGGGCTTAAAATTGATGGTGGCTATGGATTGGCTATAAAAGATGGTGATAATACAATCCAATTTGCGGTTATGCCCGGGTATCATATTAATAAAAACTGGTTTGTAGGAGCCGGAGTAGGATATTACAATTTGATGACACAAGATATGGGAAATATTAATATAAAATCGCTGTCGGCATTCCCGATCTTTGCGCATGCACAGTGGAATATAGTTAATAAATCGAAGGTGACACCTTATTTGGCTACACGATTGGGATATGCTCCTGGATCTATGACATATGAAAAAGGGGATAATTCGATTAAATTCACCACTCGATTTTATATTCTGGGAGAATTTGGAATAAAATTCCCTGTGAGTACTCATGCCATAAGCCTCTCTATTACTTATAATTATGTCGGATTGAGAGCTTCTTTAAATAATAATATTTATGCTCTCACGGGTGAGAATCAGACGTTTGCTCTACATTTGGGATTCGAGTTATAAAGCAAAATGCTTTTTATATAAATTAAGATAGCCACGATAAATTAATTCGTGGCTATCTTAATATTATGATCTTTTTTTATTTTTTCTTTCGTAATACCTGTGCCGATCGGGCGGGGATGTATAGCAATAATCGTCCTAAATGGTGTGGCTTGTATAGTGGATCTTCTGCGGTGAAGTGAATCACTTTTTCATCGATGTTTCCATATCCTCCAAATTGCTTGCTATCACTATTTAGCACCACCTCATATTCTCCTTCGGGAGCTAAAATCCCATAATCGGTATATGAATTTGTGGGGCTGAAATTGTAGATAAAAATTAGGTTGCCACGCTTATAAGCCAATACTTGGTCGTCATCTTTTTCCCATAATTTTTCGATAGGCAACGATTGAAATTGTGCCACATCGTGAATGAGGTGTAGCATAGACTTATCGAAAGCCCCCAAAAATCGATATTTTAGATCCTCGCGATCAACGAGTTCCCATTGACGACGTGCATATTTATACGACCATCCATTTCCTTCGCGAGGAAAATCGATCCATTCCGGGTGTCCAAATTCGTTACCCATAAAGTTGAGATAGCCACCATTGGTAGTGGAGCATGTGATGAGGCGTATCATTTTGTGGAGAGCCATCCCTCGATCCACGGTAATATTATTATCACCAACCATCATGTGCCAATACATTTCAGAATCGATAAGACGGAAAATAATTGTTTTATCGCCCACGAGTGCTTGGTCGTGGCTTTCTGCATAGCTTATTATTTTTTCATCGGCGCGTCTATTGGTAAGTTCCCAAAATATTGACGATGGGAGCCAATCTTCATCTTTTTTCTCCTTGATGCTTTTAATCCAATAATCGGGTATTCCCATTGCCATGCGATAATTAAATCCAATCCCTCCGTCAGATACTTTTGTGGCAAGTCCGGGCATTCCGCTCATCTCTTCTGCTATTGTGATGGCATGTGGATTTACTTGATGTATCAATTTATTGGCAAGAGTGAGATATGTTATGGCATTTGTATCTTGTCCGCCATTATAATAATCTTCATACGAACAGAATGCTTGTCCCAATCCATGATTGTAGTAGAGCATAGAGGTTACTCCATCAAAACGAAATCCGTCAAATTTATATTCTTCGAGCCAGTACTTGCAGTTGGAGAGTAAGAAATGAAGCACTTCATCTTTGCCATAGTCGAAACATAGAGAATCCCATGCCGGATGTTCGCGCCTTTCATCGCCATAAAAATATTGATTATTGCTTCCGTCAAATCTGCCCAAGCCTTCGACCTCGTTTTTTACTGCATGCGAATGCACGATATCCATCACCACAGCTATCCCGGCTTTATGCGCAGCATCGATCAATTCTTTCAGTTCATCGGGAGTGCCGAAGCGACTCGATGCCGCAAAAAAACTTGACACATGATACCCGAATGATCCATAATATGGATGCTCTTGAATTGCCATTATCTGAATGCAGTTGTAGCCATCGTTGATAATGCGTGGTAGCACCGTTTCTCGAAATTCGCGATAGCTCCCGATTCCCTCCTCGCTTTGCGACATGCCGATATGGCATTCGTATATAAATAGAGGATTTATAGTGGGTTTGAATGTTTTTTTCTTGAATATGTATGGCTTTTCTGGGTCCCATACTTGCGCCGAGAATATATATGATTTTTCGTCCTGAACCACTCTCGTAGCGTATGCCGGAATGCGTTCACCCTCTCCGCCATTCCATTTTATTTTAAGTTTATATAAGTCACCATGCGATATTTTGTCGGCAGAAAGATTGATTTCCCATATTCCGTTGCCGATGTTGGTGAGGGAATATTTATTCGATTCTTTCCATTCGTTGAATGTGCCGATGAGTGATATAGAGGTGGCATTAGGCGCCCATTCTCTGAACACCCAACCTGAATCTGTGCGGTGCATCCCAAAATATTGGTGTGCATTTGCAAAATCTTTGAGTGTGCATTTGCCCTCTTGGGTTAGTTGTGCCTCTTTTCTTATGGAGTCTTCATGCCTCCCTTCGATTATTTTGGCATAAGGTTCGAGCCAAGGATCGTTTTTCAAAATAGGCAATTTCTTTTTCATGTCTTAGGGTTATAACATTTAAAAATAAGGAATCAATCACGATAATGTGACAATCACCAAAATTCATATCATACAAATATATATATATTTATTGACTGCGCCACACTCTACCCAAATTTATTGCAAAATAAATATGAATTTTATTTTTTTACTTTTAGTTGTTTTAGGGTTGAACGAATATACTTTACAATGAAAAAATCGTATACAATATACATCGCTACAGCACCAAGGGCATCAGCTATGAAGTCAATTACTTCGCTCTCGCGCCCCAAACCCATAGATTCTTGTAAAAATTCAATTACTCCGCCTATAAATGCCACCATTGTTACTATGGCAATAGCTACGCTACGCTTGAATTGGCGTGGAAATCCGATACGTTGGTAATCGATAAGTAAGAAAAAGGTTAATGCACCAAACATTATAAAATGCTCAATTTTATCTAACCCTGGGAAAAATGGTATAAATTCTATACCTATCGGCTTTGATGCCAAGGTGAGATAAAGAATGCTAATGAGAACTACGCCAGATACTATTCCTATTGGAATCTTCTTAAAAAATATTTTCACGACGAGTGGATTAAGTTTTATTATTATAAATTGACGTCTGTATTTCGCAACAAATATACAAATATTATGTACAAATTATAATGTGATATTCAAATAATTATAATAATAAATGAAATTGCATGAAAATGTACTATATTTGCCCGATTAAAAAACCCAATAGGGGGTTTAATATACTATTAAATATCAATATGTCAGAGAAAGTAAAGTTCGGGAGCAAGGTGGGGGTTATTGCCGCTACTGTAGGTTCTGCTGTGGGGTTAGGTAATATTTGGCGCTTTCCAAGTGAGGCTCAAGAAAACGGAGGAGCCATATTCCTGATTATTTATCTTGCGTGTATTTTATTTTTAGGTATTCCGGTAATGCTTGCCGAGTTTTCCTTGGGACGTAGCGCATGTTCTGATGTTACGAGTGCATATACAAAATTTACTCCCCACAAAAAATGGTGGTTCAACGGTGTTCTGGCTCTCGTAGCTGCATATCTTATCATGTCGTTTTATATGGTGGTGGCAGGATGGACTTTAGAATATTTGTGGCAATCGATCACGGGTGGATTATATGATGGATATAATGGCGTGGTTGCCAATGGCGATGCTTTTTTCGTCGGGAAAATGAACACAATGCTTCATTCTGATTGGAATTCGCTATTATGGACAGGTATTTGTATAACTATCAATCTATTTGTACTACTTAGAGGGGTGCAAAAAGGTATCGAGAAAATGTCTAATCTCATGATGCCGGTTCTATTCATTATATTATTGGTTTTGTGTGCGGTGTCGTTGTCGTTGCCAAAAGCTGCGGAAGGGGTGATGTTTTTTCTCAAGCCTGATTTAAGTGCGCTTAATGCCGATGTATTTATCTCTGCGTTGGGGCAAGCATTTTTTTCGCTAAGTCTCGGATTGGGAATATTAATTACATTTGCCGCATATTATCCACATGATACCAAACTCACTTCCACGGCTACAACTGTGGCTTTGCTCGATTTTTTCGTGGCATTTGTCATGGGGCTCATAATATTTCCGGGGATGAAATCGTTTGCACTCGATACAAGTGAAGCTAATTTTGCCGGTACAACATTAGTGTTTGTCACGCTTCCCGAAATATTTGCCAACATAGGTGGAACACGAATATGGTCGATACTCTTTTTTATGCTGCTTTCCGTAGCTGCTATCACGTCCACCATATCTCTTGCCGAAGTTACCATATTCTCCATTCAAAGTCGTTTCAAGAAAAGCCGTAAAATGGCGTGTATAATAGCTATAGTTCCATTATTTCTCACAAGTTCGCTTTGTTCCTTGTCGCAAGGATCGTTGGGGTGGTTGAAGATTGGAGGATTGAATCTGTTTGATTTTCTCGATACGGTAGCCACCAATTTTATGCTCCCGATAGGGTCGATATTTTTATGTATATATGTAGGATGGATACTCCCAAGAAGTTTTCTCAAAGAGCAACTCACCAACAATGGAACCGTGAAATCGCGTGTTTTCCCACTCGTGCTTCTATCAATTCGTTACATAGCACCTATTTTGATATTGATTATCCTCATATCGAGTATTCTCGATGTCTTAAAATAGAATTTTTATGAAATCGGATTATCTCAATATGAATCGAGGCGAACGCATTGGCTCAATCATTCTTATAATTGTTATTATTCTGATTGTGGGAGTCAATATTGGATTCAGATTGAGCAATAGTGAAAGTAATGTAGCTATAACGGCTGCTGAAATAGCACACTTCAATGAGAGCATTGCAGTGGATTCTACTATTGTAAATCCGGCATTTAGGCCAAAAAATAAACATAATAAAAACAACAAACATAAAGAGTCTGTCAAGCGGGACCCTCTCAAGGAGCCACTTCCCGAATTATGATAGCATTTTGATTATATATGAAAGAAAGAGCGGTATTTGCCACTAAACTGGGTGTTATTGCTGCCACTGTGGGTTCTGCTGTGGGGTTAGGAAATATATGGAGATTCCCCTATGAAGCAGGAGTGCATGGAGGTGGAGCATTCCTCATAATATACTTGGGATGCGTGTTGATTATCGGAATACCGATAATGTGTGCCGAATTTATAATAGGTCGTTCCACCCACAAAAATGTGCGTGGAGCATTTCATGCACTTACCACACATAAGCGATGGCAGATAATGACCTATATATCCATTTTAGCATCCTTGATGATTCTCAGTTTCTATTCGGTAGTGGCAGGATGGACTTTGGAATATCTTATTCAATCTATTTCGGGTGCATTGTCGGGCAAATCATCAGCAGAATTTGCAACGATGTTTCATGAGTTTAGCGTCAATTCATGGCGCCCAATTTTGTGGACAGTCGTATTTTTGCTTATAAATTTTATGGTATTAAGTCGTGGTGTGCAGAAAGGTATTGAAAAATTATCCAATATCCTCATGCCTATAATGTTTATTATCCTCATCGTATTTGCAGTAAATTCGCTGCTTTTGCCACGCAGTGTCGATGGGATGGACTTTCTGTTCAATCCCGATTTTAGTAAAATCACTCCGGCTGTAGTGCTTGGAGCTATGGGACAGGCATTTTTTTCGCTAAGTCTCGGACTTGGTGGACTCCTTGTGTATTCATCATATTTTCACGACGATGTGCGATTGGTGCGTAGTGCAGGTACAATAGCATTTCTCGACACAGCTGTGGCTGTGGTAGCCGGTATCATTATATTCCCTGCTGTGTTCTCTTTTGGGGCTGAACCGAGTGCAGGACCGAAATTGGTATTTGAAGTCCTACCATCTATCTTCAATCAGATGCCCGGCGGATATATATGGTCAGTGTTATTCTTCCTTCTACTTTTTGTGGCATCGCTCACCTCTACAATATCCATGAGCGAGATTTCTATTTCTCTATTTTGCGAAGAGTGCAATATGGGACGCAAAAAAGCCAGTTTGCTCAATCTCGGCATAGCTGTGTTTTTTGGGGTGATATGTGCCATGTCATTCGGACTCCTTTCCGACTTTAAGATATTCGGACTCACAGTGTTCAATCTTTTCGATTATGTTTCATCCAATATTTTACTACCCATAGGTGGACTTGTGATGTCGATATTCGTAGGGTGGGCACTCGACAAGAAAATAGTGCGACAACAACTCACCAATCATGGAGCCGTGAAAGTGCGAACCTACCGCATAATACTATTCTGCATTCGCTATGTAGCACCCATAGCTATTACCCTGATATTTCTATATGGATTAAAAGTGTTCTCTTTTTAGGGGTTGGACATGATTAGAATTGCTCGATAAATGATTCTTTTATTCCTCCTTCTTAATATGTTCAAGTATATGACCTAAGTGATATTCTACGACACCTTCATTATAAGCCGTGTCAAGTACTTCTACAATCGCACTTTCACGATTTTTATCGTAGCCCACATATAAGCGAAGAGCATCATATCTACGCAAATAGCGTTTGCCATCTGTATCATCAATGAAGGTATATTTGTTGAGGGTTGTTTGTTTTAGTTCACGATACTCAATGGTCTTTTCTCCCTTTATGATTTCATCAAAGAATACTTTTTTGATAATGAGTGTAAGTAACTTCATTCCCGTTGTATCAAAGGTTGATTCGCTCTTTACAATCGTTTTTTCAAGGCATTTCATTTGTGGATTATACACATATCGGGTGATACTACCATCTAATATCTTATGAATTATAGTTTCGATTACTGGAAAAGGGACAACATACCATTCTTGTGGGTGGCATACTGTACCTGCTTTATCGGTAATAGTTATTTGCATCTGAACTGCATCAAGAACTTGATGGATAAGGGTTTCAAATACATGACTATTCAGATTTACAATCTTATAAGATGCTTCAATCTTCACTGGAGCCATCAAATAGGTTGCGTCGTTGGTGGCATTTGCTATTCGTTCTTCCACCGAATTAATCGTGAAACCAATCTTGTAAAGGTCTTGTTGATTGGCAATCTCTGGTTGCGTTGAAAGCGAACTCAAAATGTAAATATAGCCTGTTACTTTATCATTGTTCGATAGCTCATTAGAGTTAAACATCAATTGCTCAGCCTCTTCTTGCTTTTCAGTAATGGCAAAGCCATCATCCATTACACCTTTTCTCAATGTTTGAAGAAGAATGTCCGATTCTGTACCATTTTCATAAATACAGCGTGTACGCCCATCATATCTTTTATTATTTTTATTGAGATACTTCTCGTCCAACTTATCAAGATAAACCATTTGTCCACTGATGATAAAGAATCTTCCGGGAGATATATTAGCCGTTTTAGACAGTTTTACAAGGCTTCGTCTTCCTGATTGAAGTTCATGGTGAACATTGACAAATAAATTTCTGAATTTATCGAATTCCTCGCAAACTTTTCGCTTTGCTATATAGTCTGCCTGCTCGCGTTTTTCTTGTATCAACTTCATATCTGCTGGTATATTGAATAACGACATTTCCTTGTCTGAAAGATTCAGCAGAGGATCATTCAATAATTCGTTTAATTCGTCCTCGATATTCATATCTGTTCCTCCTCTAATAGATTTAATCGGTCATAAACTCTCAATCCATCATGAGCATCGCGTTGCAATGCCTTGAGTGAACGAGCCATCATTTTTTCTTTTAAATCACCATTGCCTTGAGGTCGTTTCCCATCGTGAGTATCTACCCAGTCTGCAATCTCCATCAGCGATTTTACTCGTCTATCATCGGGTGTGATTGGTGCAGCCTTGGGGCGCACACCTTCCAACAAAGGGTCGTCAAACAGTTCAACTAATTCTTTGGGCCATTCCATGCTTATTTATTGTTTTCAGGTTCATAATCCAGCCCCATCATCTTACGAATCTTGAGGTTTTTAATCATTTGTAGTGCGCAAGCCAACTCACGAGTTTTCGGGTTTGGGTCTGTGTTGGAAGGTTGCTGTCCTCCATGTTCGGTTATCCATTGTTTCAGCGGACCTTTGAAAAGACTGATAGCCATCTCAAGCGACATGTCAAATTTCTGTTCGGCAATGGTATCTTGAATAATTTTCAAAGTTGGTGCATCTACTGTTTTAGACAATACTTCGTAGGCACGTTGGAATGGATTGATAGTGTCTATCAGATTGATACTCAGTTTATCTATATTGATAAAACGATTGGTCAGTTTCAAAAGGCGGTTACCTTCACTCTCTCTTTCACCATCCTCTTTTATTTCTGTAAGGTCTATTGGATTACCTTTTTCATCAACAATGTCATTCCCCTTAATGATTGTGTCGAGAAGTACACGTTGGCGCACCTCTTCCACTTCCCCTTCATTCAAATCAGGATATTTCTCTCTGATTACTTTCGGAATTAGGTGTTGTGTGATGGCTTCAGCAGTTGTACTACCACTAATGGCTTTCACCACCATTTCATCTTGCAGAATACTGGCTTTCAAGTCATCAAGCTGTTCTTCTACTATTTGTTTGGTCTTGACGCTCGACAGGGGTTTCAATCCTTCCACTACAATGGTATGAATCGTATCATTTTCACTATCCGCTTCATCCTCCTTAGTAGTTTTGAAATGCCAACTTGGAGCCATTACTTGTTCCATTAATAGAGAAGCTGTAATAGCTTTCAAGAAATCATTCACAGCTACTTTTACATCGGGTTGTTCTGCATCGGGCATAGCTATCATATTAATAAAGCGAGCAGTATCTTTACCTTCACTATCTCGAGTGCACCGACCGATAATCTGCACTACCTCGGTCAATGATCCACGCACACCAATCGTGAGGCAAGTATCGCACCATTCCCAGTCAAAACCCTCTTTGGCAGTGCCAAGAGCTATGATAATATCCATATCTTCGGCACGTTTCATCTTGTTCAGATAGTCATAGACTCTTTCGCGCGTGTTGCCTTTGTCCTCAACCAAATCGGCCACTTTTAGCATGCGTCCGTCGGGCGTCCGCAAAGTATAAATGCCACGATTGTAGTCGTGATTCACCTCCTGGCCTATCAACTGCATAATTTCAGCCACTTCGGTATATTTGCCTTTGGCTGAAGATGCACGGCTATTGGGTGAAGGAATGTGTATGATGGTTTTATGGTGGGTATCAAGCACTTCTGAAATATGGTCGAGATACACCCCTTTATAAAAGTGATAGCTCAATACGAGATTTTTAAGATACTTGTAGCCATTGAGTTGCTGATAATAGTTGTAAGTGACAGGATAAAAACGAGCTTCGTCTTCGGCTCTGAGCACGGGAATACCATCCCCTCGGAAATAGCTCCCAGTCATAGCTACGATGTGCCCATTAGAGTTATTCATAACTCTGCGCACGGTATCCCCCAAACCGCTATTTACATCGGCACTGGTATGATGAAATTCATCAATCGCAAGCAGGCAATTGTTCCAATCAGCATCATCGAGTTGCTTCATGGCATTACGAAGGGTTGCATGCGCACAAACCAACACTTTATTCTTGCTGTTTTTCATAAACTCACAGAAGATACCGGCCTTGTCGTTTTCATTACCATTCTCAGCACAGAGATTATAGTAAGGTGCTACAGTCCAATCAGCAAAGAAACCGAACTTTTTCAAATAGGTATCTTTAAATGAACGTCCTATACTTTTTTCCGGTACAGCCACCACAATTTTCTTAATTCCTTGATGCGCTAATTTATCGAGTGCAATAAACATGAGGGCACGGCTCTTACCACTGGCTGGAGGCGATTTGATAAGTAAGAAACGTTTTTCGCGATACTTGTAAGCTTTCGCCTGCATTTCTCGCATACCCAGTTTATCGGTATTAGCCGATTTCCCACTTTGGATGTAATGTATATCAACAAAGTTATTTTGATTCGTCCCCATCTGTTTCTGTTGTTAGATTGTAGTTATCTTCCGATTCCGACAATTGATTATTGAAAAAGCGTTTGGCACTCAGCGGTGTTACAACTTTCCGTCCGGTCTTTGATTCCAATTCCTTGCGGGCCACCGCAGCCACATTTCCTCCTTCGGCTGCACACTTTGCGTTTTCGTCCAGTCCTTTCGGGTTCTTAGCTTTAGTGATACTTGTAGTGGAAAGTTCTGCCAGCATGTTAAGTACCAACTCTTCGTTTGTCATGTTATCACGCAGATTCTCTTTTTTCAGCCCTTTGAGCTGTTTATATTGTTTTGCCGATACGCCTGCCCAAGCATTATATATTATGTCTGTAAGAGTGGCATATTCCAAACCCACTTTCACATCATGAGCTTTCCATTGGTCGGTAAGGTCTTTACGTATCTCTATAGATTTCAATCGCTGATTAATCCAGTTATCCGAATAGCCCAATCGTCGGTAATCCTCCAATGCTTGGTGAATACTCAATTCCGGGTCTTGCATCTGCTCTAATCGTGTGGCTGCCACTTGTGCCATCCATTGTTTGAAAGGTTCTGCCTTTGGTGAAGGTATTGATTGGATAAGACGAAAAATATGCTCAGTATCAGCTACATCGGTAAGATAATTCTTTCCGTCGGCAGCTTTCATTTTCAGTTGACTACAGTTTGTAGCCAACTCACTTCCTTCTTTTTTTAATCTTGTTTTCAGCACACTCCAATATTTTCTTGGATTAGGACTATCTGTCAAAACTGCCACCACATCAACAATTGAGAAGTACCATGTTTCCGTGTCATCGTCCCACAAGGTGCGTACTTTCTTTTCTTCAAATAGCTTTATAGATTCTTTTTTGGTCATATTGCATCATTTAAATTATCAAAAAACTACAACGCTCTATTGCACTATTGCTGTACTTTTATTTTGCTGTCATTTTCTCATAGAGTTTAAACAGACACTCCAAGCGGGCTTCATCGTTAGCAAATGGATAACCGGGATAGCAACTATCCACTACATCATCGAGGGCTGCATGGGCTTCGCTGAGGTCTTGCGGCATCTTATCGGGGTTGTACATCTCAGCTAAAGTCTTTTCGGGATGACCGGCACGAGTGATGAGTACTTCCTCTGCGGCTTCGGTGAGTTGCTTGCGCTTCGAGTCGGAGATTTTGGGGAATGGAAAGGTGTTGTAGCAGAGCTGGGCAGAGTAGCGATAATCAGTTTTTAGTCGTCCACCAACAGTGCGTACCCATGCCATGTGCATCTTGCTCATCAAAATACCAAAAATATATATATCATCTGTTCCAATGGTCATGCAAGAATCAGCTGCAATATATCCATCCTCTATATAACCCATAGGAATATAATCTCTATTCTCAGAAGATACACGAGGTATAATAATAAAGTTACATCCCATAGGTTGAGTAATTTGCGCAAATAAATGCGGAATTTCTGCTAATTGAGGTCGTGAAGAGTTCTGACGAATTTCTCTTAATCTATCTATCCTGTCTTTAATAAGTGGCATACAATTAAACTCCGAAGGCTTATATCCATTTAGCCATAAGCACCAGCGTTCTTTACCATTTATAAATTCCTCAGAACCATATATTTGTCGGAAATATCGCTCACTGTTTGGTTCTTTGGCAATAAAATCATTCTTTTCTTCAGTTGTAAATAGTAACATTCCTCCATCAGCCGGCATATTTCCAAAATTCATTTGAGGAATATTGGGACATAAAGGTCTATTCGCACTTTCTACGAATACATTTTTACCCTCAAATAAATAAGGTGAGATATTTGTTACTTGTTTGCAAGTCTCTCCAGTATATAATAATTTCCTATGAGGATTTGCTGCTAAACCAACAACAGCAACAGTTACACCTGCTTGATTTTTTGCATTATTCGTCCATTTAAAAGAAGTATGAGCAAATGATATTTCTACTCCATTTTTCAATACCCTTTTCCATAATAGGGCAACTTGAAGACCTTGACAGATTGAATTGGTAGTTACAAAAGCACACTGAGCCTTAGAGACTTCAATAAACTTACCGCCTTTATAGAGCCAACATGCAATATAATCCAAACTACCGAAGTCAGAATATAAGACATATTCCATATCCTTCTTTTGTGATAATTCTTGATGGCGACTTCCTAAATACGGTGGATTCCCAAATACAAACACCTCTTCTTCGGGAGTATGCGGACACACTTCCTCCCAATCCAATCGACAGGCATTGCCACACTGTATCTGCGTGATATTATGCAGCGGCAACGCACGAGTATTCACACCAAAATCATCGTGCAATTTCTTGTTCATCTGATGCTCAGCCAACCACATGGATAGCATAGCAATCTCGTGAGGGAAGTCAAGTAGTTCAATGCCATAGAATTGAGACAGTGTGATGTAGGATGCATCGATAAACTCCAGCTCTTGTTGCGGATAGCATTGGCGGTTTAGGCGCAGAATATCCATCTCCAACAAGCGAAGCATCTTGTAGGTGATGATTAAGAAGTTCCCACTCCCACAAGCGGGGTCGAAAAACTTCATTTGAGAAATGCGATGTAGCAATCTTTTATTCACTTTTATGACAGGCTTCACATGCTCAAAAAAATCCTTTTGCGAAAGCATCCCCACCTCTCTCAACCGTTTACTCTCATCAAAGAATGTTTGCTGTTTATTGTACTCCGCTCGTAGCTCATCCAAAAACAAAGGATTGATTACCTTCATGATGTTTGGCACACTGGTATAGTGCATACCTTGATTGGCACGTACATTTGGGTCTACCACTGCCTGAATCATCGAACCGAATATGTCGGGGTTAATGTCCTGCCAATTCAATTCTCCACATTCAATGATAATCTTTCGTGCCTTATATCCCATATTCGGGATTTGAATATGCTTGGAAAATAAGCCACCATTTACATAAGGAAATTGGGTGATGATTTTCATTGTGTCAGCATTACGCTCACGCATATCCATCACATTGAATGCCGCACTAAGGTAATCGGACAAATCGCTACCATCCTGCTTGGTATATCGAACGATAGAACCGGTAAACAGATTCTCCTCAAATATTCCGGTGTCTTCAGCAAAGAAACAGAAAAGCAATCGGGCAATGAAGATATTCAGGTCGTGAAGTTCGCTTTTGCTACTGAAATCATTGTAGGCGCGTAGTTCATCATGAAGCTTTGCCAACTTCTCGGCAGCCTTCACATCAGCAGGATTTTCATCGACCGAAGAAAATCGCTCAACTCCACAAAGTGGATAGAAAAAAGCAAAGTCGCAATAGAGCCTGTTAAGAGGATTCTCGTATGTTTCATGCTCACGCATGTCATAAGCTAAGATTGAAACGCCATCGCTTACTGCAATCACTTTTGGTGCCGCCTTGATAACATGAGGGGCACGCTTCATACTTTCCAAAGTGGTTGTCATAGCAGTAGTAGAAGCCTCATTGTAACAGAAAAGCCCCTTGATAAGTAACCCATTGTAAGAGGATAATACTCCTTTTCCCTCTCTGTAACGTCGAATGTCAGCATCGCTTTTGCCAAATGCACGAAGAATGCAATACCCCACCTCTGAAGATGAAATTTGTCGTTCTTTGAATATTTCCAACGAAGCCTCTATATCTTGATAGCTCAAACTTTGTTTCTTTGCCATATTTTTCCTTAGATTTAATGATACCGGTCTGCTAATAATTGTTGTACTTTCACATCCAGCAACTTAGCGATTGCTATCAGAGTTTCCAAATTTGGTTGGTTATCATTGGTGCACCACTTAGATACAGTGGTTTTGTTTACTCCAAGCTGTTCGGCCAACCATTTTCCTGTCTTCTTCTTTTCTGCAAGAATTATCTTCAATCGATTTATATCTTTATCCATATCCTGTTAGAATAAGTTGATTTGTGAGCAAATTTAATGATTTTAATAAGGATATCCAAGTAAGATATTAGGAATCAGTAGTCGCAGATTCAAATAGAAAGTGCGAACCTACCGCATAATACTATTCTGCATTCGCTATGTTGCGCCCATAGCTATTACCCTGATATTTCTATATGGTTTAAAAGTGTTCTCTTTATAGAGGTTGGACATGATTAGAATTGCTCGATAAATGATTCTAATGTTACTTCGTCGTCATTTAGATTTAGCTTGTCATTTTTCAATCTGTATTTTCGTTTTTTGAGAGTAGATTCGTTGATGTTTAGGAGTATTGCAATATTTTGATTGCTTACACCCATTTTTAGGAGAGAACATAGATATATGTCGTCACTATTAAGATCGGGGAAAGATTCCCTAAGTCTTTGCGTAAAATTGTCGAAGCATAAATTTAAAACGCTTATCATGCTTTCGAGCTCTTGGGTTGATAATGAAAATGTAGCCGAATTTTTGATTTTATTTTTTTCGTTTACCTCTTTTATCGATTCGATTTTCATTATCGCATCATTCATGCTTAGAATATGCTTCTGAAATTCGGAGTGTTTCTGATGCAATAAATATAGTTCCTCCTTTTTGTGCAGTAAATTATCATTTAACTCGGCAATCTCAATTTCCTGCTTCAAAAGCAACGAGTTGCTTTTCTTTTGAATATTTGCTATTCCCTGTGTCAATATTTGGTCTTTTGCATGAATAATGTTCTTGATTCTTTTCTTTAGATGGCTTCGATATATAAATGAAGCAAATATAATACAAAGTAGAGCCAATAGAGTGATAAGCAGATATATTTGGGTTCTTGATTTGTCAATTTTCAATTTGTCATTTTCTGATTTTACCACCGTCAAATCATACTTCTTTTGAAGTGCCATTATTCGTTTGTCATTCTCATCAATTTTAATTGAATCGAGCAAATTGGCGTATGCTTCCCGATATTTAAGAGCATCTTTATAATTACCGAGCTT
>CAZYEO010000043.1:0-17900 GCA_964646495.1 uncultured Muribaculaceae bacterium
TTTTTAATCAATATTTTACAACTATTTTTCATCATTTTGCTGTCAAACTCCCGAAACATAGGTGGCTATGGCTTGGGTATAGAAATAAAACGAAAATTATTGAATATTGAAGGAATAAACTTTATATGATAAAATAAATATGTTTTTTTCTTTTAAGTTTAATCTAAATAAGTATATTTGCAAAAATAAATATAGTAATTAACTAAATCTCTTATTAATACTCTATAATTATAAAAAGGGAGACTAACTAAATTAAAAAAACATCATTATGGATGCACAGAAAGTAGACATGTTTTTAATGACAAATGCCGGAAATTTTCCTGCTGAAAAAGTACCATTTATTCGTGAAAAGCTATTGGCTGCTGACGATCAAAAATGGGGTATGATTGCTACAACAGACTTTAAAAAGCCTGTAATTGCACTTATTATTTCATTACTTATTGGAGTATACGGAATCGACCGTTTCTATTTGGGACAAACCAAACTTGGTATCATCAAATTAATCACTTGCGGTGGTGCAGGTGTATGGGCAATTGTGGATTGGTTCCTGATAATGGGTGTTGCTCGCGATCTAAACTACCAAAAAATAGCTAACATCATTCAATAATAGAAAATCGATATAATCCATTTAGCTAAAAAAACAGGTGCTTGACGATAAAAAGTCAAGCACCTGTTTTTTCTTGATTGATGGTTGTGTTACTGTTGTCCGGATGTTGCAACATCAGAAGATATCTTCTTAACCAACCCTTGCAACACAGCTCCCGGTCCAAGTTCTACTACTTCAGTAAGATTGTCGGAGGTCATGTTTTGAACGATCTGAGTCCATTTTACAGGGGCTGTGAGTTGTGCAATGAGATTTTCTTTTATCTCTTTAGGACATGTATGAGGGAGGGCGTCTACATTTTGATATACGGGACATATCGGTGCTGTAAATTCAGCATTATTTATAGCTTCAGCAAGCTCATCGTGCGCAGGCTCCATAAGAGGAGAGTGGAATGCTCCTCCAACTTTAAGCACCAACGCACGTCGTGCGCCAGCTTCCGATAATTTAGCACAAGCAGTTTCAATACCACTCAATGAGCCGGATATTACAATCTGTCCAGGACAATTATAATTTGCCGGAGCTACTACATCATCTATCTCGGCACAAATTTCTTCTACAGTCTCATTTGGCAACCCTAAAATCGCTGCCATAGTAGATGGGGATTTCTCACAAGCTTTTTGCATTGCTTTTGCACGAGTAGCAACCAATTGCAAACCTTGCTCAAATGGAAGAGCACCGGCAGCAACAAGTGCCGAAAACTCACCAAGAGAATGCCCGGCAACCATGTCGGGGTTAAAATCATTGCCAAGAGTTTTGGCTAATATAACTGAGTGTAAAAAAATAGCAGGTTGTGTAACCTTTGTTTGACGGAGTTCCTCTTCGGTTCCTTCAAACATAATATCCGTGATGCGAAAACCTAACACTTCGTTAGCCTTCTCAAACAACTCATGCGCCAATGGGTTAGAATCATACAATTCCTTGCCCATCCCTACAAATTGCGCCCCCTGACCGGGGAAAACGAATGCTTTCATAAGCCTATCAATTTTTATTAAATTCAATAAGACTGCAAAGTTAATGAAAATTCATATTACTCAACACACATTTAAGGAAATTTTTCCGTAATGGGCTAATATTACATATATATCTTAATTAATATATTATTTTTATGAAGAGAGAATGCCCGATTTATATACTTACATATTATCTTTGCAAGTATTACTACGCACTTTTTGCGTCCATGAATGTTATAACAATGAATATTTAATATAAATTTTTTATCGCGATGGAACTATCCTATTCAACATTGCTATTTATGAATCTTAGCACAGGCGAAATTATCATTATTGTTTTTGCGATTCTACTTCTGTTTGGCGGCCGTAAAATACCCGAATTAATGAAGGGACTTGGGAAGGGCGTTCGTAGCTTTAAACAAGGAATGACAGAAATTCAGGATGAAATAAATACTCCTGTCGAAGAACAAAAAAAACAAAAAGAGGAGGAGGACAAGAAATAATTGTAACCTTACAAATCTATTGATTGTAACCCGAATCGGATGGAAGCAAAGAATGAAAAATTGCCCGAAATGAGCTTTTGGGGACACGTAGACGCTCTACGTGGTGTATTGCTACGCATTGCTGCAATTGTAATAGTGATGATGGGAATCTTTTTCTATTTCATGCCGGCACTATTCGATACCGTTATACTTGCTCCATGCAGAGGAGATTTCCCGCTATATGAATTATTTCATTGGATTACTACTAAATGGGATATACTTCCCGATTTTGAAACCGATAATTTTCATGTAAACCTGATAAACATTCAACTGGCATCGCAGTTTTTTATCCACATGAGCACATCTTTTTGGCTTGCAATTGTGTTTTCGTTTCCGATAATAATCTATCTTTTATGGCACTTTATAAGTCCGGCACTCTATAGTAAGGAGAAAACCGGAATTAGATCTGCATTTATATTGGGTAACTTAATGTTTTTTATCGGTGTAGGTGTCGGTTATTTTCTTGTTTTTCCCATGACTTTGCGATTTCTTGCCGAATATCAAGTAAGCGCAATGGTTCCCAATCAAATATCGTTGGATTCATATATGGATAATTTCCTTATAATGATATTCATCATGGGAGTAATATTTGAACTTCCTTTAATTGCTTGGGCGTTGTCGGCAATGGGATTAATAACTCGAAGATTCTTTAAAAAATATCGCCGTCACGCCATAATAACATTGCTACTACTTGCTGCTATAATCACACCGACAGGCGATCCGTTTACTCTCACAATAGTATTCTTGCCACTATATATATTATTTGAGCTCAGTGCATTTTTCGTAAAACCCTATGTTCCCTCGGAAGATGATGAGGAGAATAACGACGAAGATGATAACGATGATGGATTAGAATATATCCCCAAATATAAAAATAAGGATTAATACAAAATAGTCTCTTTTCGGGTGAAAAGAGACTATTTTGTATTACACTGTTAATTTAATTATTTTAGAAATCATATCCCAAAGTGAAAGTCCATGATTTATTTTTAGCTGAAGGATCTTTTAGGAAGTTAGCATGATTATTGGCTAAGTTTCTAAATCCCATGCTATAATGAATCCCAAAATAATAATGATTTTTGAAAGTGAATGCCGTACCCCATTTTATACCCCAATCATAGGTTTTCATTCCTATCATATTTCCGTCGCTATCGGTAAAGAAATCTCGTTCATATTGTTTATTCTCAACAATGACCGGATTTCCAACTACAGTGGCAAACGTTTCCATCTTATTTTTCCCACCTAATCCAAATGCAAAATAGGGTCCTAAATCAATATGCCATCTCACATCATCGCTAAGATTAAATCTAAATGAGGCGAGAACAGGAATCTGAAAATAATAACTTCTCGTATGCCCGAAACGATCGGCAAGCGTTCCTGTAGACATATTAGCTGAAATTATAGTATAATCATAACTTCTGTTCTGAAAGAAAAATCCGGGTTGAAGTGTGAGATAATCTCTTATATTAAGATTTACCACTGCTCCTGCCTCAAATCCCGTACCCCACTCTGTGTAGCCTTTTTTTGTATCCGAATACAATTTATTCAGATTTATGCCTTGAGTAGATGATGTAATCCCAAAACGAACCCCTATCGAAAGTGGTTTTGGAGCTGTAGAAGTGTTGAAAAAATCAGCAGCCGAAGCCGATACACATCCTAAAAACAGAATCAGAGATGCAAATGCCATTGATTTAAAAAAACATCTTGCTTTCATATTATATATTCTTTAATTTAATTGCTATGATAATTTTATGTAAAGATAATGCTATTGACATAACAGGACAAATTAAATGATGTTTTCTCGTAACACCACTATATTTTGCGAAAGATATAAAATAATTATTTTACATCATAATTTGCAGGATAAAAGCACCAAATAAAGGGATAATATGACAATTATATCATATTATTTCCTCGTTATGAATAATTCTTTTAATCCATTTGACGAAAATATGTTTGAAAATATCTACCTTAGCAAAGTAATTCTGTACAATATCAATAAGCATTATGGCTAAATATCGCGACAAAATGTGGGCAAACTCCAAAGATTATGTAATGATCGTAATCGGACTCACACTCTACGCTTTTGGATTCACCGCTTTCATATTACCGGAAAAAGTGGTAATAGGAGGATTAACAGGTGTATCTTCACTTATTTATTTCAAATTCGGTGTACCTGTCGGAATATCTAATTATGCGCTTAATATCTTATTGCTCTGTTTTGCTTATAAAGTAGTGGGACGTAGATTTGTAATTAGAACTGTATTTGGTTCCACTGTTATAAGTCTTTTAATCGGGTTCATGCAACCGTTATTTCCTGAACCTCTTGTGCAGACACCACAAACATTCATGAATATTATTATTGGGGCATTGTTATGCGGTTTAGGTGTGGGAATTGCATTTGTACACAATGGGAGTAGCGGTGGAACGGATATTGTAGCTGCCATGGTATCAAAACGTAGCAATGTAACTATCGGGCGCACAATACTCTACACAGATATGGTAATAATCTCATCATCATATCTTTTATTCCAGAGCATCGATAAGATGGTGTATGGATTTATAATTCTATTCATCATATCGTTTGTAACCGATCAGGTGATAAACACCAACCGGCAAGCTGTGCAATTCACTATTTTTTCAAAAAAATGGGAGGAGATTGCCACTGCTATCAACAATGAGGCACACCGAGGATGCACAATTCTAAATGGCACAGGTTGGTACACTCGACACGAAGTAAAAATTTTAATTGTGATGTGTCGCAAGATTGAATCTGTAACGATTTTCCGCATCACGAAGTCGATAGATAAAGATGCCTTTATCACTCAAGCCAATGTCAATGGTGTATATGGAAATGGATTTGATGAAATGAAAGTAAAACTTCGACGTAAAAATCTACCGGAATCACCCGAAAGCATTAATTCTGAGAAAAGTATATCTGATGATCACACAGATCTCACATAAATAACTAAGAAGCGCGCTACCTATATGGGCAACGCGCTTCTTCTATTCTTATACTTTTATCTTATTTTTTGAAATAACGATTATATAATCCTTCAAATCCTTTTCCGTGACGAGCTTCATCCTTAGCCATTTCGTGCACGGTATCGTGAATAGCATCTAAATTAAGCTCTTTTGCACGCTTTGCAATACGCATTTTATCTGCATTTGCGCCCGACTCTGCATGCATTCTCTTATCTAAATTTGTTTTGGTATCCCACACTACATCACCAAGCAATTCAGCGAATTTTGAAGCATGTTCAGCTTCTTCCCATGCATAGCGTTTGAATGCCTCAGCGATTTCAGGATAACCTTCACGGTCAGCTTGACGTGACATTGCAAGATACATTCCAACTTCTGTACATTCTCCCATGAAGTGAGCGTTAAGATCTTTAATCATCTCTTCATCGCATCCTTTTGCTACACCGATTTCATGCTCGGTAACAAATGCAATTGCTTCACTTTCTACTAATTCTTTGAATTTGCTTTTAGGCACATTACATGTTGGGCACTTTTCTGGAGCTTCGTCTCCTTCATGAACATAACCGCATACTGTACAAATGAATTTCTTTGCCATAATTTTTTTCTTTAATAATTTAAATATATACGTTAATTAATTTTCGATAATTGTTCGGCGTGCTGACATTTCTCGCACACACCTTTATAATATAATTTTATTACTTCCACATTAAAACTTTTCATCTTTTCAAGTGGATTTAGAACTCCATCGGGAAGAGGCATATCCTTAATATCTCCACAGCAACGACACATAAAATGTGCGTGTGGAATTACATTCCCATCAAACCTTACATTCTTATTATCTATACTTAGGGTTATAAGAGCATTTTTCTCCTCAAGCACTTTTAAAGTATTATATACTGTGGTGCGCGACAAAGTAGGCATATCCGGAAGCAAATCGCTATATATCCTTTCTACAGTCGGATGGGTGGGATGATCTATTAAGTATTTCATAATTGCTATCCGCTGTGCAGATGGCTTTATGTTGTGAGCTATAAGATGTTCTACTGTTGAGTTCATAATTATTGCATTTTTGTAATTATTACATCCTTGAAAACATTACAAAATTATAAACTTATTTTTAATCACCAAAATATTTGAGTAATTTTTTTTGAAAAATTTTTACCTTTCATATTATATAGCTAACATTCAGAGCAATAACCTTCATATAAATATCAATTATAATCCAATTTCATTATTATTTTTCTTAAATCTAATCCAACATTAGGCATATCACATTGTTAGACTGTTATTACTTATAAATATCAGTAATGAAAAATACCAAACTATATATATTAAGTATTATTGTTGGGATATTTGCCGGAATCGTAGGGGGATCTTTCAGGTGGTGTCTTAATCAGACGGTAGAGCTAAGGGAGTTTATGTTTGCGCATGAAGCCCCGTTATGGCATCATGCAGCAATATTTTTGAGTATGTGGATTGTGGCATTACTGATATACAAAATGACCCAAAATGTGCCTTTGACGAGTGGCAGTGGCATCCCACAATCGCGAGCTGTAATATTCGGTCGTTTCAAATTCACACGTCCATGGACTCAATTGATAGCAAAGTACGCAGGTAGCTTAGGGGCAATCGGAATGGGTATGTCGCTCGGCAGAGAGGGTCCATCGGTAGAAATCGGATCTATAGGGGGATCACTGGTGAGTAAATATGGTAAAGCAACACCAACAGAAGAACGCTATCTCACCTCGGCTGGTGCAGGTGCAGGACTTTCGGCAGCATTCACAGCTCCTATTGCCTCTACTATTTTCCTCATAGAGGATACAATGGGATGGGTTTCGTTACGGCTGTGCCTACCGGGACTATTAGCATGCATTATGGCAGCATTCATAACGGGGATAATAATTCCCACAAATGTGTACTTGGAGGTATCATCTGTAGCGCCACAGACAGGAAGTCTAAGCATATTTTTAATGCTTTTGGCACTTGCTTTGATTGCAGCCTTTGGAGGGAAGCTATTCAACATTGCTCTGTTTCGCATAAAATCGTGGTACACACAAATAAAAGTGAACGACCCCATAAAAATACTTGCTGTAGTTACCTTAACATATATATCGGGAATGTTTGTTCTCGATCTCACATCGGGAGGGGAAACAGAACTCATAAAACAGGCATTAACAGAAACCGGATCGGTATGGTGGCTTTTTGCAATGGTTATAATCAAAATTCTGCTCACCGCAGTGTGCTACTCCACCGGCTTATGCGGAAGTTTGCTATTGCCATTGGTAGTGTTAGGCGGACTCACCGGAAAAGGATTTGCCCTTCTATTGGTGCAGATGTCGCTCATATCACCCGAATCCACCGGATATTTCACACTTATCGGGATGGCAACCTTCTTTGTGGCAGTTGTGCGTGCACCTATCAGCGGGATGATGCTCATACTCGAAATGACCGGAAGATATGATTTATTCTTGCCATTAGTAATCACAGGAACACTTTGCTACCTATTCGGAGAGTACATAAATACGGTACCGGTGTATCATAAATTATACGACCAAATGATTAATAACGAGGAGCTGAATCCTCAACAACCTATTACTACACATTTCCGGGTAAATAATGACTCGTTTCTTGCCGGAAAAGAGATTGACCGACTACACCTGCCCGGCAACAGCACAATTATAGGAGTAATTCCAACTACGAATAATAATATCCCTATATTCCCCTACTCTCCTCCGCTGAAAGATGGCGACACGATTATAGTGAAAACCGATAACTCTAATTACGAAAATTTATTCAAGGTATTTCGCACCCTTACCAATGAATAATAATGGCGACCATGAATCTCATAGCCGCCATTACGAATATATATTATTTATTTAGATTTTCTTTGCTCTCATACTATCCCACACTAAATATGCGATAAGAGCTACATATATGCCCACACCTATACTCTGAAGTAACCATTCGGGTGATTCACATACATAACTGAAGCCTCCGAATTTCAATCCTGCGCTCACTACACCCATCAATGCACCTCCTGCTATAAATCCGGATGCAAGTAGTGTGCCACGTTCGTGACGGGCGGTATTAACATCTTTATCTTTGCTGCGAGTACTCACAAACCAACTAATGATACCTCCCACCAACAAAGGCGCATTTAATTCCATAGGGATGAACATACCCAACGAGAATGCCAAAGCAGGAACACCAAGCCAATTGAGCAGGATGGCAAGTATTGCACCAATAATATATAGTAACCATGGGGTTTCGCCACCCATCATCAACGGTTCTATCACAGCTGCCATAGCATTGGCTTGTGGAGCCACAAGAGCATCTTCACCCACAAAACCATATACCTTATTGAGAATCAACATTACCCCCCCTACTGTGGCTGCCGACACAAATGTTCCAAGAAATTTCCATGTCTGCTGCTTGCGAGGAGTACTTCCAAGCCAATAACCTATTTTCATATCGGTAACCATACCACCTGCCATAGATAAAGCAGTACACACCACACCACCTATCACCATTGAAGTAACGATACCGGATGCACCTTTAAGCCCAATGGCAACAAATATTGAGGAGGCTATAATCAATGTCATAAGAGTCATTCCTGACACCGGATTAGTGCCGACGATAGCGATTGCATTGGCTGCTACGGTGGTAAACAAGAATGCTATTACTGTTACCACGAGGAATGCCACGATTGTTTGAGGAATATTATGAATTACTCCGAAATAAAAGAACACGAATGTGATTATAAGAGCGGCAGCCAGCGAGAATACCAATAATTTCATTGAAATATCCTTATCGGTGCGTAGCACTTTTGATAATTTATCGATTTCCTTTCCTTTAAGCTCTTTTCCGGCAAGCCCCACAGCTCCCTTTATAATCGACCATGATTTTATAATTCCAATCACACCCGACATTGCAATACCTCCGATACCTATATATCGAGCATTGCTGCTGAATATTTGCTCTGCCGACATTTCAGGCATGCTCATACCCAACAAAGGCACTATCACATACCACACAAAGGCACTACCTGCAAAAATAATAAAACTATATTTTATCCCCACTATGTAGCCTAACCCCAAAAGGGCTGCGCTGGTATTGAGTTTAAGCACCATCTTAAAGTCATTTGCCACTTTTTCGCCCATAGGGATAATGCTTGTGTTGAGCACTTCGCTCCACCATTGGAATGTAGATAGAACAAAGTCGTAAACACCACCGATAAGTCCGGCAATAATAAGCGGACGAGCCTGATTACCACCCTTTTCACCAGAAATAAGAATTTGAGTTGTAGCAGTAGCCTCCGGAAAAGGATACTTTCCATGCATATCTACACAGAAATATTTGCGGAATGGAATGAAGAAAAGTATTCCAAGCACACCTCCAAGCATCGAGCTTAGGAAAATCTCCAGAAAGTCTACGGCTATTTCCGGATATTTGGCTTTAAGAATATATAACGCCGGCAATGTGAATATAGCACCTGCAACCACTATCCCTGAGCATGACCCAATAGATTGAATTATAACATTTTGACCTAAAGCATTTTTACGCTTTGTAGCTCCTGACAATCCTACTGCAATAATCGCAATAGGTAGAGCGGCTTCAAATACTTGCCCTACTTTTAGTCCTAAATATGCGGCTGCCGCACTGAATATCACAGCCATTAATAAGCCCATGGACACCGAATATGGTGTAACTTCGGCTACATCATGCGCAGGGGGGAGTATTGGTTCATATTTCTCCCCGGCTTCAAGTTCACGAAAGGCATTTTCGGGAATGCCAATCTGTTCTTTTTCCTCTTTGCTCATTGTTTTATACTATATTTGTTAATATTTTCATTAGAATTTGCGAAGATAATAAATAATTGTGTAATTCATTGACACTAACCTATTCAATATCCTACCGCAGATTCAAATAGCAAGTGCAAAATTATAAGAAATTAGAGAAGAAAGCCTTTTTAGGTTTCACTTCAACCTATTTTCTATAACGTCACTTTTCACTTAAAATATTATCTACATTTGCTTTTGGAAAGTGAAGTAGTTTTGGTATACCTAAGTAGCTTCTGTTCATTGACTGTACATACATCATAATTCCACGAATATACATATTGAATTAACTCTTATTCATGTAATTTGTATGAATAACATCAATCCCGAAGACATGCAAGCGGTATAACCTTCACTCCGTCGGGCCGTGTGTAAGCCATGACACCACCAGTAATAACTATTAGCAAATCTGGTAATCTGAGTTGTACCTGTTTGCTCTTTTTATTGAACTCTTCTACAAGCTCTTTTATCTTTGACAGGTGTGAAGCACCTTCCTCTATTTCTTTACTTCCAAGCTTAAATTCAATCAGAGCATATCTGCCATCTCCTAAATGTAATACACCGTCAGCTTCCAAATCATATCTGTCATGATAGTATGACATTACTCCGTCCATAGCCTGAGAATAAGCTTTCAAGTCACGAATACACATACACTCAAAAATAAATCCAAATGTCTTCAAGTCCTGTTCCAGAATTTGTGGCGTGAGTCCGAGTGATGCTACAGCAATTGATGGGTCAGAGAATCCTCTTTTTAATCCGTTTCTTATAGCAGTAGCAGAACGAATGGCAGGGCTCCATGCTTGAATATCCTCAATTACATATAACTTGGTGAGAGCATTAACGTATTCATCAAAAGTCTTATCCGAGCACTCCATATTTGCATTTACATCATCACGAATATTTTTCTTTTTTGCAAGAGTAGAAATATTTCGAGCGTAAGCCCTTAATATTAATCTAGCTAAATTTGCATCACGGTTTACCTTATCTACTGTAGATATATCCACTTTACAAACAGAGTTTATATAATCAACAGCTACTCTCAATCGTGATTCGTCCGTAGTTAATTTAAGGGTTGCAGGCCATCCACCCCTACATGCAGCAAAGATTAATTTTTCGATAGTCATGTCTGAAGTGATGCCATCAATATCCAAAGAAGGATTGTTGAACAATTCCGTCAAAGATATTTTGCCATTAGATTCTTGTGATTCGAATAAGCTCATTGGATACATCTGCATTCTGGCTATTCTGCCAGTTCCACTATGCATTATGATAGAATCGTCAACAGAATTAGAACCTGTAAGAATAAACTGACCGACCTCATTTCTCTTATCAACAGCGGTTCTTACAGCATCCCATAAAATAGGTGCCACTTGCCATTCGTCAATTAGTCTTGGTGTTTCACCTTTCAAAAGAAGAGAAGGTTTCACGTCAGCTGTTGTTAGGTAGGCTTCCCTAGTATCCGGATCTTGCAACTTCAATACGCTGTTAGCCTGCTTCTCTGCTGTGGTTGTTTTACCACACCATTTAGGACCTTCTATTAAAACAGCCCCGAAAGTATCAAGGTTAAGTCTTAACAATTTGTCTGTTGTTCTTTGAAGATAATTCATACTCATATAGTTTTATGGGTGCAAAAATAAACATTTTAAGTGAAATAGTCAACTAATTCCGTATTTTTGTGGCATTTTACTTCGTATTATTGCGGTGTACCACTCCGTGATTTTGTGGTATTTTGCTTCGTATTTTTGTGATAAAACCTTAATAGTACCGTGTTCGACACAAATCTATGGGTATACAAGTGCTGATATTTTCAACCCACTCAAATCCGATGGGGATAAAATTGCAGTTATTTTTAATTCTCAAAGACCTACAGTCAACAAGTTTTCACTTTGTTATTTCTCTCGTTGTGTATCTTTGGAGAAGATAGGCTGCACTCGGAAATCCCAATGTTGAAAACAAGTTTTCACTTTGTTATTTCTCTCGTTGTGTATCTTTGAAGAAGATAGGCTGCACTCGGAAATCCCAAAGTTGAAAACAAGTTTTCACTTTGTTATTTCTCTCGTTTGCACTATCTTTGTTATCTGAAATAAGTGAATTTTGAATCAAAATAATAATCTGAATAAATGGCGTCAAAACTTTGGGAAAAATCAGTACAAGTAGATAGTGGCGTGGAAGCCTATACCGTGGGGAAAGATCGTGAAATGGATATATATCTTGCTCCTTATGATGTGCTTGGCTCTCTTGCCCACACCGAAATGCTTAGCAATATCGGACTACTGACAAAGGATGAATTTTCAATTATTGCTCAAGAGCTGAAAGAAATATATACTCAAATTACTAATGGCTCTTTCGCTATTGAAGATGGTGTAGAGGATGTACATTCGCAAGTAGAATTAATGCTTACTCGAAAACTCGGCGACATTGGCAAAAAAATCCATTCCGGACGCTCTCGAAACGATCAAGTATTGGTGGATCTTCGATTGTTTATACGCTCTGAAATAGAGAATGTAGTAGAGGATATGACTCACTTGTTCAATACTCTGATGCGTCAGTCGGAAGAATACAAGGATGTTATAATGCCGGGCTACACTCACTTGCAAGTGGCAATGCCTTCTTCATTTGGGCTTTGGTTTGGGGCTTATGCTGAATCTTTGCTCGATGATCTCATGGTAATGCGTGCCGCATATCAGGTAACCAATCGCAATCCCCTTGGGTCGGCAGCCGGCTATGGCTCTTCGTTCCCTCTCAACCGCGCAATGACGACAAAGTTATTGGGCTTTGATTCAATCGATTATAATGTGGTTCATTCTCAAATGGGACGCGGTAAAACAGAACGAATAGTGGCAAATGCGCTTGGTGGTATTGCATCTACAATTTCAAAACTTGCATATGATGCCTGTCTATTCAGCTCACAAAATTTCGGATTTATAAAGCTCGCAGATGAATACACCACAGGGTCTTCGATAATGCCCCACAAGAAAAATCCTGACGTATTTGAGCTTACACGAGCCAAATGCAACAAATTGCAATCTCTCTCTTATCAGGTTACTTTAATTACAAATAACCTTCCGTCAGGATATTTCCGTGATTTACAACTCATAAAAGAGGCTTTCCTCCCTGCTTTTGACGAAATGAAATCAATATTGAGAATGGTCGATGAAATGATAGCAAAAATAACTGTAAACAAAAATATTTTAGCTGACTCTCGCTACTCTCTGATGTTCTCCGTGGAAGAGGTAAATCGTCTCACATCTGAAGGGATGCCATTCCGAGATGCTTATAAAAAGGTAGGGCTTGACATCGAAGCAGGCAAGTTTGAGCCATGCACCGATTTGCATCACACCCACGAAGGGTCTGCAGGGAATCTATGCAACGACAAAATTGAAGCTCTATATAGTCGTACCCTCTCAGAATTTGATTTTGAAACATACCACAAAGCATTTCATGATTTATTAATAACCAAATAACATGAGTTCATTAAATATTTCAGAACCCTACAAGGCTGAAGAATCCCGATACGAATCGGGTATGAAGTTTAATAAGTGTGGAAAATCCGGACTGTCACTACCCGCTCTATCGCTTGGTTTTTGGTTTAACTTCGGAGGTGACGATCCTTATAATGAATCACTTGCCAAAATGAAAATGGCATTCGACAATGGAATTTTTTGTTTTGACCTTGCCAACAACTATGGAATGCCATTTGGCACTGCTGAGGAAACTTTTGGCAGAGCTTTTACAGCCAACTTCCGCCCATATCGCCGCGAGATGGTGATTACCACCAAAGCCGGTTACAATATGTGGAAAGGGCCCAACGGGGTAGGAAGTTCACGCAAAATGCTCATAAGCAGTCTTGAAACATCATTAAGGAAAATGAATCTCGATTATGTCGATATATTTTATTCTCACCGTTATGATAGTGAAACTCCATTGGAAGAAACTATGCAAGCCCTTGCCGACATTGTGCATCAAGGGAAAGCAATATATGTGGGATTGTCAAATTACCCGATGGATAAACTCCGGTTTTGTGTAGATTTTTTACGCGACCGTGGAGTATCTCCAGTAATATATCAGGGTAAATACAATATGATGGTGCGCGATGTGGAAAAAGAACACCTCGATTACCTGAAACGCGAGGGCATCGGCATGACCGCTTTCAGTCCATTGGCTCAAGGAGTACTTACCGGGAAATATATCGGCGGAGTACCATCCGACTCTCGTATAGCTCTGGGTAAATATATCACCACAGATAATATCGCACCTACAATCATGGCAAAGGTGCGCGCACTCAACGAAATTGCATCGGGACGCAACCAAACTCTCGCACAAATGGCTATATCGTGGACTTTAGCACGCAACCTCGTTACTTCCACCATTATCGGACCGCGCACTGTGGGACAATTAAAGGATAGCATTAAAGCAGTCGATAATATCAACTTCACACCCGAAGAGCTTATGGCTATCGATGCAATATTAAACAATTAAGCAACCAACTAATGAAATTAAAACCGGTTTTATTACTTATTATCCTATTCTCTATCTTTTCTTCTTGCGAGAAAATAGATAACTCACGTATTCCGGCAATGCCTGTTAATATTGCCCTCGACAATACCGGACTTTGGAACACCTATGGAGTAAGCGGATATGGAGAATACCGTAATTTCATCAAAAGCATGCGTATCCCTACAAATTTTTCATATACAGCCCTATCATCTACAGGATATGGAGGTGTTCTCCTCATATCTGGGTATGATGCCGTTTCGGGAAGCTATAACATGCCACTTGCCTATGATCTGGCATGCCCTGTGGAAGCAAGCATGGATGTGAGAGTGAGCATAAACAAAGAGCTCGAAGCCGTATGCCCGAAATGCGGTAGTCGATATAATGTGTGTGAAGGACAGGGGACACCAATTTTCGGTGAAGCCCTCGAACGTCGTTTGGGACTGAAACAATATCACGCATATCCTGCATCAATGGGCGGATACACTATAGGCAGATAATATCACAATAACAAACAAGTAAATTTTCAGTATAATCATAAATTATTTAGGAAAATACCTATTAAGTGGGACAAAACTATTGCAAAACCAAAATAGATATATTATCTTTGCACCGCTCTAAGCCACTAAAGGCATTAAAAGCTGCTCGGATGGTGGAATGGTAGACACGAAGGACTTAAAATCCTTTGGCCATTGCGGCTGTGCGGGTTCAAGTCCCGCTCCGAGTACTCAAAGACTCCCAATTACTTAACATAAAGCAATTGGGAGTCTTTATTTTTAGCTCCAATTATCAAAAACGCCAAGCAGCAAAAGCCACTTGGCGCACAAAATCAGCCTTTTCCATTCGACTGAAACTAACCTAAAGTGTGTTTCCCAATTTTATTCATAAGTCATCTAATTTATTCTTGAATGTGAAATGAATTTAATGATGTAAAATTACTCCGCACCTGTGTAAAAACACTGCACACCTTACAAAATAAATTATAATTTAACATTGAAATTGCTTGCATAAGTGTAATTTTGCTCTTCAAATTACTTGCAATTTTATGAAAATCAGAAACGCTACCACAGACGATGCCGATGGTATATTGAAAATATATAATCATTATATTGAAAATACTGAGATTACTTTTGAGCTTACTCCTCTTTCTGTCGAGGATATGACAATAAGGGTCTCTGATATTTCTGCACTATATCCTTATATTGTGTGTGAAGAGGATGGAGATATTATAGGATATGCTTATCTATCGAAATGGAAAAGCCGTGAAGCATATTCTCATTCGCTCGAAACTACTTTTTATGTTCATCCCGGCAGTATAGGAAGAGGTATCGGTAGGTTGATGATGAAGTATATAATCGATGCAGCACGCACAATGGATGTTCATGCTCTTATAGGTGTAATAGCCATTCCTAATGATGCAAGCGAGAGGCTACATGAATCTTTCGGATTTAAAAAAGTAGCGCATTTTCCGGAAGTAGGACATAAATTTGACAAATGGATTGATATATCCTGTTGGCAATTAATATTGTAATAAATATTTTCAAGAAGATAAGCGGCACTCGGAAATACAAAGTTGAAAACTTGTTTTCACTTTGTTATTTCTCTCGTTTGCATTATCTTTGCCAATTATACATTTTATCATTTAGATTATGAGTCCAAATACTAAAAAATATCTTATTTACGGAGGTGCTGTTATCGGGGTTGTCATTGTGGCTTTTCTCGTAATGAATACTCTTTCAATGCGCCAAAAAATGATTGAAACTGAAAGTAGTAATCTTCAACTTCAACTCGAAAATGAACAATTGAGCCTCGCCGGTGAATATGAACAATTGAATACTGAATTTAAAAATTATGAGAGCCAAACGCAATATCTCACTAACGATTCTCTTATTGTAAAATATGGGGAAGCGAAAGATAAGGTTGAAAAATTGCTCGTGGAACTTAAAACTCAAAAAATAACAAGCGAAAAACGCATAAAAGAACTTCAGGGTGAAATTCAAACTTTGAAAGGTATTATGCGCCACTATGTGGAACAAATTGATGCTCTTGGCAAGGAAAACGAAGGACTAAAAGCTGAAAATCAAACTATTAAAAGCGAAAATGCCAAATTAAGCAATCGCGTAAGTGAGGTGGCAAAAAAGAATGAAGTGCTATCTGAAAAAATGACTCTTGCCGAAAAATTGAATATCACAGGGTTATCGCTTACTCCAATAAAAAGCAATGGCAAAGTGGAAAAGAAGGTGTCGAAAGCCAAGCAATTGATGGTTACATTCACTATACCACAAAACAACTCCACGCCTGTGGGTGAAAAAACAATATTTATCCGCATCACAAATCCTGAAGGCACATTATTGGGCAATCGTGGCACATTTACATTCGAAGGTGGAAGCATACCATATACAGAGCGCAAAACGATAGATTATACCGGTGAAGAGGTTCCAAACGTGACGATCTATTGGAATGTAAACACGGTATTGACCCCCGGAAAATATACTGTGGAGGCATTTGCCGATAATTTCAGATTAAGCTCTCGCAGCTTTGTGATTGAGAAATAAACATAATACCTAATAACCCGTTTGATATGACGTGAAGAAGTTTCTCAAAATATCAGCGTTATTCATTCTTGCCGTAAGTGGATTCTTTACGTTTGCTGTTTGTGTGCTGATAGGAGCTTTTTTATTTCTTAATTCCATCGGAGAGATAAATGATCCAGCTCGAAATATATTGAATCGGTTTGTAGCCGGACATATGTATTTCGAGGGTCTAAAATTGGATTTCACAGAATTTCCGGTGGTGCGCCTACAAGCCGAAAACGGATATATGGTATCCGGAATCAATAATTATCCTACAGATACTCTGTGCCGATTCAAAAAATTGGATGCACGAATGGATATCTTACCCTTATTTGATGATTCGCTCACGGTATATATACCCAAAGTAGAGGTCACAGATGGGTTTGCATTGGTAACAATCGGCAAAGACGGGACTCCCGGATGGAATGTGTGGCGATTTAAGTCCCCGAAACCTAAAGATAAGAAATACAAACATGGTCACCGCGAGAAGTTATTCATAAACGAGGTACACCTACATGGACATAGCAAATTTGTATACTACAATGCCCGTCGCAACCGACACATGACTCTGGAGGCTGATGATGTGAATATGCATGGTAGTATACGTATAAAATACAAACAGATTTTTGTATCTCATTTCAATGCTCAGAATGCCAAAGGGGAAATATATCTAAAGGGAGGAAACAGCATAATAGCTTTCTCATCGCCAAAGGTTGAGTTATCATCTCACCTGGAGGACTCACTCAGACGCTACAATATACGAGCAAAATCCCATAATTCTTTTCTCAAACTATTTGGCAACACAATATTACACAATAATCAAACTTTAGACATCGGGCTAAATATTGCATTCTCATCAAAATTTGATTATATAGATATAGGAGCATTGGATTTGTGCTTGAATAATACCACTACTG
>CAZYEO010000044.1:0-17885 GCA_964646495.1 uncultured Muribaculaceae bacterium
TCTAACTCGATAGTATTAGGTAATCCTGTTTCAACATTAATACCATTAGATATAAATTTAAAACAATACTTTCGATTCGTATCGATGCTAAGTTGTTTATTCAGAATTTCAGATGCTATATTCTTAACACCAGGCACACTATTAAGCGATAAATCATATTCGTGATTTGTATTCCATATATACAATTTATCTATAGTAATCGTATCTTTAGTATATCCTACAGGATATTGTATATTAGTCGTTACAGATATATCTGTTAATTTCTGCGGTGATAAGAATACGTACATAAGATCCTGCGTTTCGTTTTTCGTTTGAGATTCTCCACTAATAATATTTTCTATGTCGATCTCTTCGTCTTTCGAATCGCTTTGTGCCCAGGAGAAATCCGACCTATCCGGGCGTGATAGGACTTGGCAGGTATAAGCCTTTTCTCGGCTATCTATGTCATATCCATCTGTGTTTCTTGCAGTTGAAACGGACTCAATCTCTCCAGTAATTATTTTACATGGAATTATCTTAAGCTCTATATCTTTATCTTTTTTATCCTTATTTTGTCTCCTTGCCCTAAAGAAATCGCACGCAGACAAATAAAGTTGTCCAAGGTCGTTAGTTCTTACGACAAACCGTCGCCCCTCGCACTCATATATATTTTTTTTGGCGGATTGTGTTAATCCGCTAGTCATAATCATTTGTTTAAGGTCGTTCAACGATTCATATGTTGTAACTACAGAAGCTATGTCTGTAATTTCATCGCTCAATTGGTCATAAGCATCGCCGTTACCAGAATATCCAATATTCCCAGAAGATAAGTCCGGTTCTTGCTCGTCCTGTATATCCATAGAGTAGCTATCAACTATGTCTGTGATATGTTCTGCTTCCCCAGTGTAATATTCACTTCTCGAGATAATGGAAATGTTTTTGTTCGTTTCGTTCACCTTAAATACGACTCCACAGAAATTTTGGACTTGCTCAATAAAATCAGTAATAGTCCAATGTGGCATAGCTTTATTCAATTCTATCCGATTGTTGGCATTCGCAACTACAATCCGTTTAAGCAAATCATTATGTCGCAATGCATTATAGCCAACTTTATAACCAAGAGATATTATAATCCGTTCGATTATGAAGTAAAGGAATGGCTGAATAGCAAATTTAACCTGGGGCATTCCGTTAGCAATTTCAGGATGATCAATGTGCGACATTCTGAATTCTACCTGATAGGTTCCGCTTCTCTTTCTGATTATAAAATCATTGCATTGAACTTCTGCCGATTCATTATATATAGGATATGCGACAAAAGGATAATATCCCCCCCATAATTTTTCCTTCCACAATTCGTAGTTCGTTTGAGCTATGGGAGAATAGAAATCCTCCCATAGCATATATGCCAATATATATGATGATCCTGTAGCCGGGAACCCAGGATAAAGCATACCATACCAGTCCCCTATGTCAATTTCATCTACATAAATATTTTCACTTTTTTGGAAAAAGTTCAATTCTGAGTTACCCCCTAAGATTTGTACTTTAATTGAAGTATCTGTAATCTGTGTGATTACAGCGGTCCCTTCCATTATATTAATATTATCCGCTATCAATTTAGCACTATATCTAATTTTAGAAACATCAACATCCCTCCTGTTGAGATACCCAAATATGTTAATATTCTCTTGAGCAGTCATAGGTAATTCTATATCATAGGTATAAGAGCTCGCGCGTGTAAAATACACATTCTCTCGAGTTAGCTTAAACGATGCATCATTTTTAAATACAGCTTTCTTGCCGTCAATAAATAATTCTGTCATTTTTTAGGGTTAGTTTTAAGTTTTTTGTAATGTTCATATTTTTGGTCGAAACCTCTTTCTCCGTCCATAACCATGTACGATTCGATTCCTTCATCCAATTTTTTCATTAATTTTTCAACGATCTTTACGTTATTATCCACCACCTTAATGATTGTCTGGCTTTGTTCGTTAGTAGGCTGAGCCGATTGACTCGGTTGTGGAAAAGAATTACCAAGAATCGCTCCTTGCCCTAAAGCATTGGAAACATCTTGAGCCGTTAGGCTCCCAATTGTATTATTCCGTTGCGCCGCATCAATGATTGACAGAACCGGGCGTATATTTGGATTCGCAACGGCATAATGATTCGCGACAAATTCGTTAGCGTGGACGGCTCCTACCTCTTTCCTTTGGTTTGCGTCAGTAGGCGTGAACCCTCCTGAATAGTAACCTACTGCCTGTGCTTGATGCTGTTTTTTAATCGTTGCGATTTGCAATGCTCCTGCCGCTAATGCCATTCCTGCCGCTATTGGTGCTAATACAAGCCCAAAAGGTCCTCCTACCTGTAAAGCCGAGTTATATGCGTTAATCGCCGATAAAGCAGTCGAAGCAATAGCCTGAGCGATTTCCATTTTCATCGCATCGTCGTTGGCTCTTTTCTTGATTTTGGTGATTTCTTTTTCTTTCTGTGCTTCAAGTTTTTTCTTCTTCGCATCATTATTGCCAGCAGCAGCAATTAATTTTTCATATTTTTTTTCAGTTTGAGCGACTTCTAACTCCATGCATGCCTGCGAATATTGCGAATATTGCTGCATCGCTCCACCAATAATCGAGAAAGCAGCACTACCAATAGAAGCAATCGAATTGAGGTTTTCCGTTAGCGATCCCGTTCCGGTTTTAATCAAGTCAATCCCTGTTTTAATCTGTATCATAGAACCAACGAAAGGATCTGATATGCTAGTTCCAGTTTCCATCTCTGCATATTTTTTCAGAATCGCATATCTCAATTTCTGATACTCTTCTTCTGAGATCAAACCCTGTTTATGGGTTTCTTCGAGAAGTTTTAATTCGTCAACTTTACGTTCCTCGTTAGATCTTTTCGTATAAGCTTCTCTCCATTTCTCGATAGCATCCGAATATTCTTTTTGCTTACGCAATTTTTCCGCTCCCTCTGCGTCATCTATTTTAGCTTGATATTCCACCCATTCCTTAGAATTTTTCACATAGAGATTCCTTTTTTTTGTGAGGTATGTTATATTGATACCATGAAGCATTTCATTCCTGAGTTTCTCATTGAGATAAAATTCATGATTAGAATTGTAAAATGTGCTAATGATAGCATCCTCTTCTCTTTCCTGCCGGCGAGACAACTCTTCGATTGTAATGTTCGTAATTTCCGTTTGCTGTTGTTTTTTAAGCTCCGCTTCCTTGATCAATAGTGATTGATATTCAGCACTCCCTGTCAAATCACGATCCTCATATATCTGTTTACGCTTTTGAACGTACTCAAGATCAATCTTATATTTCTTAGCAATATACTCTGAATATGTTTTAGCGCCTATCGTATACTGTGTTGTGTTTTCGACATCTGCCAGTTTTTCAAAGCCATCTATTTTAGCGAGTTCAGATTGTAGCTCTTTTTTTGCTTGCTCCACTTTTTTTTGAGTGCTATCCACTTCTTTACTTGCCCGTTCCGCTTCTTCAGCTTCTCTCTTGATCCGTTCCGCTTCTGTCTTAAGGCCTTCATTCATGTCATCGACAAAATCTTCTTGATACACATCTTTGATTGCTTGGATTTTATCCTGTATAGTTTTTAATTCAGCTTCCAAATTCGGCAGGGCGATTTGGTCTCTAATAGAATAATTCCACCCTTGACCCCCTCCGTTCCGATACGCTTCTCGTAGATTCTTTTTTGCTTGTTCCGCCTGTTTTTCTATTTCGGCTTTTTTAACAGACAAATCAACTTCTTGCTTACCAAGCTCGGCAAGCTTACTTTTAGCCCCTTCTAACCTATATTTTTTGTCGAGCGCAATAAGATACTTATCTAAGGCCATCTTATTCTCTTTATATTTGCCAGTAGTTTCATCGAGCTCTGCATTATAATTAGGAATAATTCTGTTAAGCTTGTCAATCGCTAATTTACGATCATCAAGTGATAACTTTTCGTTATTAGCCGCATCCACCAATAAATCAATTTTATTTTTCTCTTCCACCATTGATTTTTGAGCTTCATTTTTGATCTCATTTAAGACTCTTACGGCGGCATTCAAGTCCGCTGTGGCTCGACTCATATCAACTAATTTCGCTATTACTATTCCGATAACAGCCGCTAACGCTACCCCTGGGTTGGCTGCTATTGTAGCCCATAATTTTTTGAATGACGCGATTATTTTTTCATTCCAAAATACCTGCAATTTATCCAAAATATTTTTCTTAGATACATAAATGTTATAAGCTATTATCGCTGTAACAAGGCTCATCAATGTTATCTTATTTTTAGCTAAGAAATCCAGAACTGAAGGCATAATCTTGATTAGCTTAGTGCTCCAATTAACTAAAACCCCGAAAGATGGATTCAATCTATTCATAAGTTCAATCCCGGTCTCTCGGATTTGGTTCTTCATTTGTGCCAATTTAGCTTCCGATGTCTCGCTATTAATTGCTGCTTGCTCTATAGCAGTAGACGAACCTGTCACAGCTTCAGTATATTCTTCCATTTTGGATATATTGGACGTAAGAATTGACGCAGTGTTGTAGCCTTCTTCTCCGAACATTTTTTTTAGCAATCCAGCGCCACCACCTGGTGTTGACTGTTCCGCTTTATCTACTTGCATTTTTAAATTTTGCATTGCTTGAGATAATCCTACAACTTTAGGATTAGTCTCTTTCGCTCCTGTTTGGAGTGTAAGGAAAAACTTTTTGAGACCTGTTCCTGCGATCTCACCTTTAATCCCCTTCTCACCTAACATCTGTATCGATCCCACCAATTGCTCCATAGACACATTAGCCGAAGCCGCTGCCGTTCCCGATCTCAATATTGAGGCAGATTGTTGTTCTACGTTAGAAGAACCGAATTTAGACCCCGCCGCCAGGATGTTAACATACTTAGCCGCATCATCAGCACCGGCACCATATTGATTAAGAGAAGTTGTCACAGCCTCTACTGCATCTTTCAGCTCCATCCCCGAAGCCGATGCTAATCTCATCGTTTCTATTGTCACAGCATTAAGAGCTTCTTTATCTGCAAGCAATTCAGGCTTATTGCTGCCCACCATCATATAAGCATCAAGTATCTCTTTAGATGATTGGGTTACTCTTAATCCTGATTCATCCATGGTCGTGGAGAGTAATTCCGCTTGAGTAGTAAGCCATTGCACGTTAGCATCATCAAGCCCTGTTAATGCCTTAAGCGATGCTTGTGAAGATTCTTTCTCTCTTGCATCTTTTTTCATAGACGAAATCGCAAGACTAACCCCAGTAAATCCAGCAATTACAGCAGTAATCGTCCCACCCCATTTTGATAGCCCAGAATTGAACCGTTGGAAGCCGGTTTGGACTTCCGCCGACTCCTTTTGGATTTTATTCATTTCCCTTCTAACGAGCTTGAGCTGATTTTGATATTCTTTCCATTTAGCCGATCCACGTGGGATTTCTCCGCTGTTTAGCTCCGCATTAATCAGCTTGATTGTGCGTTGTAATTCTTTAGGTGTTGCAACAGATAAGCTTTTCATCGCAGCGTTAATATTGCTTGATCTCGTTCTCATTAGATCCAGAGATTTGTTAGTACTCACCAACTCTTTGTTTATATTCTTTATTTGAGTCGTGTCTCCCTTTTTAAACGCATCAGCGAAATCACTCCTGAGTTGCTTTGCCTTTTTCTCGAGTTGGTCGAATTTGTCGATTGCTTCTTGCGAATTGATCTTCAGCGTTACGTTCGCGGTGTCATTTATATCAGCCATAATCTTAAAATTAATCTACAAATAAACATATTAAGATTCTCAACAAAAAAGACACAAAAAGCACGCTATACTCACGTACGGCGCGCTACAACTAAAAAATAAACTAATTCGACTAATCTATATTAACAATCCATCGTATTAACCATTTTCCGCCCCACCAACATCCAACTATAACACCAACGCCAATGAGTACCCACCAAAGCCAACCCCATGACACTGGCTCGGCAACAACGATATTATCAGTTATGGTTGTGCTATTAGTTTCGCTATCAATTTTATTGTTGGTTTTGGATTCGCTTTTATTTTCAATATCTTGCTTTTGCACCCGTTCAATGTTATCACGTCTTTTAGCGTTGCCAATCTCAACCCTACTCGTCACAACGCTATCCTTGCCGTTCACAGTGACAACCGTAGGCACGGAGTATGCTATATCACTCACCTCAATATCGGTGCTTACACGCAAGCTATCAAGCATCTTGATTAATGTTTCCTGGTGTTCCACCGAAACGGTGGAGGAAACAACCTTAGTATTGGTCGTAGCCTGTTTATTCGTGTGGCACGCCGCGCATAGCATCGCAACCACACATATAATTAACGCTCTCATTGCTCAAGGCTATTAGCAATTATAATACCTAACATCATCCCCAACACAAATACCGCGCTCATTACGATATATGTAACTATTTGTTCATCCTTATTCATGGCTTTGATATAGTTCAGCTTCCCACGCCCTTCGTTTGACGAGACCCGGCAACACCTTGCCTCCCCCACGTACATATTTTTTAAATTCGCACGGAATGGTTGAATCCGACATGTCGAGTTTCGCTTTGCGGTATAGGGTAGACCTCTGTAATCTGACTATCCCGCAATTATATACAAATGACACAAGAGCATCGAATTGACCTTGAGTAGCAGAAGGAAACTCCCTACTTACCCAGGATTCAAACGGTTCCAGATCCCGAATGAAAAGGCTGGACGCCTTAGCCTCAGTGATAGTCATCCCCATTCTTACATCCGGTCCTGTATGTCCGTAGCCTATCGTAGGCACACCTGCAGGACATATATAAGTTGTAAGGCGCAACCCTTCATACGCCTTAATCCTTACTCTCGTTGATTCTGTTGTTTTCATTTTCTTTGTCTTTATTACTGAGAATATGTTCGATGCTCTGACTTACTAATTGAGCTATATCGTCTTTATTTTTAATTATCACATTCATTGTGGTTGCTGCATCCAGAATCTCTTGTTTTTCGTGAGTTTTTTCCATAACGGAACGAAATTCACAAAATATGCAAAATGCCCCATATAACATCGTGAAGGCTGGGACCGGTATAATTACACTTCCCAACATATCCATTAGCGCCAAGCAAAGTAGTGGTAAGAAATACTTCTCTGCCTTGGTGCAGGTCATTTTATATCCTCGCGAGCTTCGTGCAACGCCGTTCTTCTTCGCCTTCTGGACTCCCGTAATCAGGTCAATTAGCATTGCAACTATTAAGAGAGAGATTGTAATCACTACCCATACTATATGCAGTTTAATTGTGGTAAAATCAAATATTCCAATCAATTCTTCCATCTTATCCGAATATAAGTGTTAGCGCCAGCACAATTCCACATCCAGTCAGATTACCCACCGTGTCAGCGAGCATATCCCACCAACACCAATGATTCCCCTTGGCACACTTATCGCCATATTCCTTGCCAATACCAAGCCATAGCGTTGCAATGAATCCAGTTAGCAAAGCAACCCATATAGATGCCACTAATAGCATTCCACCACACACCACCAACGAACTCCCCACGCTCACCGCTAAATGCAATCTCTTATCTATCGATATTTTCATTTTTTGTATTTTTTTGCCGAAAAAAATTGGCTGTTAATATTATAATACCTATATTTGTACGAGCGATATTTGACTGTGGATAGACTCGTGTAATTCTCGTAGCAACCACATGTATATATCGCTTTTCTTTTTTTAAAAAGGAGACGTCACATTATACGCCCGAAAGTCACCCCCCCCTTTATCGTACTTAACTCTCGCATATCTCCACTGACCTACTGCCCCGCTTCTTGATTCCGCGCGGTATTTCACAAATAAGCTCCTCTTGTATCCGCCATTGCACCTTCCTGGGGCACATCCTACATCACGCCGGACTCTTACCCATTTCCATTTGTGTATGAATTTAAATCCGGTTATACCTATCGGAGGATTAATAGCGCCCCTCACGTTTTTCCGAACATAGAAAGCTATATTAGAGTCACCAATCGGCATAAGTCTTGTGACCATATTGGGCTCGACATCGCTCCCCAAATTAATCTCTGCCAACTTGAGCCTACCGTTAGGATCTACTTCCGGTGTATATAGATGTCGATCTTGCATATCCCATGTGCTCCGCACTAATTCCCCCTTCGCATTCCACGCAATATATTCATAGTATGGCGGCAACCTGTCTAAGTAAAGCTTGATATAACTTAGGTCAGTAATAGTACTCGTATCAAGAGTTGTATCCGTAAGCGTATAGTATCCGAATTGATTATCAGCCGGATGAGTTACTCTTTTATATTGAAATTCCCCCCCGGCTTCTTGGAGAAACATCCGAATCTTAGATATATCATAAGGCTCTTGCCTTACCGGGAATTTAATATATCTACCTGAATATCTCTCACCAGGGAACGAATTAATACTAATCGATTTACGATGGAGATATGGCGAAGGCACATGCTGTTTCCGCCCAACAGTCGCAAGAGCCGCCATATAATCCTCACATGAGCCCTTATAACCAGCCTTCACCGCCATATCGTAAGCATCCACTATAGCGTATCCCAGCGTTGCACTATCGATTATCGTTACATCGTCATCTCCGTTCCCGGCTACAAGAACACTGCCTTGGAACGCATAAGACACTACCTTTTGGCGGCTGCCTTTGAATTCAGGGTTTACTCGATACATTGCTAAGCGAACATTAACATCTCCAGGTGGCAATCCATGTTCTTGTACGAATGTTTCTATTTTGTTTCCTGAAACCCTGCAACAGCTACATATACCATTTACACGCTTCGCCGTGAATTTTTTAGATCCCGATGTAAAAACTTCTATATTGAAATCATAATCAGGCACATTAGTAGGTTGCCCATTGTGCACGAATGTAGTCACATGCGTAAAGTCCGACTCATAGTTTATTCGTTTCGGGTCCTCGGTCGTTGCTGCTATAGTCTTTAACTCACTCATATCATTATTTATTTATCGCGTTAGCAATTACCGTATATAAGTCTCCGTCAGTATCTCTTTCGTAGGAAATTACTGTTCGATCTGCAGTCTCAAACGTAGCTACGAGGAGAGTTACTGCCGGGGTATCTCCATTAGCAGGTATATCTTTATACACCGCCCCAATTGCGGATATTAGAGTGTCGCCTACCTTAACAATATCAGCAGTTACTTGATAGCCGGCTTCGTTAGTTACATCTATTTTAGATGTTGTTTTTTTAGTTATCATATTTTTATTTTTGAATGTAAGTTCTGAACGTGAAAACATTTGCGCCCGGATCACTTAGACCAACACTCATAGTCAGTCCATCGGCAGAATTATCACACCACACATTAAATCGGCAATATAGAGGATTCGCTCGATACGGATTCGAGAAGCCCAATGGAATCACTACAGTAAAGTAACACGGGCCAACAGATTCTATATGCTCTATTAGCTGTTGTACGTCTATCTCGATCGAGCCGTGTTCGAAGCTTGTAGCATCATAGTAAGTATTTTCTGCTAAGACGCATATTTTAAGCCGGGAATAATTGGCCGCTATGAATGTCGCCGACCAATTCTCCATACTAGAGGATTTATCCAATCTTACCCACCGAGCATCAATGATCTTCTTATTCGTATCGACATTCGCATTAAGTGCCATCTCCGCTTTAGTATCGGCGTCCCATGCTATTCCATCAGAGGCAATAGCCGCCGCTTCCGCTTTCTTCGCGAGATCGGTTGCTTTCTCCGCTGTTTTCTGTGCAGTTTCGATTTTATCTTTTTCCCCCTTATCATAATCGAAAGTAGACAAACCTTTTCCCTTACTTATATCTACTTTTTTCGAGATCTCCTTTTCGACGGAGTCTCTTATATAAGTAAGAGTCTCAAGGTGCATATTCCCGATCCTATAAGCAGTATTTTCGTTGTCCAAAGTTGCATCTCTAATGATCGCCGCTTCGTTGATCAAATCTGTAAGTGTTCCCATTTTTATTTTTATTTGTGTCAAAAATAGCGAAAGGTACTATTCGGTAAAAAGACAAATTATAAAGTTTGTCTTGTATCATCAAGCGCATCACATATAATCTGAACCGCTTGTTCTCCTGTAATTTTAGCCATAGCCTCTTTAAGCACTTGATGCGAAGAATATAATTTTTTACTAAACCAATCTCTTTTTTTTCTTGGCAAACCTGAAGAAACATACCCACCCCATGCCGGACCTACTTTCTTTGGCTTATCGAGTCCGTGGACCTGGCGATATTCTTTGTCGAGGAAATGGAGATCTCCTCCGTTATCATGAGCATATCCATTCCCGACCCCTAATGCCTGATATATACCATATTTGAGGAATTTCATCTTAATTTCTGATGATTCTGGCGCAAATGTGGAAGAAGAAGTAAAGCTCTGGTGCAATGCTCCCGATCTCACTATATTCATACGCTCGATCTTTTCTCTCCATATCATAAGCATTGTATCTTCCCATGCATTGATATAGAGATGCTGATCTTGAGCGATATCTTGATTTAGTGCCATTCTGTTGAATTATATTGAAGATTAACCGGTTCGTTCACATCTACCATGAAATATAGCCCTGTGCACCCATTAAGGAAATATTGACCTAACTCTCTCGACATAATGTTACTTGTATTAAGATATATCAAATCATTACTAAGATTATCTTCGTCAACTAAAAATCGGGAACAAAGCTGTAAAAACAATTTGCGACAGATAGCAAGTTGCGCACTGCGATCAGCCATGTCGTTAAACACATATCTGCGGATAAGGAAAATTGTAAAAGTTCGTTTCTTGAAGTATCCACCATTGGTCCCCCTAAATGTTACGCCATCGTTAGTATCATCTAAGCAGAAGAAAGCATGCTCTTTCCTAAATTTTTCAATAGGACCTTCAAGAGATTCGATACCAGAACAGGTACAAAATTTAAAATCATTATCTTTAGCTAATTTATTACTTGAGCATAAAGACTCAAAATATGCTTCGGCGTCAAAGAAAGTTCTATCATCCATCTTATTTTTTCAATTTAGAGTTTAGTTCTGACGCTTCACGAGCTTTAGCGTCAAGCTCCGTAAGCGCACGCCAGCAATCAAGTTGTAATATATCAGCCTCTTTCGTGATATCGCCTCCGGTCAATGCTCTTATCTGAGCATTCATTATTTGCTCCATATCGTAAGCATTAGCAGATCCATCTGTTTTTTTAAAGAAGTTAGAAAAATGATTTGAAAACAGGTTCTTAACAGCAGAAAACCAGGCTATGATCGAAATGAATTCATCTTTGCGTAACTCTGTAAAATTAGCGCCATACAATATATTAGCCATCTTTATGATAGGTTCCGGAGATTGATCTTCCAAAAAACCCTGATAGTAGTTTTCGCATGCGATATAATCATAGAATCTAACACCATGCAACATATGATTACAAGCTTTATGCTTACGAATCGTTTCTATTCGAACTGGATAACAACCAGGATCATCAAGCCAATCAACCACATCAATCAATGATGCTACCGATTCATTTCTCAACACGAATTTAAATTTAGTCCCCTTACTATCTCTAATTTTACATAGATATGAATATTCATCTATGTTTTCAAGAATTTTAATCCCCGATAGCATTAGGAATATTGCCACCTTATATGTATGAGAATCATACACAGACATATACAGATATACCTTTTTGAGCTGATCTTGAGACAGCTCTTCCCATGAAGTCGGTATATTAATATTAAGGATATTATCCCCAAAAGAAACAGGAATCCTCTTTTTCATTTTGGTAATGTGTGAAGTGATTAGCAGCGTATGCAGTAGAAGCCATGTATGTCGGAAATTCGTCTATCTGAGAATCGAGGAAACGTAGTAGCGATTTTATTTGGAGCTCAAATGCCCTTGCGTCATTCTCAATTATGCAAGCAATAGCTACCTGAATGAATTTAATCGTTATATCTTGTAACTCAGTTTCTACATTAAGTCTTAATGCAGAAAGGAGTTCCGAATAAAATTCAGCGGAAATTATCTGTTTAATATGAGCTTGAGCAGGCAATATTTGCGCCATCTTTTGACGCAAAATATTACGATCAGCGGATGGATAGCCAACCTTACGCAAGATTGAAGCTTTCCAGAATGGAGTGCAAAATATTTCTTGAGCTATTTTGGTGTAGCTCCATCGGGCATCTCCACGAAGCAGATCATATATGTTATCTTCGCAATCGCTCAAAGAAGAATCGATAGCTGCAATCAGTTTTTGCACACGCTCGGCAGATGCAGGGGCAACCGACTGGTTGCTCACAACGCCGAACCCGGTCGCCGTTAAGACCAAGTCAAGCGAAGGTATTGCATTCTTGTAAGCCATTAGGCATACGAATTTCTCGCAATTTGTAAGGAGAAGCGAATCCGTTTCTAAACTATTATAGACAGCAGATCCTATAACATTTCGCTCCAAGTAGCCCATTGCATCATAAAGAGCAGAACCAATCATGTCATATATTTCCGCACTTGAACTCGTTGCCGAGAACACATAGTATTCGAATTTATCTTTAGTAATATTAATCATCCGATGTAGATTTAATTATTTTATTTTTTGCGCTCGTTTGGATTGCGTCACCTCCTTTATCTAAAGTCGTTAATGTAATCATAGGTATATCCGGATACACGATGTCATCCCAACCATTAAAATATATAATCACATTATGCACCTTTTCCATAATATCATGAAAAGCCACTTCAAGCGATTGCTTGAGTGTAAATAATTCTCGCTTGTCACTTCCAGAATTATTCGATTGTGATTTTCCGGGAGTTGCGCCCACTAAATTAGGGTGTATGTTATCTCCGTAGCAGGTCATATTCGCCGCCTCTTGGATATCATCACTCCAATCACCACCCTCTTTACCCGAATCGATAACATTGACTCGTACCATTCTGCATTCTTTGCCAGATGGATCGATGTAATACCCTGTTATCCATACCTTACCGCTGTTTTCAATACTCGACACAAAATTTTTAATGTTCTCCTTTTCTTTTTTTATCCGTTGAGCAATTTCTATTGGATCTCTCAATCCTTCATCCGAGCACAGATTCAACCAGTAATCACGATGCACTTCTACTTGATACTTCACTGAAGCATGATTCTTAAGCTTCGATTTTTTTCCTTTGCCGATTAATTTCTTAATATCGAACCAATCTCCTCTAAAGATAGAAGTGTAGTAAGGCACAGGATAATAGCGGCTCCCAGGAGTTGGCATTCTGCAGACAATGGCAAATTTCCTCGCAGAAGTGCGAACTTTCGTTAGTCCGTCATACCCTGGCGCCTTACCAAGTAACACCTCTAAATTTCCAAGAGGATCCTTTTCGTCCAGAAGTTGGATGATTTCTATGTTTTCTTTCTTTAGCTTAGTCGAATCGTGCCAATTAGCGACAAATACATGATTAATCCTGCCGAGTTTGTCCGCTTCCTCGAATCGACAATAACAGGCTTCTTTGTGGCGAATCTGGATGATATCGGTGCCTGCTCGATTTAGGATAATGCAAGCCACGGAAAAATAAAAATATTTCATGTCTGTCGCCTGTTCCAGGAAGAACTCCGGCATGCTGTTTTGTAACATGAACTTTTTAATTTTGCGATCTCGACTCCGTTCATTCGTTTCAATGTCATTGTATCGTATTCCGTTTCCGTAGCATGTTAGGACATTGAATAGCTTATTCTGTGCCATAATCTCGTCATTCCCGATCATATCTATAATCGCGAAAGGTAATTGATTGTCAGCGCCAAAAGGTATGAATTTGAATCTTGTTTCATATCCCGGCACTGGTCGTGCTTTTATATCGTGTCCAGGATCCATGATATCAGAGCTATCCTGAACCATATCTATAGCACATTGCACGCTGTTGCCTATTGTGAATATTTCCCCTTTAGGGAATACCACGTTATAATCTGTATTCATCTATACACCTCCATTCCATTAATTTCGAAAAGCGTCACATCTCTAAACTCTCGCAGTAACCCACTTTGAGGCAGTTTAATTCTATGTGTACCACCTCTCCAATGTTTACCAACACATTTAATTTGATTGTATGTAATTATATCTCCTGTGCTCAATTTCCACACCTTAATATTGCATACCATTCCTGATTCCAGCAGGAGCAAAGCATCTTTATAGTGAATAACGTTATTCATAAGTAAAATCAAATTTGTTATCAAAAATATTAACCGGTTCTTGCAATCTCAATTTCGAAGAAATCCTTGAAGCTAAACGGCATGTAAAAACAAAAGATGTCAATGCGTTATCATCGTCACTATATTTAGCGTCAGATTCCGTAATTACTAATCTGTCTCCTGTCGTACCATCAGATTTTAATATATATACCTCTGAGCTTCGAGCCAAATCGAGAGCCATTTGTATGATATTTCTATTTAGAATACCTGTAGAGACTTTAAATATGTCGGTAACCTCGATAGCATAATTAACCAACGTTGCATTAATATAAGCACTTGATCTCACATATTCAGGTTCATGATTTACAGATCCCGAAAGAGAAATAGTTTCCCATGCGCCAAAACAATTTTTAAACATAAGATTAACACAATCCTTATTGAAGGTCTGAATTACAGAATATTTTTGCTCACGAATTCCGGCTTTAATAGTATATCCGATAAGGTCACCCTTAGATTTGTCGATGAATCTATTAGGGCTAACGACAATCGGAATAACAGAATCCGCTTTAGGTATTGTAACTATATCAATATGTGCATCTATCAGTTTACCATTAAAATAATAAGTACATTCAGCCGATACATCGCAATCTGCAATAGGAAATATTGACAATATTTCATGGGAATTACATGAGATCTCTTTAGGTCCAACCGCGCACGAAAGAAAATTATTTGCGATAAATGTGCACGCTTGATTGTCTATAGCTATTGTAGCCCTAATTACTGAAATAGTCCTGGCTGGATCTGTTTCAATTAAGAATTTGAATTTCGCAAAAGATTCATCAATATTATCTTCAAGAATCTTATTGAGATCATATATCGTTACAACCCCTGATTCATCCGGAGTATAGGCACAAGATAATATTGTATGATTATCTTCAGTAGTAATCGATACTGTAGATGATGATGCTGTAGTCTTGTATCGGAACATTAGGAGTTCTGATGTAAACATGTATTGTTCAATTGGAGATATGATAGTAACCGCCATTTTTTATTTCAATTATGCTCAAAATTAAAATAATTAGTCTGCCTATAAAAAGACAATCCCGCCTAACTTCACAGCCAAACGGGATTCACATGAAAAAAATATATCTTAGTTTTATCTTGAATATTTAACTAACCAACCGGGCTGATTATCATCTTCATAATCTATTGCAATTGAGAACCCGGCATGAATCATTAAGCGGCTAATATCGTTAATAGATATATCGACAATATCGCTCAGATTATATCTAATTATGTCAGAAGATAAAAGGAAAGCTCCTTCATCGTCTAACGATTGCACAGGCTCGTAATTCTTGATGTATTGCAAAAGAGCAACCGATAGCATATCTTGAACTTCTAAGCGCTCCGCAATAAGTGTAATTATTTGTGCTTGATATTCCTTATTCATTTTGTGCCCCCTTTCCAACTAAAAGTTACCCCAACGATTGCGATCACCATTGCGATGATAGCTCCCGTGATATTCTCCGCTTCTACGGCAAGTGCTGAGTATAACAGCGATGCAAGCGAGGCGTAATAGGAGATTGACACTCGGTTTGTTTTTAGCCAGGTTAGCACTACGTTTGCAGTGGTGTCGTTGGCACGTTGTGCCATGATTGAATTTGTTCTCATTTTCTGATGTGTTTAGCTTTAAGGCAGTAAAACGGCTGCCATTTCCCGTCGCTAAACACATCAGAATCACTCCGAAGAGCAAAAAGAATAAGGAAAGGCAGCCGCATATATTGGCTACAATCGGGCATAAAAAAAGCCCATAAAATTTGAGCAATTACCGTTGCAATTCGGCAGTGATTACACTGATGTGATTAGCTGATGCAAATATGAGAATAATATTTGAAACAGCAAAATAAAAACTAATTATTTTTTTATAAGTCCGGGCTCGAATAAGAGTTGCTAACGTTATTTAAGGCTCTAACATCGCAAGATTATTGAAATCAAATTTTATTATAACAAATGAATAGCCATCTAAATACACTAAAACGGTTGCCATAAATTTTAAATTAATATCATTTCCTTACTTTTTTTATTTCATCTTTGGATAGAATTAAAGTAGAACCATCCATATACTCAATTTCAACCGATTCCAAATCTAACTTTGAAGCAGTAGAATTATAAATAACGCAATCCCAAAGGCCACCTCCTGATTTGTTTTTCTTAATAGGACCGGTATCTCTACCTCTAAACCGAAATTCATCTCTAATTGAACATCTCACATGATCTCCAACTGCATTTAAAAATGAAGACTCCCATACTAAATATTTAATAGTTTTATCACTTAGATTTTTATAATAAAAATAGACATCACAACCATCAGCATAGTTTGGGCGTGAAACATATGCACTTGTAATTTTAATCGAATTCATGATAGTTTCCTCTCTCTTTTTTGCGACTTCTTTTTGTCTGATCTCATTAATCGAATCTATTTTAGCTTTTTCTAACGCGATATTTGCAGTTGTTGTCGTATCTGGCAATATTTTTGTTGATTCTGAATTACTACAAAGTCTTTGAGTAATGGCAATAAACGTTACAACGACAGCAATAATAATCAAAGCAAAAATTATATTTCTGTCTGTTTTTGAATTCTTGTTTGCATCTAAATAATCAGAATTATCTTCTTTACGTTCCTCGATATACTCTATTTCTCTATTTTGATCAGAATTACCCGAAGATGTTTGTATAACATCAAAATCCTTTATCGTACAAATGATAGGCTTTGACTCTTTTACATATATATACAAATCGTCTCCAGATTCATTTTTTACACCAGTAGGATCCACATGAACGATTTCACCTGATTTAATTAATTTAACTTCCATAAAATAGACAATTGAGTTGTTAATTGAGTATAAATATCAGCATAATATTTAAAACGGCAAAAACAAAAAGCAAAAAATACAAAAAAATCCCGAAGCGGTAAAGCTCCGGGACTGCCTGCATCGCGATACAAGATGCAAACGGTGTAGTAAAATTAAACCTTAGCACGATAGTTTTAAGGCTGTATCGCTTAATTCTTTTGACATAGTATTAAGAGCAGCTATCAATGTATTTAATTCTTCCTTACTAATATCTGCCGAGCGTCCGTTTATTTTATTATTAAGCCAACTGCGTGATTTATTAAAGAACCGCTTTGCGACATAAGACATTGAAATATATTCGCTCACTGGGTCAAGGCTTAGACGTGTTCGAGCTTGAGTAATCACGTCATCAGCATTAGAAAGAGAAGCGGATAATTTAGGGGTTAGGATTGCATCAAAAATCGTTTCCTGCTGGGGGGTCATAACATCTGAATCGGAAAACATTGTATTAACCGAATTAAGAGCGTCAGCACTATTTGCAGTTGATAGGGCTAGAATGATTTGTTCAAATTTTATTGAGTCCATAATTATTTTATTTAGAGCCCCCCGTAGGGGGCTTGATTGTTACTTTCTTTTTTGAATCTCTTTTTTCAACTCGAAAAGGTCTTTTAACCTTATATCTATCATTGAGACCCAAACCTCCGAGTTGACTTTTTTCCTTTTTAATAAGCTATTGAAAGCTTTTAATTCTTGTTCTGTAACTTGAATTAGATTAACTAATTCCTCTGTTGTTAGCTTTTCGTACATAATTTTTTTTGTTTAAATTTTACTACAATACAAATATACAAATGTATTTCGGAATATACAAATGTTTTGTACGAATTA
>CAZYEO010000045.1:0-7493 GCA_964646495.1 uncultured Muribaculaceae bacterium
CCATTACTAATGAAAAAAAAAGAGATATTAGAAGCAGTGAAATCAAAATTAGGTATTGAGCAGCTCAATCCTATGCAGATTCAAGTATTGAAACAAACTCCAAACAATAGTGATATAATGCTCCTATCTCCCACAGGATCTGGAAAAACATTGGCTTTTATTATGCCGATGTTGAAAGCAATGAAGGATTCTACCGGAAAAGTACAAGCCATTGTTATTGCACCCTCAAGGGAATTAGTAATCCAAATCGATAATGTTATCAGAGCTATGAGTACTGGGTATAAGGTTACTGTGTGCTATGGCGGACATAATGTCCTCGATGAGAAACAATCACTTTCAGTAACCCCCGATATTATCGTAAGTACCCCGGGGCGGCTCGTTGATCATATAAATAGGCATAATATTGATATCTATTCTACTCGCATTCTTGTACTTGATGAATTTGATAAATCTCTTGAATTAGGATTCCACGAAGAGATGAAGAAAATAATCAAAAAAGTTCCGAATGTAGCTATGACTATTCTCACATCGGCAACTGCAATTAATGAAATGCCTGAATTTATAAAATTACGCAACCTTATTACTCATGATTTTCTTTCTGACAATGCTAATTTGCGTGAACGACTAAAAATATGGAATGTAGAATCTGAAGGGAAAGATAAACTTGAAGCGTTATATTCCCTTTTAGGAAATATATCCCAAGAAAGGACTATTATATTTGCTAATCATCGCGAATCGGTTGAACGAATATTTGATTATTTAAATAAAAAAGATATTTCAGTAGGTCTATATCACGGTGGCATGGATCAAACCGAACGAGAAAAGGCTATTGCACTTTTCAATAATGGATCGTTCATGATATTGGTGACTACCGATTTAGGATCGAGAGGATTGGATATTGCAGAGGTGTCTAATATCATTCATTATCATATTCCTACAACCGGTGAAACTTTTACACATAGAAACGGACGTTCAGCTCGTATCTCAGCATCTGGCGAAATATTTGTTATAACAGCACCTGAAGAAAAAATTCCAGAATATATAGAATTTGATTATCAAAAAGAGCTTAATAGAAACTTGACTCCAAATTTTTCACCCAAATGGAAATCTATATATTTTCAGGCAGGAAAAAAAGAAAAAATATCTAAAGGTGATATTGTTGGATTTATATTGAGCCATACTGAGTTAAAATCAGAAGAGATAGGCGCCATTGATTTAAAAGATCATTACGCACTTGTAGGTGTTCCATCCGATAAGGTTGATGATATAATTAAAATAATCAGCTCTCATAAGATCAAAAATAAGAAAGTGCGTGTATCAATAGCTCGCCAATAATAATAAAAGCCTCTTTTAGAGGCTTTTATTATTATTTTATCAACTGTTGTATCCGGCTATCTAATTCTTGGGCGTCTATATATCCTACCGTACGGTCTATCTCGTTTCCCTCGGAATCAAAATAAATTAGAGTAGGAAGACTCTCTACATTATATTCTTGTGACAATTCTGCCTCTTGATCTACATCCACTTTGTGAAATTCTACTTTACCGGCATATTTTTCAGCAGCTTTTTCAACTAATGGAGATAATGCCTTGCATGGACCACACCACGTGGCGTAGAAATCAACAACAATTGGTAAATTACCCTCTTCTTTTACAATTTTCGAGTCAGCATCTGTATTCTTCTCTTCAGTTGTAACATTTGACGGCTTTTCATTGTTAGTCCCGTTTCCCCCACATGAATATAGTGATAAAATCATCACTATACATACACTTAATTTTAATGTTATATTTTTCATATTATGAATAATTTAATCATTGCAAAGATATAGAATATAATTGGAATATAGATTATTTCAGAAAAACATCATATGGGAAAATTCAATGAATAATGAATTTATCATAACTTCATATCAAGCAATCCAATGCTTCATATCCTCATCTACGGTAGAAATTCCACTGATACCAAAATTCTCTACTAAAACATTGATAATATTTGGAGAAAGGAATGCCGGTAGTGTAGGTCCAAGGTGAATATTCTTTACCCCAAGCGAAAGTAGCGCCAATAGCACTATAACGGCTTTCTGCTCGTACCATGCAATATTATACACAATCGGAAGATCATTAACATCCTTTAAGCCAAAGGCATCACGTAGTGCAAGTGCAATGAGAACCAATGAATAGCTATCGTTGCATTGCCCTGCATCCAGAACCCGAGGAATTCCGCCAATATCTCCAAGTTGTAACTTGTTGTAGCGATATTTAGCGCAGCCGGCAGTTAAGATTACATTATCCTTTGGTAATTGCGCTGCAAAGTCGGTATAATAACCACGTGATTTCATGCGTCCATCACACCCAGCCATAACTACAAATTTGCGTATCGCCCCCGATTTCACAGCTTCTATCACCTTGTCTGCCAATGCTATTACTTGTGCGTGTGCAAAACCACCTACAATCTCACCATTTTCGATCTCTTTAGGAGCTTTGCATTTGAGTGCATGATCTATTATTTCGGAAAAATCTTTATGCCCACCATCTGGACGATTATCAATGTGTTTGGCACCGGCAAGTCCGGATGAACCTGTAGTGTATATACGATCGGCATACGAAGCATTTTTCATCGGTGGAACTATACAATTTGTTGTAAATAAGATGACTCCGTTGAATGCTTCAAATTCTTCTCTTTGTTTCCACCAAGCATTTCCATAGTTACCCACAAAATGACTATATTTCTTAAATGCCGGATAATAGTGAGCCGGGAGCATTTCGCTATGAGTGTATATATCTACACCTTTATCCACACTTTGCTCCAGCAATTCCTCAAGATCTTTAAGATCATGACCACTCACAAGAATGCCGGGTCTTTTCCCTACGCCTATATTCACTTTGGTAATTTCAGGATTACCATAAGTTGTAGTATTGGCTTTGTCAAGCAATGACATTGCTTGAGCACCGCATTCACCTACTTTCAATACTAAGGCTGTCGCTTCTTCTGCTGTCATATCTCTACGAGAAATTTGAGCAAGAGCATACTCTATCAATTCATATAAAGAGGTGTCTTCATACCCAAGATTGAGAGCATGCTCTACATACGCAGCAGCTCCCTTTACGCCATAAAGAGCTAATTGTTTTAACGAGCGTAAATCTTCATTTTTTTCGGCTAAAACACCAACCGGATTTTCTGGTTTTTCTCTCAACTCATCTGCATCCGGTAATTGCACCCCTGTTTTTATAGCCATATCGATGAGATTCTTGCGTAATATTTTGGCACGATCGATACGCTCCTGGATAGCGCTATCATCAAAATTTGCATTAGTAATAGTGCAAAACAGACCATCGAGCACGAAGCGACTTGCACTTACATCTGCACACTTTTTCTCACGCAATATAGAATTAACAATTGCTATCCCACGCACAATGTATAGCAACGAATCCATGAGAGCCGATGTCGAAGATTCTTTTCCACAAACTCCCTTAATTGTGCAACCTTTACCTCCGGCTGCCTCTTGACATTGATAACAAAACATGCTCATAATTTATTGTATTTAATAATTTTACATCCAATTTTCTTTAATTAAATCACCTTGTACCGATAAAACAATGAGCTTTAGCGGGATATTTCTTTCGGCTTTTTCTCGTGCAATTTGTGCAATTTTGAGTAATCCGCTACAGCAAGGAACTTCCATTATTAATACCGTAAGGGTATTGATTTTTGCATGATCGATCATTTGAACTAATTTTTCCACATAAACTTCTGTACGTGAATCAAGTTTTGGACAACCAATTGCAAGAGTTTTTCCTCGAAGAAAACGATTATGAAAGTCTCCACTTGCAAACGCAGTACAATCGGCTGCCAACAACAAATCTGCTCCCTCTACAAAAGTCGATACGGGGTTTAATAAATGTAATTGCACTGGAAAGTGTTGGAGCTGTGAAGGTTGAGGTAAATTAGGAGCATACGACATCTCCGATTTATTAAAGTTTCGTGCCATAGAACCGGGGCAACCACAACCAAGAGGTTTCTCTACATCTAAATCCATAAATATATTATTATGTTTCAAATAATCTACACCTTGTTTATATAATGATATTTCTCCATGTTCTTTGAGGTGATTAAGGTGGGCTCTAATTATTTTTTCACCTTTGGGTATGAGTCGCGCCATAACAGCCTCTTCACTATATGGTTGTGCTTCCCTCTCTTCCAACTCTATTGCACCCACAGGACACTCTCCTATACACGCACCAAGTCCGTCACAATAAAGGTCGCTTATCATCACTGCTTTGCCATCAATAAGTTGAAGTGCACCTTCGTGACATCCGGTTACACATGCTCCACAACCATTGCAAAGTTCTTCGTCTATTTTTATTATTGTTCTTTTCATTTTTCATCTTCTTTTCTGCAAAATTATATACTCATATTATTATATGTATGTACCAAATGTTACATCCGATGAAATAATAATTATATTTGCAATATGAATGCAATTTCAAAATGCCCCATCTTTATTGGGTTAGAAAACGAAGAAATATTCCAGTTATTGGATAACAAATGCCGAATACGACAATATTCGACAGGGGATATAATTGTATTTCAAGGTGATAAATATCAATCATTGCTCATTGTTTCGAGTGGCATTGTGCGTGGAGAAATGACCAATGTGGCTGGCGATCGCATGGTAATTGAAGAGATTGGATATCCTCGAGCCATTGCACCTGCAATTCTATTTGCAAGTGATAATCGTCTTCCTGTAGATGTCGTTGCACTTACTGAGGTTGAAATTATATCCATAAAACGGTATGACCTCACAGAAATATTACAACGTGATATTCGTGTACTACAAAATTTTATACGTAGTATATCCGACCGTAGCAAATTCCTTTCAGATCGAGTGCGTTTATTGCGCTTTGGGACAATAAAGAGCAAATTAGCAAGCTATCTCGTCGAACAAATGCAAGCACATCGTTCTCCAAGTTTTACTATTTCACACACACATCAAGATTTGGCGGATATGTTTGGCGTAACGCGCCCTGCTCTCTCTCGTGCAATAGGTCAGCTGGCAGAAGACGGAGCTATTATATCCGATAAAAACACCTATAACATAATTAACCAAAAGAAATTGATTAATTTAATAAAATAAGTATCTCCCGATAAAAGTTTTATTATTAATACGAATCCGAAAGAATAATCATACCTAAAATTAACAACTTAAGTAATATAACATACAAATAATTAAAATTAAGTTATTTCAAGACAATCTCACTTATAATATCATATAAAATTAATCATGCGTATTGGTATATTTAGCATAAATATATATACCTTTGTCATAACAAACGAATAGAGCATAGAGATGTAATATTCGTTGTAGTGTAATTTTAAATTTCGAGCGTTAAAAGATATTATCCCGAGTCGGAAATCTAGACAATTTCAATGGGTGGGGATAATAGACATGAACGCTCACGTCTGCTATATGTTAGTCTCTTAAGACTATTAATGGTTGGCGTGGGCTATTGTTTATTATCCATCCAAAGGCAGTCTAGAGCCTCCGACCCGATAATTGGCAATAGTATCCACGCTTATTAATTTTAAAATCGTATCCTTTATAATTTTATTTCATAGACATGAAAGATAAAATACAATTTATTATTAATTCCATTGACAGGTTCTTGATAGAAACAAACTGTACCAATTTTTACATTGGTAAAGTATGCGATCACTCTAAAAATCGTAGAAGTCAAAAATATGGGGCATACTCCGAATCGTTTGATATAGCAAAAGGCGATACTGGAGCTATTAACAATTTATTGAAATTACTACTTGATCATTATAAAAACAATACAAAATTATCTAATAAAAAATTTGGATCTGAATATAAATTACATTCAAATGCCAACATTCTTTATGTAGCTTTTATGGTTCCTGCAATGGACTTTAATAAACATAATATTTCAATTGGTGAAGAATTTCCTATCATTCTTTAAATTTATTTCCCCACATTGCCTCAATGATTAATTTTATGCTTATATTTTCAACAAACAAAGGGGTGCCTTCGAAACTACGATGGCTGAGATTATACCCTAACCACCTGATCCAGATAGCACTGGCGTAGGAATTGTTTCTCCTCGTACTTCAATATGAAGTAATATATCCTTTGTTTTATGTTTTTACACTATTTATAAATAAAGGAGATGACAACCATAACCTATCCCACAACATTATCAATAGCAGGATCCGATAGCAGTGGAGGAGCCGGAATACAAGCTGATTTAAAAACATTTTCTGCTTTAGGTGTATTTGGAATGACAGCTATTACTGCAATCACCGCACAAAATACTCTTGGAGTTTCTGATATTCAAGGTATTGATCCTTCAATAGTAAAAGCACAAATCGATGCCATATTCACAGATATACCTCCCGATGCCGTAAAAATAGGAATGCTATTTGATGCCAATATTATAATCACAGTAGCAGAATCTCTCGAAAAATACAAGCCCAAATTCATAGTACTTGATCCTGTTATGATATCTACTTCCGGTAGCAAATTAATGGCAGACAATGCTATCGAAACTCTTATATCTCGGTTGATTCCATTATCTACTATCGTTACACCCAATAAACATGAAGCGGAACTGATAAGCGGAATCAAAATAGATTCTTATGCCAAAGTAGAGCAAACAGCTATGCACATTTTGGCTATGGGAGCCAAATCAGTATTAATAAAAGGGGGACATTTTGAAAGCGATACTATGACTGATTATTTATTTAAGACTGGGGAAAAGCCACTCATTCTAAATGCCAAAGCCATTAAAACGAGAAATACTCATGGTACAGGATGTACGCTGTCTTCGGCTATAACTGCATATTTAGCGTTGGGACAACCTTTACACTTGGCAGTTGAAAGTGCTAAATCATATCTTACTGATGCTCTTATTGCCGGATCTGATACTAATATTGGTGCAGGACATGGAGCTATGAATCATCAGTTTAATCCCGAACCAATGAAAATTAAAACTATATACAAAACAATATGAAGATTTTTATAAATAATAAAGAAACCGAAATAAAGGATTCTCAAAAGTCATTGGATGAAATTATCAGTGAAATAAAGAATCTTCCCAGCCTTTATGCTGTGGCACTTAACGACAAAGTAGTTTCAGCTCAAGATAGAAGTACTACAATACTTAGAGATGGCGACAAAATAATGATTATCAAAGCTTTTTACGGTGGTTAATTATGAAGTTGATTGCTATCACACCCGAATCTAATTTCTCTTCTGAAGTTGAGTTCATTGAGTATATCCTTGAAAATGGAATTGATTACGTTCATATACGAAAACCAATGGCATCTATACAAGAAATACGTAATTTAATTACACAAATCGATGCGAAATTCCATTCGAGATTAAAACTACATAGTTGTTTTGAACTCGCTACTGAATATTCTCTTGGAGGCGTTCATCTTAATAAACGAGTTCCCTACACTCCAATAAATTATAA
>CAZYEO010000045.1:7503-17501 GCA_964646495.1 uncultured Muribaculaceae bacterium
GCAAATCATGCCACTCTATTGCAGAGCTTACAAATGCAGAATACAAATACGAATATAAATTTCTAAGTCCCATATATGACAGTATTTCAAAAGATGGTTATTTTTCAAAATTCAATATCAACGAGCTTGAACGTGAATATCTTTCCGATGTTATAGCATTAGGGGGTGTGATACCCGAAAAACTTCCGGAACTACACACAACAGGATTTCTTGGAGCTGCATTTTTAGGATACATATTCTCAGCAACGAGTATCAATGATTTAACAATCAGAATAAATACAATAAATAAATATAATAGATTATGCTGCAATTCATAACTAATACAAGTTCTAAATTTTCGCTCCTCGAAGAGGTGAAATTAGTACTTGATGGAGGATGTAAATGGATCCAACTTCGTCTTAAAGATATATCATACGATAAGGCAAGAGAGATTGCAAGGGAACTGAAACCAATATGCTCTGCACATGAAGCAATATTAATTATTGATGACATGGTAGAAATTGCAAAAGAATTGGAGCTTGATGGCGTGCATCTTGGCAAAAATGATATGCCTCCAATGGAAGCTCGCAAGATCCTCGGAGAAGAATATATAATCGGTGTGACTGCCAATACTTTTGATGATATAAAACACTACTCCACAATGGATATCGATTATATTGGACTCGGTCCATTCCGCTTTACATCGACAAAAGACAATCTCAGCCCCATTCTTGGAATCGAAGGTTATGAATCAATAATGATGAATTGCATGAAGGAGGGTATTAAAATACCCACAGTAGCAATAGGAGGAATTGAATATGACGATATTCAATCTCTTATGAATACTGGAATTAATGGTGTAGCAGTATCGGGAAGCATCATAAATTCATCAGATCCTACTAATGAGACTAAAAAGATGATTACTATTCTCGAAAGAATCATAGAAGAAAGAAGTAAAAAATTAGAAGCTAAATAAAAAATTATATAGAATGGATATTCTTAAAATCGGAAATAGAGAGTTTTCCTCCCGTCTTTTTGTCGGAACAGGCAAATTCTCTTCCAACCAACTTATGCTTAATGCAATATTAGCATCCGAATCAGAAATGATTACTGTAGCAATGAAACGAATCGATCTCGAAAATGGAGATGATGATGATATGCTACATCATATCAACAGAGAGAAAGTACAATTTTTACCCAACACATCTGGGGTGAGAGATGCCAAGGAAGCTGTTCTTGCGGCTCAACTTGCTCGCGATTGCTTTGGCACTGATTTTATAAAATTAGAAATTCATCCCGATCCAAAATATCTACTCCCCGACCCTATAGAAACCCTTAAAGCAACAGAAGAGTTGGCTAAACTCGGATTTATAGTATTACCATATATCCAAGCCGATCCGGTATTGTGTAAACGTCTTGAGGATGTTGGGACTTCGGCTGTGATGCCTCTTGGCGCACCTATAGGTACAAATAAAGGGCTAAAAACTCGTGACTTACTTGAAATTATAATTGAACAAAGTAATGTACCCGTAGTAGTCGATGCCGGAATTGGAGCACCATCTCATGCAGCCGAGGCTATGGAAATGGGAGCAGATGCTTGCCTGGTAAACACCGCAATTGCAATTGCAAATGATCCTGTTGCAATGGCTACGGCATTTAAACTTGGCGTAGAAGCTGGCAGGCGCGCATATATTGCCGGACTTGGGAGCCAATCTCGATGTGCACAGGCAAGTAGCCCATTAACATCATTTTTATACTAAAATATCTCAAAATGGAAATAAACTTCATGAAAGTAGACTCTTATCCAGGGTCGGAAAAAATATATATTAAAGGTGACAGATTTCCTATATCTGTACCAATGCGCAAGGTATCATTAACACCTACCGTAAAAATAACTAAAGCCGGCGATAAAGATTATATACCCAATGACGATGTATATGTGTATGATACAAGCGGTGTGTTTACTGATCCCGATTATAAAATAGATATTAACGTAGGAATACCTCGCATTCGCGAACAATGGATTGCACAACGAAATGACACCGAACAGCTTAATTCTATTACATCTGCATATGGACAGCAACGTCTGAATGATAAATCTCTTGATGCCATTAGATTTGGGACTCATTATGCTCCCCGAAAGGCTATTGAGGGGAAAAAAATCACTCAGATGGCTTATGCTCGTGCCGGAGTGATTACAGCTGAAATGGAATATGTGGCGATACGTGAAAATATGAATAATGAATCCAAAGGTATTAAATCGCATATTACTCCGGAATTTGTAAGAGATGAAATTGCTGCCGGACGTGCCATTATTCCTGCCAACATAAATCACCCAGAAGCTGAGCCAATGATTATAGGGCGTAATTTTCTTGTTAAACTCAACACTAACATTGGAAATTCGGCTCTGTCATCGGGGATAGAAGAAGAAGTAAACAAAGCTGTTTGGAGCTGTTATTGGGGTGGAGATACACTTATGGATCTTTCAACAGGCGACAATATTCATGAAACTCGCGAATGGATTATCCGCAATTGTCCTGTTCCGATGGGGACTGTACCTATATATCAAGCTCTTGAGAAAGTAAATGGCAGAGTGCGTGATCTCACTTGGGAAATATATCGTGATACTCTCATAGAACAGTGCGAACAAGGGGTAGATTATTTTACTATTCATGCCGGGGTCCTCAAGGCTCATGCGGATCTCATCGATGAACGACTTACAGGAATTGTGTCACGCGGAGGCAGTATTATGACACAATGGTGCGTACTCCATAATCAAGAAAGTTTCTTATACACTCGATTTGCTGAGATATGCGAAATATTAAATAAATATGATGTGGCAGTATCGTTGGGAGATGGACTTCGCCCCGGATCGATTCACGATGCTAATGATCGCTCTCAATTTTTAGAACTCGATGTTCTTGGCGAACTCACAAAAATTGCATGGGAACATGATGTACAAGTAATAATTGAGGGTCCGGGACACGTTCCGATGCACAAAATCAAAGAGAATATGGATCGACAACTATCATCGTGTCATGAAGCTCCATTCTACACACTCGGTCCGCTTACCACTGATATAGCTCCCGGCTACGACCACATAACCTCGGCAATCGGTGCAGCACAAATTGCATGGTATGGTACTGCAATGATATGCTATGTAACCCCCAAAGAACATCTTGCCCTACCAAATCTCGAAGATGTGCGCAATGGTGTAATTGCATATAAGATAGCCGCACATGCAGCTGATATTGCGAAAGGTCATCCAGGAGCTGAAATTCGCGATAATGCGATGAGCAAAGCTCGTTATGATTTCCGTTGGAAGGATCAATTCAATTTATCACTTGACCCGGCGAGAGCGCGCCAATATTATGTAGAAAGCCACAATGATGACGATAAATTCTGTACCATGTGTGGTCCTAATTTTTGCGCAATGAGAATTTCTCAATCAATCACCAAAGAAATATGCGACCAACAAAAATAAATACATTATAATAATGTTTTCAGAAGAATTAGAGAAATATAAATGGGACGAGACTACTGCTGCCATCGCCTCTAAAACAACTTTGGATGTGGAGAAAGCCTTGGGTAAGGAGAATCTTACTGTTGATGATTTTATGGCTTTAATCTCACCGGCAGCCATCCCATATATTGAACAGATGGCGCAATTATCTCAGCGTTACACACAAGAACGTTTCGGTAAAACCATAGGGATGTACATCCCTTTATATTTAAGCAATGCATGTACAAACCAATGTGTTTATTGCGGTTTTAATTATCATAACAATATCAAACGAACCACCCTTTCTATGAATCAAATAGAAGATGAGTGCAAGGCAATTCGCAAATTAGGTCCGTTTGAAAATTTACTCTTGGTTACCGGCGAATATCCGTCGGTGGCAGGAGTAGATTATCTTGAAAAATCATTAAAAGTATGCCGCCCATATTTCAATAATTTATCTATTGAGGTAATGCCACTTAAAGAAGAGGATTATCGAAGACTTACATATTCGGGGCTTAATGGAGTGGTTTGTTTTCAAGAAACATATCATAAGGAACGATATAAAGTGTACCATCCACGTGGCATGAAGTCAATATTTGAGTGGAGATTAAACGGTTACGACCGCATGGGAGCTGCCGGAGTACATAAAATAGGAATGGGTGTACTTATCGGATTGGAAGATTGGCGCACAGACGTTGTAATGATGGCTCATCATCTCAGATATTTGCAAAAACATTATTGGAAAACCCGATATTCAGTTAATTTTCCGCGAATGCGACCTGCTGAAGGACATTTTCAACCCAATGTCGTAATGTCAGATAAGGAATTAGCACAGCTAACATTTGCATTCCGCATTTTCGATCATGATGTAGATATATCATATTCCACACGTGAAAATCCAGTGTTTAGAGCCAATATGATGAAACTCGGAGTGACTTCGATGAGTGCAGGGAGCAAGACAGAACCCGGTGGATACGTTAGCACCCCCGAGGCATTGGAACAATTTACGGTAAGTGATGATCGCACTCCTGCAGAAGTATCAGATGAGATCAAAGAATTAGGATACGAGGTAGTGTGGAAAGACTGGGATAAGGTATTTGATTAAAAAAGTGCGACTTTATAATAATAAAGCGAACGGTGCCTGTATATATAAATTACAGACACCGTTCATTTTTATTTAAGTATTATATCACCAAAAAAATCAGGACGATGAAAATCAGGATTTTCAGTGAGAATCGGAGACCAACTCAAATAATGTGGTAACCCTGTTTTTGAACCACATTTATATAAATTACCTTTTAATCTTATAGGGGTATGCGATATATCAATTCCTATTAAATCTAATGGTATCGCTACCACAAGATTCCAAGCAAATAATCCTTCTACTTCTTGAAATGGACGAGTACCACATGAGGCATAACGTTTTATTGATGCCAATTGATCGTCAGTGAGACGGATTGGATTCTCTCGGTGCTCACGATGAGAAGCATTTATCGTACCTATACAATTAAATTCAAAGTTCCAATACTCTTTACTCCCTGGTGTCGTTAAGAAAAATTCCACACAGCTATCCTCGCTCACAGGCGAATTATTAATATAATTCTCGGCACGTAAATAATTTCCACGTACAAAAAAATCTACATAAATATATTTTTTAGAATAAGCCATTGTAAAAACAGTGATCGGATGATATGGAAATTTATCTGCCCAATTACGGCAATCTATACTGTTTTTCTCTACCTCTTGTTCCAAAAAATCACTCACCATATCCATCGACATTTCGTCAAGAGAATCTATGAGCCTTATTTCAATCGTTTTTGATTCAGAATTATCCATTTATATTAAGTATATAATCCTTTATTCCCATTACAAATCCGACTATTGACATCACAATCACTACCACTCCTATTATTCTGTTTACAAGCCACATACTTCTTAAATTGAAATGTGCTCTTACTGAATTTACAAAGTAAGTAACGAAAAACCACCATAAAATAGCCCCTGCAAATATAAACACAAATCCCGTTATATAATGAATCCATGTCATTTCGGGGGTTAAGAAGTTAAAGCGAGCGAAAAGTCCTATTATGAGAAATAAAATCAAGGGGTTGGAAAATGTAAAAAGAAACCCAGTGATTGTATCTTGAGTATATGTGTTTTTCTTTTCAGTGGGAGCTTTAAGGGCACCTGCCGGATTTTTCTTTATTAAATATATACCGAATACCACCAAAACGATACTTCCCAGCACTTGTAGAATATTCTGATTTGTCTTAATAAATTCAATTACAAAAGACATCCCAAGCCCCGTGAGCAAGCAATAAATCAAATCTGAAAAAGCAGCTCCTATTCCGGTAAAAAAACCAGACCACCTACCCTTGTCAAGCGTACGTTGGACACATAGAACTCCAATTGGACCCATTGGCGCCGATATAAGCGCACCGATTGCCAGCCCATGTAATATTGCATTTATTAGGAGTTCCATTAATAGTCTATTATCAAAATTTTAATTTAGCAAACAAAGATAATGCAATTGATAGAAAAATCAAAACTAAAACCTGGTTTTAGACGCAGATTATCATATTGCAACTGCCAAATTGATTCTTCAAGCTCTCATTTGTTCAAATAAAACATGAGGAGCTTATCAATATTTACAAATATATGTATTTTATCTAATTTTATCTAAATGTTTAATAACGTAATAGCCCCCAACCAATTGTATGAGCATTCCGGGTATACCAATCCGAAAATCTTGAATTGCTATTAGAAAATCACCTGCAATTGCCCATTCAAATAGTGTACCGATTATTTGATACGATAATATCACAATTGCAATTATTAACAAGGAGACTCGCTTGAATTTGTGAGCTGCAAATGCGGCTAAAAATGAGAGTAAAACAGATTTAATAAGTATTGCCGGTAGAATTGCCAATGCAGGCATTCCAAACAGTACATAATTAGCAATTGGTGATAATATTGCTGTTATCAATCCTACTTTCCAACCATATTTATATGCTGCAATAAGAGTAAAAAAATAGATCGGAAGGAAAATAAGTCCACCTTGAGGTATAATATGCACAATCTGCGGTAATAGTAAATTGCCCACAATAAATATCAGTGCGATAATATATGTTTTCACCTGCGAATAGCCCAATGAATAGAGTTTTAATGTTGTAGTTTGCATTATATTTATTTTAAATTGTTATTACTCATTTTCTTTATAAAAATATCAATAATTTTCCTTATAGATAGTAAGGAATCGGTATCCTTACAACTTTTTTCAAGTGGGCACCAATCCGATTTATCCCTATTTTTTATATGATGAACCAATTCCGCATATTGGATTTCAATATTATTCATTCTAAATAAATTCAAAGCAGATTGACTTAATATATCTGCATAAACCTTTTTTACCCCACCATCAATCATTAAAGCGGCTACACCTTTACCTATTATTTTATCGGCTAAAGATGCATTTTGTAAAAATTCAGGTTCACAATTAAGCAAATAGTATATATCGGCGACTCCACGACGAGTGAATGTGCGAATGTCATCTCCATTTGCAATCACACAAGAGAAATTTCCAGTATGTAGAATGTCAATCAGATTATTCATTTCTAAGTATTTTGTTTAAGATGCTCTACAAATTTATCAATTTTACCTAATTCTTCCGGTATATTAATTGTCTGAGGACAATGTTTCAAGCATTGGTTACACCCAATACAATGGCTTGCTTGACGCAGTTTAGGGACACTTCGATCGTATCCCACAAGAAATGCACGGCGTTCCTTCCTATAACTCTTCGATGATACTTCACTCGCAACATTGCCATCATTTACACATTTATTATAATGTACAAAGATTGATGGAATATCAACTCCATAAGGGCATGGCATACAGTATTTACAATCATTACATGGAATTGTAGGATAAGTCAATATCAACTTTGCTGTATCCTCAAGATATACTCTATCCTCATCATTCAAAGGAATAAGAGGTGAATATGTGCGTAGATTATCTTCCAAATGCTCCATATATGTCATGCCACTTAATACCGTCAATACATCTGGAAATGATGCGGCAAAACGGAAAGCCCACGAAGCAACACTATCATTTGGTCGTTTTTTCTTTAGGCGTTCCACAATATGATCGGGGACAGTCGATAATCTTCCCCCCAACAATGGCTCCATTATTATTGCGGGAATATTTTTTTTATGAAGTTCTTGATATAGATACTCGGCATTAGTATTTATAGGGTTTGTCTCTTTAGCATATTTCCAATCCATGTAATTCAACTGAATTTGAACAAAATCCCACTTATATTCATCATGACGTGAAAGAAGATAATCAAATACCTTTATATCTCCATGATATGAAAATCCTAAATTACGTATTCTACCGGCTTCCCGTTCTTCTAAAAGGAAATCGAGTATTCCATTATTAATATATCTTGATTCAAATTCAGGCATTCCATCCCCCATACCTACTGCATGCAACAACATATAATCTATATAGTCTACCTGCAAATTCTTAAATGAATTGTTGTATATAGCAATTGAAGCCTCTCTACTCCATGTCCTTTTAGCAAAATTAGACATTTTTGTAGCTATAAAATATTTATCCCTGGGATAATGACTCAAAGCAATACCCATCGATTCTTCAGATTTTCCTTTACAATATGCCGGTGATGTATCAAAATAATTTACGCCATGTGTTATGGCATAATCAACTGATTTATTTACCATTTCCTGATCTATGACTTCCGTTCTATTGCTTTCATCATCATTTGACATCGTAGGAAGTCGCATGCATCCATAGCCCAATATTGAAACTTTATCGTGAGTTGAAGGATTCGTGCGGTATGTCATCTTGTCGGTCGGTATTTTGCCTAATGCTACGCCACCCCTCCTTAATTCATTGCTACTACACCCTATCAAACCGGCTGCTGTTGCCGATGCAGAACCTATACCTACCAATTTTAGGAAGTTTCTACGGTTTATGTTTTTATTTATATCAGCCATGACAGATTAATTTATATTGTTCTATGTACGTAATGCCCTTCTACATATATTGCACTAAATGGACGTGCCGGACATAAATTCTCACAAGCACCACATCCAATGCAGCGTTCCACATTTACTATTGGAATTTTCAAAGATTCTGTATCTTTTTCATCCCCGGCTTTATCCACCATAATTATTGCTCCTGTTGGGCAATGCGATGCACAATTCCCGCAATGCACATGATCATTTATAACAACACAGTTTTTCTCAATCCACACAGCGTGACCTATTTGCGTAGATGATTTATCTTTGCGAGTTATTGCCTTTATAGCTCCCGAGGGGCAAACCTCCGAGCATTTAGTACATTCAGGTCTACAATATCCTCGTTCATATGACACTTCAGGTTGCATGAAATCTACTATATCTGAAGATGGCCTTAAAACCTGATTAGGGCATACCGATACACACAATTGACATCCGGTACACCTTTTTGTGAAATTATTTATACCTATTGCACCGGGAGGAACGATGCGCGTAGACCGTTGAGGAATCTTTTTATCTTCAATGAACGCAAGTCCTCCATCCACTGTTTTTCCTTTTGCGTATATTGTTTTTGCAAGAAATAAAGTACCTACAACAGATAGCATATTACGTCTTGTTGCATCTATTTGATTTGAACGAGTATTTTCGATTACGATTTTATTCTCTTTTTTCATTATCGGAAGATATCTAATAGCATGTGAGCTACATACATTAATACAATTAAAGCATGTAACACATCTCGAATAATCAATTTTATGCGATTTTGAATCAATGCATGATGCTTTACAATTTCTGGCACAAAGTCCACATTTATTACATTTATTAGTATCAATACGAACTTTAAATATCGAAATTTTTGACAAATAACCCAATATAGTGCCTACTGGGCATACAGTATTACAATATGTTCGTCCTCCTCTCCATGCTAATACCCAGATTATCACTAATGTAAGAATAGCGATTATTAATATCCCTACACTTTTTACCCATACATCAACATCATAAAACATATAACTGTCAAACCGTTCGGCAAAATATGCTAAAATATTATTAATCCATTGGTATAATGGGGATAGAATAGAAGAAACTATTCTTCCATATGCACTATAGGGGTCAAGCAAAGCCACAAACGATCCGATACCCACCACAAAAGCCACTATAAATGCTCCAAGCACGATAACTCTCAATATCACTTTAGCGGGAGAATATGTGAACCGTTTTTTTGCTCGATTCATATTAGAAATAAAATCTTGAAAAACGCCTAACGGACAGATAATTGAGCAATATATGCGACCAAACAATATAGTGAGAATAATCAGTAATGCAATCACACCAAAATTCAATGCAAAAAATGCAGGTATAAATTGAATTTTTACCATCCAACCAAGCCATTCATGTAATGTTCCTGTAAAATCAAGGAACAGAGATGTAATAATAATCAGAAAAACTGCGCCCAACGCAACTCTGATTTTTTT
>CAZYEO010000046.1:0-17469 GCA_964646495.1 uncultured Muribaculaceae bacterium
ATTTCCTAATGGAATCCACGCCCATATACCTATTTTCCCCATTCATTATATTTGATTTAACAATTTATTTATCTCGTGTTAAATCAAGCACCTACAAATAGCAATTATCAAACTTTTTAAGTATTAAATGCCCTTTTTTATCATTTAAAATCAAATGGAGGCTACCCTTGATATGGATAGCCTCGCAAATACTTTAAAATCTTTATAAAAACTATTTTTTCAACAGTTTTTGTGTGTAAACGATTCCATCTGCGGTGATTCTCATTAAATATGTACCTTGCACAAGATTAGAAACATCAACACTATTGGAGTCTGTGGAACGTAGCACCAATCCACCACTAAGCGAGAAGATTTCTACCGCGCTCACGGCATCACTTGCTATCTGCACATAGTCTGCAGCAGGATTTGGGAATATAGTGATTTTACCTGAATTTTTATCATCCGATATCACATCTTCAACTCCGGTAGGATCAGCCATATTGGAGATAACTACATAGCTGTGAGCAGGAACAGTAATTTTCCCGGTTGATGCATTAAATGAAGGAGTCGTGTTGTAACTCTTACTATTTATGAAATAATTGGAGTGTTGGTTGTTGAAGGTGTATTCAAATATACGTTGTTGTGCATTTGGGTTATACACTACTACAAGTTCTTTACTATGATCTTGGTTGCGAATCGTAATAAAACGGCCTCCATTCCAATCTGTCTGCGAGTAATTAGGATAAAATTCAGCAGTAGAAGAGAATAAATCAGGATTATTCTTGCGGATTCTGATTATTTCGCTGTAGCTATCATATAATCCCTTGCGATATTCATTGTTAAGATAATCCCAACGAGTAGGCTTAGGAGCAACATTGCTACCTCCATAATTAAGCGATAAATCATAACCTAACTCTCCAAATTGCCATATCATTTTGGCTCCGGGAACAAGAAATGCAAACGCAGCATTAGCACCAAGGCGACGCATGCTTATTTCTACATTGCCTTTTATTCCGGTAGCGCCATTGGCTGTCTGAGTATAGGCTACACGCTCTTCATCATGGCTTTCCATGAATCCTACATGTTTACCATCTTTAGATTCCATACCCGAGAATGAACTACCATTTTGATACCCCATAGCTGCCTGTGAATAATTATAATTCAATTTTTTCCATGACATTCCAAATTCACCCATTGCCGATTCTTCTGCACTACTAATAAATGATTCGAATATAGCTACAGAATTAGGATTGGCTTCATGCATAGCATTACTGAATTTACGCATATTGGCAATTCGCGATTCATTATATTTATTACCATCATAATCACCTGCATAGGTTGCAGAGTTGGCAAGCCCCTTCACAAGGTCAAAACGATAACCATCCACCTTATATTCTTCTATCCAATATTTCAAAACATCGCAGAAATAAGCCTGAACATCGGTATTTTCTAATTTCCAATCATTTCCTACGCTCCATGCATGAGGTGCAACAGCGTTCTGGAATGGATTATCGGCTGAAGGTCTATTATTTGCAGAATCCCAATACATTTTACACCAAGGATGTTGCCCCCAAGTATGATTGAATACGATGTCGAGAATCACAGCAATGCCGCGTTTGTGGCATTCGTCGATAAAACGTTGATAATCTTGCTTTGTTCCATAAGCCTTATCTGGAGCAAAATAAAAATTAGGATTATATCCCCATGATTCGTTGCCGTCAAATTCCATGATTGGCATAAGCTCAATGGCATTAATTCCGAGATTTGCGAGATAATCAAGTTTAGCCAATGCAGCATTTACGCTTTTTTCATCGGTAAAATCGCGAAATAGCAATTCATATATAATAAGGTTTTCCTTTGATGGAGCCTTGAAATCGGTAACAGACCAATTATATTTTTGCTCGTTACCACGGAATACAGCAACAATATTATTTCCAACCTTTGCAGGGAATGGTTTCAGGTCGGGGTAAATTATTGAATTTTGATTAATATATTTATCGCTCCAAGGGTCGAGAATAAGTTTTGCATAAGGGTCGGCAACAATAATATTGTCATCAACAATAAAATAATAGGCATAATCCTTATTCATATCGAGTCCCGACACATTGGTCCAAAACATGCGATTTCCCTGATAATTCATGAGACGTTCATTTTTCACTTTGTAATCATCCCATTCCCCTACCAAAATCACATTACTCTTAGCCGGAGCATAAAGACAGAATGTCACCGAGCCGTCACCATTTACGGTTGCACCCTGTTTGAGAGTACCGGAATAATTTACAGCCTGAGAATTGCCACGATGACAGAATGAAATAGTGTCGCGCTCAACAGATCCGTTAGCCGAGGCTTGAGCAATAATATCATAACTTCCCACAGGGAAATTATATGTATAAGAGAGCGTTTTATCGGCTGTAGCCGATGCTATCGGTTGAGAATCGACTGTGTTCATAAACAATTTCAGATCTGCTGCGATTGTAGACGTTGCAGTAATAGTAACATTACTGTTAGCATCAGTGAGTATATTACTAACAGCGTTGCTCGTTGCACTTACAGCCAATCCATCGGGATAAACATCAACAAAGAGGTCTGTATCCCCTCCCCCTTTACCCTGCTTAGAACCGGTGGAATTACGAAATACAAATGCAAGTCTTTGCACTTGCTCGGTGGGATCAGTAATGCCGTAGTATGCACGAATATCGCTTATTGACAGAGTCCATAGGTTCGTACCTATATTAGTAAGCTTATATTTGGCATTATTATCCAGCCATTGTGGAGCATATTTCCAGTCACTATCACTTATGCTTTTGTTGGTGATTACACCTGTGTGGGCATATACATCGGCTGTAACCCCCTTGAGTCCTCCATTTCCTTCGGCAGCATTAAATTTAATGATAATGTTTTGTGTGCCTTGCTGAATAATAGCAGGCTCCGATACAACAACTTGCGCTTGCACTCCCGCAAAACACAGAAGGAAAGCAGCCAATAAGAATAATTGCAATTTCTTCATTTCAATTCATTTTTGGTGATTATAGGTTTTTATATTAGATGCGGATTTCGTGTCGGGATTAGAACGGTATAACAGATACTCTTATATATATAAATAATCGCGATCCTCGATAATTCAAATTAAATACTCGACAAATATAGCCTTAAAACTTTATATAGCAAAATTTTAGACCAATCATTGATTTTAATATTCTTATTTATAAGTTCTCAAAATGCCATTACCATCCGAAAATATTTCTCAATACTACCCAAAGTAATATTATCACAATGAGTGAAATTGAGATCTTGGCAGAGTTGAGATATTCATATAAAGCATGATGACGTTTTCTTAGTATTTCGGATACGACTAATAGCACTAAAAATGGAGTGAGCAAAAGTAGCATTGCATTGTAATGCCATGCTTGAACTATATTTCCATTGAGTAAAGCATGTATTGCTCTCTGAGAACCGCAACCGGGGCATTTCAATCCGGTAATTTCACGAAAAAGGCATTTCGGAAACCACTCGTTGCCGGATGGATTAAACGAATAATATATCCATAACCCGACAGATAACACTATTGCTATCCCTATAACTAATGCTATTTTTTTAAAGCTCACAAATACTAAAGGTTAGACAAAACCGCATCCACAAAGAAGAATGAAATGTATATAATCCAACCTATAATGCCCACACACATACCTATAATGCTCCACATTAATGAGTTTTTTGAGGCTTTGCGCGCACCATCTATGTTTCCTTGAATATATAGACTCTTAACTTGTGCCGCATATACAATGCCTATAATTCCAAAAATCTGACAGCATAATATGGTACATATTATTGCCCACACAAGATTAGTAGGGGGGCATGGCTCGGTTGGAAACCATGAATTATTCACAGGTTGCTCTGCTGAATATGGTGCTTGGCACTGTTGAGGTTGTGGTGACGGCTGTGGTTGTTGAGTTTCAAATACTGTTTCTGTGGCAGACTCTACATCTTCAATTGCAACAATCTGGGATTTTTCATCGGATGTCAATGGCTTTTCATCATGATTAGTAATACCCGCTTCAACATCTAAAATCTGCTGAACAGGAATCGCCGGAGGTACTTGTTGTTTTTTTACTATTAAATCCATTACATCTTTTACCTCTTTAGCAGCAACCCATTGCGAAAGCCCCTCGTGCCACACTAAGGTATTAGGAGTTAAAGAGTGCTCCTTAAGCTCATCAAGGGAGAAAGGACCTTTCTGAGTGTTTTCTATTACTACCCAATATTTCATATCCTATAAATTTAATTTCCTCAAATGGAGATTGTTACTTTTATATTAACAAGGCAAATATAATCATATTTTTATTCATTACTAATACTTTAGAAAAATATATGCATTTTCTCAGTTACTACAAAGCGTCATACTTCAGAACGATAATCATATAAATTTCGCTGATTTTCAAATGCTTGAGGTGATTCTTTGAGTATATTTGTATCCTTTAGCGGATCATAGCTACCCAATATTCCGGTTAGCGTTACATTGTCCGCACCATCCTTGGGTTTATCAATGTGGGGAATTGGTAAATTTACATCAAAATATTCGTTGATAGCTTCAATCATCATAGCACTTGCTCGGCGTTTACCCTGTTCGGAATATCCTGCAATATGAGGAGTGGCTATAAATGCTCTTTCGAGCAAATCTCTATTTATCTCCGGTTCATTCTCCCAACAATCAATCGACACATCTCTTATTTTGCCTATCTTTAATGCCTCAACGAGTGCTTGCGTATCGAGAATTGCGCCACGTGCACTGTTAATAATCAATGGTTTACGCTCCAGAGTATCAATAAAACCTGAATCACACAAATGATAGGTAGCATCACTTCCTTCTCTATTGAGAGGAGTGTGAAACGTGATAATATCGCTTTCTGCCGCAATCTGCGATAATGATACAAACTTTTTATTTTTTTCGTTACGCTCTCGAGGTGGATCGCTCAACAATACCTTAATTCCAATATTTCGAGCCCATTTTTCAACTATTGAACCTACGTGTCCCACTCCCACTATACCTAATGTTAGGCGACTTACATCATCAAAAGAGATAGAATTTTTATTCATCCAAGAAGCTATAGTAGCCCACACATATTGCGCCACTCCCGGTGCATTGCATCCGGGTGCATTGCGCACCGTTATGCCTTTGTTACTACAATATTGAGCATCTATATGATCCATGCCTATGGTTGCTGTGCCGATGAATTTACATTTACTGTTTTCAAGCAAACTCTTGTCACAATATGTACGCGTGCGTATAATCAACGCATCGGCATCCTTTATTCTTTCGGGATAAAAGGCATCAGGACTAATATATTCAACCTCGGCAACATCCTCAAGAATACCTTTAATATAGGGTATCTTAGATTCTATGATTATTTTCATATACTAAAGTAGAGTTGTGTGGCATAAATACCTATATATACCAGTATTAAAAATAATATGGATAAATATTTTCGCTTAAAATTATTTATTGTAAAAAAGTGTGCTATTTGAATGGCTACACACCAATTCAACAGTAAAATATAGGTTATGTAATTACCAAAATCAATAATTATCATTACAAGAGAAAATAGCATTAGAACGGATACAAACCCATTGTAAGCGCGTATCTGCAATTTATATCTATAAATACTGATCATGTTTATAGCCAATAACGTAAGTGCAAACAATGCTGTAACACCGATGGCAATCAGCGCACTATTATAATCAGCAAAATCAGTAACCATAAATAATGGCATTAAAGTAGGAACCCGGAAGCTGTCGATTGCTACAACTCCAAGTCCTAATAGAATCCACGCGGGCGTGATAACTCCTAATAATATTGCTACAATACCTTTTATGGATAATGATTGCATCTGTATCACACCTATGATAAATATTATCATCAGAAACAAATAGGCATACTGAAAAAAAGAACATGCCCCCAGAATCACAAATATGAGATAAATCGGTCGGCGAAGATGTGGAGCCTGATAAGAATAAAAAAGAATTATTGTGCATGTAATAGCCACAAGACAAAATACACTGCTACTATTGAGAGCAACAGATACCATAGGTTCACACCCAGCCATTATTATGAACATTGAGGAAAATATCGAAGTAAGACTCCTTACTACTGAAAAGGTCTTATTTAGGAATATGGTTAATATTCCTATTGCTGAAATTAAAATTATATTTACAACCCACGAAGCAAATGGACTACTTATCCAATTACCGACCGAGGGTAGAAACAACCCGGAGGGGGTTTCTATTTCATCCGGACTTCCCAATAAAATAGCAGAGAATGAAAACACAATCGCCACTACAAGCATTACCACTGCAAAATAGCGGCTGTTTAGAAAGTTGTTTACATTCTCTTCATTTTTCATATTCGATAATTTAGCTCATAGCTCCTCACCGAGCAGATTATTGCAAATCAAACCCTATATCTCTACGGAAATATTTGCCTTCAAAGTCAATTTTCTCGATGGTAGCAAAAGATTGATTAAGTGCAGCTTGTTTGCTGTCGCCATATGAACTCACTGCAATCACCCTACCACCATTAGTAACAATTCCATCTGGAGTACGACGAGTGCCGGCATGAAACAATATACTACCGACTTCACTTTCAAGTCCATTTATCGCTTTACCTTTTTCATATTCACCAGGATACCCTGCCGACACCATCATGACGGTTACTGCATATCTCGGATCTATTTCAAGTGATTTCTGATCAAGATTGCCATGCGATACACCTTCAAACAAGTCTACCAAATCGCTATCGAGACGCAACATCACGGCTTCCGTTTCGGGGTCCCCCATGCGCACATTATATTCTATTACTACAGGTTCATTATCAACTCGAATCAATCCGAGAAATATAAATCCTTTATATGTTATTTTTTCTTCTCTAAGTCCATTTACGGTAGGCTCTACAATGCGCGTGCGAACCTTTTCCATAAACTCATCATTGGCAAAACTTACAGGAGATACAGCACCCATTCCTCCGGTATTCAATCCTGTGTCGCCCTCACCTATGCGTTTGTAATCTTTTGCTACAGGGAGTATTTTATAATTTTCGCCATCGGTCAGCACAAATACTGAGCACTCAATACCGGACAAAAATTCCTCGATAACGACTGTATGAGATGATTCGCCAAACATGCCATCAAGCATCAGAGCCAATTCTCGCTTAGCTTCTTCAATATCTGATATTATGAGTACTCCCTTGCCCGCAGCCAAGCCATCGGCTTTCAGCACATAGGGAGATTTAACTTTTTCAAGGAATCGATATCCCTCATCAATATTATCTTTAGTGACACTCAGATACCCTGCAGTGGGGATATTGTGACGTAGCATGAATGCTTTGGCAAAATCTTTACTACCCTCTAATCGTGCCCCCTCTTTAGATGGTCCGATTACCGATATATCCTTTAGGTCTGTATCATTTGCAAAGAAATCAAAGATACCGGCTACGAGTGGATCTTCGTTTCCTACCACTACCATTTCTATGGATTTCTCAATAACAAAATTTTTAATGGCAACAAAATCAAGAGGAGAAATTTCTACATTTTCACCATATTGATCTGTTCCCCCGTTACCAGGAGCAATCCATAACTTACCGATTTTCGGACTTTTATTCAATTTCCATGCAAGAGCCGATTCACGACCTCCTGACCCAAGTAATAAAATATCAGTTTTCTTCATCTGTGACACTAATTTCTATAATATTTTGACTATTATTTGTCTGTATTATTTTCTCCCTTAACCTTATCTTCTGCATCTGCACGTTTCCACCCATTGCGCCTTCCCCTTATAATGGGTTTAGCAAAATCTTCTGACAATGTAGGTTTACGGAATTTTATTATTCTTTGTGCGATTTCATCTCCATGCTCCTTTTCTCCGGTTTCCTGACGAGAAGGTCGTTCTGCAGGATTATTCCCGGCAAAAGGCTTACGATAGCGAGCTTCCAACGGATTTCTTGGTTTTTCTTCTTCTCTTCTACTTCCAAAACCACGGTCGGGACGGTCACCGAATTTACGTTCCGGACGGTCGCCAAACTTGCGGTCGGGACGGTCGCCAAACTTGCGGTCGGGACGGTCTCCGAATTTGCGCTCTGTGCGATCACCAAATCCACGGTCGGGACGGTCGCCAAACTTGCGTTCCGGACGATCTCCAAATTTACGCTCTGTGCGGTCACCAAATCCACGGTCGGGACGGTCGCCAAACTTACGTTCCGTACGATCTCCGAATTTGCGCTCTGTGCGATCGCCATCTTTTTTAGATCCGAATCTTGGAGCACGATCATCAAATCGAGGACGCATAGCCGGACGTTCCGGTCGCTTAAAGTCATTATCTTTCACGCTACCGCCATCCTTGCGAAACTCATTATATTTGCCGTCGAATATCACATATTCTCTAAATTCACATTCTAAAGCACCATTTAAAATTGGGTATTTAATGGACGGTTTTAATCCTATTCTATCAAATTGTTCATCTTGGTATCCCAAAATCCATGCTTTGTATCCCTTAAAGACCCTCTTCAATCTTTCACCTATTGATGTATAAAGAGCATCCATATCCTCAACGGATATACGCTCACCATAAGGTGGATTGGTGATTAATATTCCCTTTTCGGGGGCTTCATTAATACTTTGTATTGAGCGCACCGAAAGATCTATATATTTAGCTACTCCGGCACTCTTGATATTGCGTTCAGCAATAGAAATAGCTTGTGGCGAAATATCCGATCCGAATATTTTATATTCAAATCTGCACTCATCATTATCATCGTTGTATATGCTATCAAAAAGCTCAGCATCAAAATCTCGCCAACGTTCAAATGCAAAATTGGAGCGAAACACACCTGGGTTGATATTAGCCCCAATCAAGGCTGCTTCTATAAGAAATGTACCTGAACCGCACATGGGATCTACGAAATTAGAATCACCCTTCCATCCGCTAAGTTTTATCAGCCCTGCCGCAAGTACTTCGTTTATAGGTGCTTCTGTTTGGGCTACTCTATATCCACGTTTATGTAGCGATTCACCCGAACTATCGAGTGATAATGTTACTTCTTCGCCCGAAATATGCACATTAAACATAATGTCGGCATTAGTCAAACGTATTGATGGGCGTTTGCCATATTTTTCATTAAAATAGTCGGCTATAGCATCTTTCACGCGATAAGTCACAAATTTCGAATGACGAAATTCTTCACTATACACTGTCGAATCGATAGCAAAAGTCTGATCGAGAGACAGGACTTCATTCCATTCAAAATGTTTTACAGCTTCATATAGTCCATCGGCATCACTTGCACGGAATTTATATATCGGTTTAAGTATCCTTAATGCTGTACGACAACAAAAATTTGCCTTATACATCATCTTTAGATCCCCCTTAAATGATACCATGCGTTTCCCTATGGCTACATCTTCTGCACCCAAATTCTTTAACTCATCAGCCAAAACCCCCTCTAAGCCTTGGAATGTCTTTGCGACCATTTCAAATTTTTCTTTCATCGCGTCTTAATCTTAAAATATTATTAGCTTTAGCCTGTACCAGTTTCTCTCCATCTGCCACATCTTCAGTCACCCAGATATTACCACCTATCACAGCGTTTTTACCTATAGTGATACGACCTAAAATAGTAGCATTTGAATATATTATAACGTTATCCCCAATAATTGGATGTCGTGCAATACCTTTTATGGGATTATTATTTTCATCAAGATCAAAACTCTTAGCACCGAGCGTTACCCCTTGATACAACTTTACATTTTTACCTATTATAGCTGTTGCTCCGATCACCACACCTGTGCCATGATCAATCGTGAAGCATTCCCCGATTTGAGCTCCGGGGTGAATATCTATACCGGTCTCGGAATGAGCTTTCTCACTTATCATACGTGGAATTACAGGAACCCCCAACACAAGAAGCGCATGGGCTATGCGGTAATTGGTGATTGCACGCAAAGCCGGATAACAATATATTACCTCCTCATTGCTTTCCGCTGCCGGATCACCATTATAAGTTGCTTTTACATCTGTGTGCAGTATGCGGCGGAGATCGGGAAGCATCTCGATGAATTGCGATGCTATAAGTTTTGATTTCTCCTCAATGCCTGACATGTCTGCTTTATTGCCGCATTTCACCTCAAACAACAATCCTGCTTGAATCTGATTTTCAAGTGCAAGATATAATTGTTCGCATTGAAGCCCAATAAGATATTGTATATTATAACTATTAACCTCATCATCACCAAAGAATCCGGGAAATATTACCGAGCGCGAAAGATCTATGATTTTTGTAATCGTAGATTGTGATGGGAGAGGCTCCCCTTGCCAATGCATATGGCACATGTTTTTAAGCCCTTCGGGATGTGAAAGTTGCGCTACTACATCCTTTATTAGCTCTTCGTGTTGATAAGTTTTACTACCCATGCCGTGTAGAATGATGTCAATATGTAGAATGAAGTAGAAAAATTCCACTTCGATACAAAGGTACAAAGAATTTTGTGGCATTGAGCATAAATCCAACAAAATAGAGTATATTTTTCTTCCTTATGTCCAATTTTCACGCTATCAGCCCATTCTCTTTAATCAAATATATGGAGAGAAACTTAAATTAGTAAAATTATACCTTTTAGATTTCACTCTTTTATATATCTTTGCAACACTTATTCATTTTGATTTATATGCTCGCTTATTAAGCATCTTAAGTCGATTAATATTTATTTGTCAAGAATGAAACAATACAGAATTTGGAATAACTCGTTGGGGTGGTTAATGTTTGCGATTTCCGCTATTACATATCTTCTCACAATTGAGCCTACGGCAAGTTTTTGGGATTGCGGTGAATTTATCGCTCAGGGTTATAAACTGGAAGTAGGTCACCCACCGGGAAACCCTATTTTCATGCTTGCAGCCCGCTTTTTTATTAATTTTTCCACAGATCCAAGCACAGTAGCAATATGTGTTAATGTAATGTCAGCTCTTTTGAGTGCTGCCACTATCCTATTGCTATTCTGGACTATAACGCACTTGGTGAAAAAACTCGTAGTAAAAGATGATGCAGAATCCCTCACTCTCACACAAAAACTCGTAGTATTTGGCAGTGGTGTGTGTGGAGCTTTGGCATATACCTGGAGCGATACCTTTTGGTTCTCGGCAGTAGAGGGTGAAGTATATGCATTCTCTTCATTCTGCACGGCATTAGTATTTTGGTTAATGCTTAAATGGGAAAACAGAGCCGACAACCCATCGTCAGATAAATACCTTATTTTAATTGCCTATGTATTAGGTATTTCAGTAGCAGTCCATCTACTCAACTTGCTCACGATACCTGCATTGGTATTAGTGTTCTACTACAAAAAATGGAGTAAAACGTCATTAAAAGGATCATTGATTGCTTTAGTATTATCATTTGCGATCATTGTGCTGATTCTTTATGGATTGGTTCCGGGGTTTGTGAAAGTGGCTCAATGGTCTGAAATAATATGGGTCAATGATTTTGAAATGCCATTCAACACCGGCGTTTTAGTATATTTTATCACAGTAATAGCATTGATTATATGGAGTATATATGAATTGATACGCCAAAAAAATGCTTTAGCTATTAAAGTATCATTTTTACTAAGTATCATATTTTCAGGTATGCTTTTCATCGGCAACGGATGGTTAATCGGAACACTCCTTACGATTGCTCTTGCTCTATATCTGTTCAAATTCTGCGCTAAGATTCCGGTAAGAGTATTCAGCCTTGTGATTATGAGTATATTCGTGATATTCATAGGGTATTCATCTTATGCACTGATACTCATACGCTCCAACGCTTCGACCCCAATGGATCAAAACTCTCCCGACAATGTATTCGCACTCGGAAGCTACCTCAACCGTGAGCAATATGGACAACGCCCATTGCTCTACGGACAAACGTTCAATTCATCTGTAGTGTACGAAGTGGGAAGCGATGGGATACCCAAAGCTCAAACTAATAAGGGTAAAAAACTATATGCCAAAGAGGTGAAAAAAAATCCTAATGATCCCGACAGATATAAAATGACGGGGTATGATGAGGAATATGTAATGTCACCCGAATTAAACATGTTTTTCCCTCGCATGTATGATGGGCTATCTGCCTCTCAATACAAGGAATGGACAGGAATGAAAGGTGAAACGGTGAATGCTACTGTGCGTATTTCGCCGGATGGCATGAAAGAAACCGCTTCAAAGATTAAGCCTACATTCCTCGAAAATCTACAATTCTTCATTGATTATCAACTCAATTACATGTATTGGCGATATTTCATGTGGAACTTTGCAGGACGACAAAATGATATACAAGGATCGGGTGAAATAACTCACGGAAATTGGATTACCGGGATAAATGCACTCGATACCATACGACTTGGCGACCAATCTTTACTCCCAGACGATCTCGGAGAAGGCAACAAGGGACACAACGTGTTCTATCTGTTACCGCTTATATTGGGTATTTTGGGACTTCTATGGCAAGCCTACGCCGGAAAACGCGGTATAGAACAATTCTGGGTAATTTTCTTCCTGTTTTTTATGACAGGACTTGCAATTGTGATATATCTGAATCAGACTCCGGGGCAACCTCGTGAACGCGATTATGCATTTGCCGGATCTTTTTATGCCTTTGCTATATGGATAGGAATGGGGGTAGCCGGTTTATGGCAATTAATCATAAAGCTAAGCTCTAAGAAGAAAGCCAAAGATGGAGCCGTTGCTAATGCGATTGATGAAGCAACCGATACCAAATCAAGAATTGCTGCATATATAGCATGTGTGGTTGGGTTATTAGTACCATTGCAAATGGTGAGCCAAACGTGGGACGACCACGACCGTTCGGGTCGTTATGCCGCACGTGACTTCGGTATGAACTACCTTTCAAGTGTCGATAAGAATGCTATTCTGTTTACAAACGGTGATAATGATACATTCCCTCTATGGTATGCCCAAGAAGTAGAAGGATACCGCACGGATGTGCGAGTGGTAAATCTAAGTTACCTATCTACTGATTGGTATATCGAACAGATGCGCCGAGGAAGCTACGAAAGCACACCGCTACCAATGACAGCCGACAGCACTACCTTTGCTTATAGTAAACGTCAATACAATTATTTCATTGAACCCGATTCGGTGGCTGTACCTGTTCTTACTTCACTCAAACAGCTATATTCCGCTGGTTCCGACAATAATCCGTGGAAACTTCCGGAAATGAAATATCCGATAATGTATATTCCTATTAATGCCGACGATATTATAAAATCGGGAGTAGTATCACCCGACAACCGTAATGCGATTGAGGAATATATAGAAATGAATATGTACAAAGATCCATCTACCGCATCCGATGGGGCAATGAGCTCAAGCAAAGTGATGTCGCTCGATATTATCGCTACCAATGCGGCACAAGGATGGAAACGACCCATATATTTCGCTATGACAGTTCCCGATAGATATTATTTAGGACTTACTCCATACCTTCAAAACACCGGTATGACCTATGAAGTAACTCCGATAAAGAGTAATATGCCTCAAGGGGAATATGCTGTGAATACCGACAAAATGTATGATGTGGTGATGAATAAGTTCCGTTGGGGTGGCATCGACAAGACTACTCCCGATAATACACTTTATCTCGATGAAACCATAAGCCGTATGGTTACAACTCACCGCAGCACAATGGTAGATCTTGCTTACGAACTTATCATTGAAGGAGCAACCGTTAAAGATGCTGCTAATGATACGGAAAATCAAGTAACTCAAATTGATGGAAAAAACCTAAAGGAATACTATACCGACCGATTTAATCGCGCTCGCAATGTACTTAACCTTATGGAAACTAAACTCCCTGCATTTGCATCTCCATATTCCGTACAATTGGGATATCGTATCGCTCAAACACATTTCTTATTAGGAACTCAAAGTGATAATAAGAAAGACATCGAATTAGGGCTTAAGATTCTTAAATCGGAAATTCTAAGATATGCCGAATATGCACGTTTCTATCAGTCTCTTAGACCAAGCAACTACAACAGATTGTCAAACATTGACAAATATATCGATCAAAGACATCTTGCAGAACTTATAAGTCTATACGATTCGCAAGCAGGCGAAAAAGATACTGAAAGTTTAATGAAAGAGGTAACGGCTATGGGCGTGAATCTCAACCGTGTATTTGCAGCCGGGCAAAATCAAGAACAATAGGCTACAGCATCGCATACAATAAGGGAGCAGAAAAATAAGCTCCCTTATTGTTTATCAAGATCCGGAACATAACCTAAATAGTTTTTCACATTCAATGTTAATAGAACAGCCGCCATTACTATATCGAATGCTTTTCCCCGAAGGGGCTTGGCGCATAATGAAGAAAAAAAAAGCAGTATATCTCACATTTGACGATGGCCCGATTCCGGAAGTAACTCCATGGGTATTGGACTTATTGGATAAATACAATGTGAAGGCTACTTTTTTCTGTGTTGGCGATAATGTTAAGAAATATCCCGAATTATTCGAGGAAATAAAAAGACGCGGGCATCGTGTGGGCAATCATACCATGAACCACTTGCAAGGATCCAAAGTAACCACGCTACGCTATCTTCGCAATGTAATGGAAGCTGATGCACTTATACAAAGTAACTTATTTCGCCCTCCGCACGGATTATTACGGTGGAAACAAGCTGCAATACTCAAAGAACATTTTATACTGATAATGTATGATCTCGTAACGCGCGATTATAGTAAAAAAATGAGTGGAGAACAGGTATTTAACAATGTAAAGAAATATACTCGTAAAGGGTCTATCATAGTGTTTCACGATTCCTTGAAAGCCGAGAAAAACATGAAATATGCTCTTCCTCTCTCTATTGAATGGTTGTTGAACAATGGATATAAAATCGAATCCATCCCCACTTAAAAAATCCATTCAGGATAAAGCATCCGAACTTGGATTCTCTGCTTGTGCCATTGTTGATGTGGCAAAGGTAGATCACGCATCCGAATTACAATATGATAAATGGATTGCGGATGGGAAACACCACTCCATGCTCTATCTTGATAAATATCACGATATACGTCGAAATCCGGCTCTTTTGCTCGAAGGTGCAAAATCAATTATCTGCGTGGCTCTTAATTATTATCCGGGCAAATTTCAAAATCAAGATGCACCGCAATTTGCATATTATGCCTATGGAGAAGATTATCACGAAGTGATGCGTGCAAAACTCATCCAATTGGGCGAACACATAGAAAAGATTGCAGGTGGATCGTGGCGTGCATGCGTAGATACAGCACCCATACGTGAACGGTATTGGGCGCAACAATCCGGATTGGGATTTTTAGGGCGCAACAATCAACTCATAATACCTAATAAGGGGTCTTACTTTTTTCTTGGGGAATTGATTTCTACTATCGAAATAGAGCCCGACCAACCACTAAATATGGATTGTGGCAATTGTGGGGCGTGCATATCATGCTGTCCTGCTGGTGCGCTCGATGAAGTTGGTGCGCTCGATGCTCGCAAATGTATTTCATGTCTCACAATAGAACATAAGGGAGATTTCCCACAAGGCACAGTGCTCGGCACCCATATATATGGGTGTGATGAGTGTCAAAAATGTTGTCCTCACAATTCAAATGCCGCCTCGACTTCTATCAATGAATTTAACCCCTCAGATGAATTTTTGAATCTTGATGGAGAGAAGATAGCCAATATGAATCAACAGGATTTTTCGCGCATATTCCGCCATTCTGCAGTAAAGCGCACAAAGCTATCGGGATTATTACGAAACCTCGCAACCATAAAAAGGGGAAAAGCTCGCTAAAAGTATTTTTTTCATAGTCATTGCATATATCTTCCGCTATACCTTTGTATTTTATCAAATACTAATATCTAATTATGGAATGTAACCACACAATGCTTATCCTCACCGAGGATGAAATGCTTAATCTTTGGAAGTTGAAAAAATTAATGATTCCCACCAGAAGAGATTGTGCGATAGAGCGCGATGACGGAATTGATATAGACCAATTATTATTGCTCGATATTCGCGGATGGTATGCTGCATTATTAGCCAAAGGTGAAGCTTATCTTCTTCCTACCGCCGATTTATCAGAACATATTGTATTGACACCAATCAACGGTAATACCTCTAAATTCATTCTGCCGAGTAATTGCTGTCGCCCTTTAGAGCTAAAATTATCAACATGGAATCAATCGGTTTTTGATTTCCATGCACCTAATTCATTTATTGCCAAATCACAACGCAATGAATATATGCGTGCCGGAGAAGCATATCCTATATGTGTGCAAAATGACGACGAAATAATAGTTAGCGGATACACTCCAAATGACACCATCACACTTATGAAATGTGTCATTCGTCCCGAAAACAATAAATATATATTCGCCGAAAGTTGTTTAGAGCTTATAAAATGACAACACCCTAATTAATTACATATATAATAGGTAACAAAGAAGCTAAATATCGTTTCATGCAAAGATCATTAATTCATAATCTGCTATTTATCTGAATGATATGAATATATGATATTTATTACCGTTTGCCCCACTGCTTTCAGTGTAGAAGTAGAAATATTGCTCATGGTATCATGTGTGGTGTGCCATGCTGGGAAAAAGCCGCTATTACCCCCTTCACCATTCTGATCGATAATATCCACGCATGGTATTCCTGCACGGTTCACAAAAACATGGTCATCACTTATTGCTCCACCGTTTTCATTGATAAAAAATTCTCCGTAGCCAGCTTTTCGTGCCTCATTCCACACCATATTGGTTACTTGTGCGGCATAATTCATGGAGTGATATTCTTTATAAAATTTTGCACCTCGCGCACCTACCATATCGAGCAAAATACCATATTGCGGACGATAATTAGGGCGATGCATATTAGCTGCCCAATATTGAGTACCCAAAGCCCATGTGCTTTCTGTATCGTAGGATGCCGAGGTATCTCCCCAATCTTCTGCATCCACAAACATTATATCTATACCTATTTCAGGGCGTTTTTCATGAAGTATGCGTGCAATTTCGAGGAGTACCCCCACTCCACTTGCTCCATCGTTGGCTCCAAGCACCGGTTGTTTATGCTTTGAGGCATCAGGATCATTATCCGCCCACGGACGGCTATCCCAATGCGCCAATAGTAAAATACGACGCTCTTTGTCGGGGTTTATTTCTCCTATAATGTTTTTTGCGTTTAATTGCGTACCGTCAAATGCTTTCAATTTTGCTGATTGTATTATTACTGTATCGCACCATTTACCCAGCATTTCAGATAGATATACCCCCGTCTTAACATGTGCCGGAGTATTGGGAACACGTGCTCCGAATTTTACCTGTTCATCTATATATTTATATGCACTATCGGCATTGAAATCCATAATCTCTTTTTTCACATCAGTATCTACATATGTCGGTTTTTCAGA
>CAZYEO010000047.1:0-17420 GCA_964646495.1 uncultured Muribaculaceae bacterium
CTTCACGACTATATCATAGGCAAACAAAGCAATATAGCCACCTATTTAACTGTATTTTAATATTTTTAGGAGCATAAAGATATTAACCGCATTAACTTAACAACTATCTCTCGTTGCTAAAATAATTTTTCATGAAAGAGGCGGAATAAATATTAAACTTTAATTTTTACCCCCTAAAAAGTGTTTATTTGAAGTCAAAAGTTAATGTTATACGTTTTTTGTTTATTAATTGTTATAATGATGTAATTTTGCATTCACCAATATTATCTCAGAATTGAAATTATTGTTTAATATATTTATGTCTAATTTTTTTTAAGTATGAAGAAACTGTTTTTATTACTACTAACAGTATGCTCTATTACAATGACATTGTCAGCGCAATCGCGCACTGTAAAAGGGCAAGTCGTTTATGCCGGCGACAATGAGCCTCTTGTAGGGGCTACGGTATTACCTGTTGGAGGCGGACATGGTGTCGCTACTAACATTGATGGTGAGTTCGTACTCACAGTACCCGAAAGTGTAAAACTCATCACGGTATCCTACGTGGGAATGCTCACAAAACAAGTAGCAGTAGCCGATAACATGGTAATCAAAATGAGCAACTCCGATAATCAATTGGATGAAGTTGTTGTAACTGCTCTCGGTATGAAGAAAGACCGCAAAGCATTGGGATATGCCGTACAGGATTTGAAAGCTGACGACCTCAATACTGATGGAACGACTTCATTGGCTAATGCTATTCAAGGTAAGCTCACCGGTGTTGATATTCGTCAATCATCAGGTTCACCGGGTGCTTCATCACAAATCGTGATTCGTGGTGCTCGTTCATTTGATGGCAACAACCAACCTCTTTATGTAGTTGATGGAATGCCTATCACATCTACTGCTGACTTTTCTACAGGTCAATCAGTGACAGGAGCTAACATCGCCGACCGTTCAATCGACATCAACCCTGAAGATATTGAATCGATCAACGTGCTTAAAGGACAAGCAGCTGCCGCATTATATGGTATCCGCGCTTCAAACGGTGTGATTCTTATCACCACAAAACGTGGTGCAGGCATCAACACCAACAAGCCTGTTGTTACAGTATCTACAAACATGAGTGCTGAGAGAGTATCTCGCAAATTTGAACGCCAAACTGTATATGCACAAGGTAATAGCTTTGATGCATACAGCCCTACATCATCAATGTCTTGGGGTCCTAAAATCTCTGATCTTCCTAACGATGCAACATACGGAGGAAACGGCAAAGGACACGATGGAATGTATAGAAATCCGAAACTTGGAGTAGCTGGTCTTGACGAATGGACCACGCCTGCCATTTATGATAACGTAGGTGATTTCTTCAACACAGGATTCACTGAAAATGCTAATTTCGGTATCACTCAAAAACTTGACAAATGTTCATATTCATTCGGGTTGAACAACTCTTATCAAAAGGGTATCATTCCTTCAACCGGCATGAATCGTTGGGGTGCTCGCGGTCTTGTAGACTGGACTATCAACGACCAATGGAAAACAGGATTCTCTGTAAACTATGCAAGCACAAAGATTACATCTGCTCCGGGTGCTAATGACGGTATCATGAACGTTGTATATTCGGCTCCGGCAGAATACAATTTGAAAGGAATACCTTACCACGCTCCGGGAAATCCGACATCACAAGTGTTGTTCCGTTCCACAAGCTTTAACAACCCCTACTGGTGGGCAGATAACAATGAATATCTACAACACACCAACCGCGCATATGGTAACGCATATATCGAGTTCCGTCCGAAAATCAATTGGGGCGAAAACTTCGACTTGTATTTCCGCGAACAAGCAGGTATGGATATGTACACATCTGATTACAGCACTGTAAAAGAAGTGGGATCAGCAGGTAGCACAAAAGGTAGCATCAACAACTACGGTGTGTCAAAAAACATCTTCAACAACTTGATTACAGCCAATTTCAGCGCAAAATTCAACGATACTTGGGATTTGGATGTAATGTTGGGTAATGAAATCAACGATGAAAATACTCGTACATGGGATTATTATGGATCTACATTCAACTTCTACGGACTTCCTACTATAAGCAACGCAAACACATATACCTCAAGCGAATACAATCGTCGCAAACGCACAGTAGGATTTTTCGGAAGTGCATCACTTTCATGGGAAAACCAATTGTATCTTACAGTGACAGGTCGTAACGACTATGTATCTACAATGCCACGCAACAATCGTAGCTTCTTCTATCCTTCAGTATCACTCGGCTGGATATTCACAGAGCTTCAGGCGTTTAAGAACAACGATATTTTGTCATTTGGTAAACTCCGCGCTTCATTTGCACAAGTAGGTCAAGCTGGTGATTACTATGAAAATTACTACTATACACCATCTTACGGATCGGGTATGTATGCATACTATCCGGTAACATATCCTGTAGGAGGAGTATCTTCATTCGTTCCTTATTATGTGATTTTCGACCCTAAATTGAAACCACAGAATACAAGTAATATTGAAGTAGGTGCCGACTTGAATTTCTTAGACAACCGCATCCGTGTAGAATATACATTCAGTTATCAAGATGTAAGGGATCAAATCTTTACAGTTCCTACCGACGGTTCTACCGGTTACCAATACATGCTCACCAATGCAGGTAGAATGGAAACTCAATCACATGAGCTTGGAATCAGCGCAGCAATTCTTCAACACAAGGATTATTCACTTGATTTCGGTGTGAACTTCACACGTATCTGGAACTATGTGAAAGAGCTTGCTCCCGGTGTAGAATCAATCATGCTCGGTGGATTCGTTGAACCACAAATCCGCGCACAAGCAGGATGTACATACCCTAATATTTATGGTAACGCATTTGTACGCGATGATAATGGTAACCTTCTACTCACAAAGGGTCTTCCTGTAGCTACAAGCGATAGCCAAGATCTTGGTAACGCAGCTGCAGATTTCAACATGGGATTCAATTTGGGCGGACGCTACAAGAGAGTATCATTGTCTACTACTTGGAGCTTACAAAAGGGAGGAAAGATGTATCATGGTACAAACATGACACTCAACTACTTCGGTGCAACAAAAGAATCACTTGATTACCACGAAGGTACAATGGTTGCTAACGGAATCGATTCTGCAACAGGACAACCTAATACAGTAGAAGTAAGCAAACAGGATTATTATCAAGCATACTATGATGTGACAGAAGCAGGTGTATATGACACAAGTTTCTTGAAATTGCGTGATGTAACTCTTACATATAATCTTCCTAAGATCGGTATTTTTGATGTTTCTGTATTCGGATTTGCTCGCAACATCCTAATATGGGCAAAATTACCAAACTTCGACCCAGAATCTTCACAAGGTAATGGTAACATGGGAGGATATTTCGAACGCTTCTCTGTGCCAAATACTTCAAGCTACGGTGGTGGTCTTAAAGTTACATTCTAATCTCTAAAAATTGACAGAAATGAAAAAATATTTATTAATAGCTTTATTAGGTCTTGTGGGTGTAAGTTGCTCAGAAGACACAATGGACAACATCAACAAGGATACGAGTAATCCTCCAGTGGATAAAGTTCCTGCAAAATTGATGATCACAGATGCTATCATGTCATCGGCATTCACTACCGTTTCGGGGGCTTATGCATGGTATGTTTCATCATACACCGAACAAGAATTTGGTACTGGTAACAACCAGTTGATGAAAATCGAAACAAGAAATCGCAATGAAATGGCATCAAGCACCACATTCAACAATGAATGGAATGGTACTTATTCTAATCTTAACAATCTTAAGCAAATCATTGAAAAAATCAACACTAAAGGTGGTGTAGATGAAGGTCAATCAGATATTCTCGGTATGGCTCAAGTGCTTTATGCTTTGAATTTCGGTATTCTTACCGACCTTCACGGTGATATTCCTTGCAGCGAGGCTCTTAAGGGGCTTGAGAATCTTACTCCTAAGATTGATAAGCAAGAGGATATTTACAAAAATGCTGTTCTTGGAATGCTCGATTCTGCTATAGAAAATCTTAACGCTGCAATTGCTACAAAAGCAACCAACGCTGGTGCTCAAGATATTCTTTTCGGTAACGACAATCAAAAATGGCTTGCAAGTGCTTATGCTTTGAAAGCTCGTTATTTGATGCACACAATGAAGAAAAACAGCAGTGTTCTTCCTGAAGTTATTGCTGCTTGTAATAGTGCAATCACTTATGGCTTTGAAGGAATGGATCTTAATGCGTTTGACGGAAATGCAAGCACAAACCCTTGGTTTGCATACTACGAAAGCCGTGAATATACTGCAAGCTCTACAACTGTAACCAATTTGATGAGCGAAAGAAAAGACCCTCGTGAAGATGTATATGCATTCCCTTATTATTACTATGGAGATATCTACGAATATGTATGTGCTCCAGGTAATGAAGAATTGGCAAAAGAGGTTGGTGGCTTGAGCGCACCGGCTTGGTTGTCATATCGTCGTTCGGGTTATGATCCAGCTTCAGCATATTGTGGTGGTGGTTCTGCTTCTGTACATTTGATGAGCTATACTGAATTGTATTATATCTTGGCTGAAGCTAAAACAAGACTCGGACAAGATGCTACATCAGAATTCACAAAAGCAACAGCAGCTTCTATTAAGGAATATGATTCATTCCTCAATATCTTTAAGGCTGAATATGCAGCTTATCTTATAGCAATTGAAAAAGAAAACGAAAATCTTGCTGAAGATAAGAAAATAACTCCTAAGAGCTATAAAGATTATTTGGCAACACCAATTGCTGAATACATCAAAGCAAATGTAACTCCATTGTTTACAGCTAACCCATTGAAAGAAATCATGGTACAAAAATACATCTCTCAATGTCGCGATGAGCAAATAGAAACCTACAATGACTTCCGTCGTTGCAAGGCTCTTGGAGAAGAGTTTGTAGTAATGACTAATCCTCGAAATGCAGGAAACAATCTTCCGGTATGCTTGCCTTATGGAAACAGTAGCGTATTAGCCAATCCTGCAGTGAAAGCTGCTTATGGAGATGGTAGCTACGTATTCACTAAGAACGTGTGGATATTTGAATAAGACCTAAATATTTTATATTTAAGCAGCCTGATACATTAAACCTTGTATCAGGTTGCTTTTCTTTTAAACCAAAATCTTTTTGAGCTGCATTTCATTCGGGATTGTGTATATATTGCAGCCATACTATTTTCATTAAAATTACGTGATTTAGTACAAAAATAGTATCTTTGTGTAATTTACAATATTAAGCCACATTGTAAATTACACCTTTTTTGGAATATCAAATACACAGGCAATCTATTAATATAAAATCTAAATATCATTTTATGAAGCGTATCAATTATCTGTTATTAATGTTTCTCACAGCTATTGGTGCAAGCGCAGCTAAAGCTCCAATATCGGTATCATGGGAAATGGGTGAAAATGGTGCTAAGCCCAATAAATATAGCTCCACATTCACAATCACTAATGTTTCCTCCGACACTCTACAGGGTGGATGGGAATTTTATTATAATGTATTTTCACGTAAATTGGAACAAAGTGCGGAAGCGCCGGCAGTAATCTCCGAGCCTCGCAGAGGATATTTTTGTATCACGCCATCGAAGTATTACAAGCCGCTGGCACCCGGTGAATCAATGAGCATCACGTTTCTTACAAATCATTCATTCCTAAACACAAGTTATGCCCCTGATGGAGGTCATTTTGTGGCATCATCAAAAGCAAACACGGCATTACCGGTAAAAATCGAACGTCCTGCAATGACTCGTGAGGAGCAATGGAGTGTTCCCGACAAGCCTATGCCATCATATCCATCAGGCGAGAATGTATACGCTAAAAACTCAAAAATAAACCCGGTCGGAGCAAAACTCGAAGGCTCAATATATAATATTCTGCCTACTCCAAAAAATATTACCCCGATTAAAGGTAGCACAAAAATGCTGAATGAAGTAGCTATTTCAGCACCCAAAGGTCTTGAGAAGCCTCAGAATTATCTTTCGGAAAAACTTACCGCAATCGGCATCCATAAAGCGAAATCAAATAAGGTGGCTACTAAGATAGCCTTATCCATACTTTCTTCAAAAAATGATAATCCTGAATATTATGAGATTAAAATAGATGGCAAGGGAATTAATATCGCCGGAAGCACTCCAACAGGTGTACTCAATGGGGTGAAAACATTTTTGAGCGTACTTAATACCAATCCGGGAATATCAGCTTTGCCAAATGTTACTATCAAGGATTATCCCGATTTATTCTACCGCGGAATGATGCTTGATATTTCTCGTAACTTCACCAAATATGAGAATATAAAAAATTACATCGACCTACTCGCACAATATAAAATCAATAAGTTTCATTTTCATTTCAGTGATGATGAGGCATGGCGTTTGGAAATCAACGGACTTCCTGAACTTACCGAAGTGGGGAGCAAAAAGGGGTTCACGCGCAACGAAAACGATTTTTTGATACAAACTTATTCTGGTACGGGCGACCCCAACGACACTACCACATCGGCAAACGGGCATCTAACGCGCACACAATTTATCGACCTCCTGAAATATGCTGACACTCTCGGAATTGAAATTATCCCTGAAATAGAATCTCCGGGGCATGCACGCGCTGCAATCGTGTCGATGAAAGCAAGGTATAATAAATACAAAAATACCGACTTAATGAAAGCCGAAGAGTATAAAATATGGGATCCAAATGATTCTTCTGTGTACACATCTGCTCAAGGATATATGGATAACGTATTGTGCGTAGCTTCAGAGGGTACATATAAATTCATGGAAAAGGTTGTAGATGAATTAAGTGCAATGTATAAAGATGCCGGAATAAATCTCAATACCATCCATATCGGGGGCGATGAAGTGCCTCATGGTTCATGGGAGAAATCGCCTGCAGTAAGAAATATGATGGCTGAAAAGGGAATGGACTCTGTGAAAGATGCCGGAGAATATTTTATTGATCGCGTTTCGCAAATGATTATAAATAAGGGTATAAAAGTAGGTGGATGGCAAGAGGTCGCTTTAAATCATAGCGATGAATATAATAAAAATGTATCACATAGGTTCAGCGGAATCAACGTGTGGAGCACTACTGGGAAAAATGATGTCGTACCATACAATCTTGCAAATGCCGGTTATCCGGTGATAATGTGCAACGTGAGCAATTATTATCTCGACATGATATATAATCGACATCAAGACGAGCCGGGATTGAACTGGGGAGGACAAGTGGATGAATTTGCCTCATGGTATTCTCAACCATTTAATATTTATCGATCTACTCGCATCGACACCAATGATAAGATAATAGACCTCGCCACAGCTGCCGATGGGAAACCTGAATTGAAAAATAAAAGCAATATCATAGGCGTACAAGGACAATTATGGGCAGAAACAATACGAAACTATGATATGGTGCAATATCTCACATATCCCAAAATTTTCGGTCTCATGGAGCGAGGATGGAATGTAAACCCAGCTTGGGCTGATGAACACAATGAATCGTCTATATATGATAAGGAGATTGTGCAATACAACCTAAAGATCGGTGAAAAATTACTTCCTGCCCTTAATCGTAAAAATATTAATTTCCACTTGGGACAACCGGGCATCATAATCAAAGATGGAATGCTCATTGCAAATGCTCAATATCCCGGAGTGGAAATCAGATACACAATAGATGGAACTGAGCCCACAAAAGACTCTCCTAAATGGACTAAACCTGTGGCATGTGATTCCAAGTTGGTAAAAGCAAAATCATTTTACCTCGGAAAAGAGAGTCTCACAACTTTTTTATTTGTTAAGTAATAAATAATGCCTTTGAGCTAAAGGCATTTCGATGAAAATTTATAACTTTGCAGTGGAGGTAAATCAATAAGATATGCCTCCACTGCTTATTTTCTACAATTTCATCAGATGATACGTACACTTAGACGCCGACGCACACTCATATTCTTTTTATCCTCAATATTTCTGCCATTGTTTCTTTGCTGCGGAGATGATCTTGAGGAAGTAAATGCATCTGAAAGTATCACTCCTGTCCACACGTTGAGTGCAAAAACCGACACTACAGATGAGACAGCAACTGACACTACAGATGAGGCGGCAACCGACAGTGTGATAATAGACTCAACCGTTCATACCTTCAGAGTACGTAATATTGGTAATCTTCGCAAAGTATTCTGCGATATTAATCCTGTTCATCTACAGGCAGCAATGTCCAACGGATTTGATCCAATAACCAACGCTAAGAGCTGCTACAATATAAAAATACCGGTGGTAAAAATAACAAGTGGAAAGAATTACACGATTGATCCACTTACTCACTCCCTACCCTATCTTACCAAGAAAGCATCTCAACTATTGTCGGATATTGGAAAAAATTTCTCCGATACGATTAAAGCTCGCACAGGGAAATATTATAAAATACGCGTAACAAGCCTTTTGAGAACCGAAAATTCAATTACAAGTCTTCGTCGCAGAAACTCAAATGCATCCGACAGCTCTGCGCATCAATATGGCACTACTTTTGATATAAGTTACGTGAAATACACTCCTGTAGACTCTGGATACATATTAAGTCAAGAATGTTTGAAAAACACTCTTGGCGAGATACTTTTCGATCTTCGCAATCGCAACCGCTGCTATGTTAAATATGAAGTGAAACAGGGATGTTTTCATATCACGGCACGATAAATTATCCGCTATACCATATATGAATTGCCTTTTTAATTAATTGGTGTTAAATACTTATTTATCATCGATAAAATATCAATGTACATCAGAAAACTATTTTGGTATTAATAGTTTTTTGAGTTACTTTGTCCTCTAATTACATAATACATATTTATTTAATGCAAAATTGCTATTATATCGATAAATAAATGGAACTAAAAAATAGAATTTTGGAAACTGCCTATAACCTGATTTCAAGTTGTGGCATCACTTCCGTAACGATGGATATTATAGCGCAAAATTGCGGTATCTCCAAGCGAACACTATATCAAATATTCCCTGATAAGCGCACATTGATACTAAACGCAATGGAGAATAAATATAGTGAACGCTCGGAGCTATTCAAAAGCATACTTCTTTCTTCCAGTGACACTATGACCGCAATGTTGAAAATATTTAATATATTGCGCGAACTTATGAACACCGTAAGTCCCGGATTTTTTCTCGATATGCAACGGCTTTATCCCGATATAGCCCAACAATTCAACGCCATGCGCGATCTTCATGCAAAATATTTTAGAGAAATAATTATTCAGGGGATTGAAGAGGGGGTATTTCGTAAAGACATCGATGTGAATATAGTGTCACAATTGTTCTTCGTTCAGATGCAGGCTATAAAAACATCTCCGGAGTTTATTAATAATCCTACATTTGGAATTGCAATGCACAATGCATGCTATATTATGTATTTCAGAGGAATTTCAACACCTAAAGGTGGAGAAATAATTAATCAATTTTTATCAGAAAATCCCGCATAATTTATCTATAAACAAGTAATAACTAACAAGAGAAAGATATATAATGAAACAGAAATTATTCTTACTGATTTTAGGCTGCATATCATTTGCATCCATTAATCTTAAAGCACAGGAAACGCAAATTAAAGCGGATACTCTCATTTTATCACTTGATGAATGCATAAGAATCGCTCTGGACGAGAACCCCACCATTAAAGTCGCAGATATGGAGATAGCAAGGGTGGATTATTCTCGCAAAGAAACGTTGGGGCAACTTCTTCCATCTATTAATTTTGGTGGAACATATAATCGCACACTTGCAAAACAGGTGACCTATTTCAATATGGGTGCTTTAGGTGGCGGTGGCTCCTCTGACGATACAGAAAATTCCGGCGATAATACATCCTCGTCAAGTTCCGACAACGGGATTAAAATGGGACTCGACAATATGTTTCAATTGGGGTTTTCGGCATCCATGCCTCTTATTGCGCCTCAATTATGGAAAACAATTAAACTATCCGAAAGTCAGATACTTCAAAATGTAGAATCGGCACGTGCTTCACGCCTTTCTTTAGTAAATCAGGTACAAAATGCCTATTATGCACTTCTATTATCTTATGACTCTTATAAAGTAATAAGAGCGAATTATGAAACGGCTGTGTTCAATGCTAAGATATTCAAAGGTAAGTATGATGCCGGCACAGCATCGGAATATGATGTATTAAGATCAAGTGTGCAGGTGAAAAATATCGAGCCTGAGATGCTTCAATGCGAAATTGCCATTAAACAAGCTGCTCTACAACTGAAAATATTAATGGGGATGGAGGGATCTATAAATATCAAAACTGCAAATAAGCTATCCGACTATCAAGAATCTATGTACGATAATACATTGAACCTCAGCAATTCGCTTGAAAATAATACCGATTTGAAGTCTTTGGATTTGAAAACCGACTATTTACGCAAATCGCTCGATGTTCAACGCATGGCATGGTATCCTACACTCGCACTTAGTGCAAGTTACAACTGGAATTCGTCGTCCAACGGATCTCCATTCAAAAATTTCCGATGGAATCCATACTCCTTAGTCGGGCTTACTCTCTCTTTCCCATTATTTGAAGGGGGACAACGCTATCATAAAATCAAGCAATCGGAAATAAGTGTACGCGAAATGAGCTATCAACGTGAAAATCTTGTTCGCACTCTAAATATGCAGATCGATTTGCAAATAGATAACATAAAGAAAAATGTAAAACAGATTTCCACAAATTCGGAGGGGGTGAAACAAGCTGAAAAGGCATTCGACATACAGGAGAAGAGCTTCCAAATCGGTGCTGCAACCTATCTGGATCTTCGTGATGCAGAGTTGGCTCTCACCACTTCGCGACTCACATACTATCAATCAATATATAATTATCTTGTGGCTACCAGCGATTTGCAATTATTGCTTGGCAATGCAGAAGTGGGCAAGATAAATAATCCTTTACAAAAATAAAAATCATCATAATGAAAAATCTAAAAAACATCTCCCTTATGGCGTTGGTGACCCTTACAGCACTGACCGGATGCACTGATAAGGCTACACAAAAAGTAACAACTGAGGAAAAACCAATAGTTAAAATCGAAAATGTTACAGAAGAGAGTGTGCCACAACTTGCCAACTACACCGCTACCGTGGAAGCATTCAAAACAAATAATATCACATCATCCACATCCAATCGTATAAAAAAGATATTGGTAGATGTGGGGATGAATGTTCATGCAGGACAAACGGTGGTAATACTCGATGACGTGAATATCAATCAGATGAAATTGAGACTCGACAATTACAAACGTGATTACGAACGTGCCGAGGAACTACTTCGCATCGGTGGAGGGACACAGCAGTCGGTAGATCAATTACGCACCGAATATGAAGCATATAAGCGTTCTTATACCAATATAAAAGAGAATACCACCCTTGTAAGCCCTATCTCAGGTGTGGTGACAGCTCGCAATTATGATAACGGTGATATGACAAGCCAAAATCCTATTCTCACTATTGAGCAGATACAACCTGTGAAGGTAATTGTGAATGTCTCGGAACAGGATTTCACCAAGATAAATAAAGGGATGGATGTAACTGTAACACTTGATGTATATGGTGATGAAAAATTTGCGGGAAAGGTTTCGCTCATACACCCCACTATCGATGCGGCAACTCGCACATTTGCTGTGGAAATAAATATATTAAACAAAGATGTGCGCGTGCGCCCCGGAATGTTTGCCAGAGTTGGAATTAATTTCGGATCGACCAACCACGTTGTAGTCCCTGATAAAGCTATCGTGAAACAATCGGGATCGGGCAACAAATATGTGTATATCTACAAGGATGGCAAAGTATCATTCAATAAAGTAGAATTAGGTCAAAGGTTGGATAATAGATATGAGTTGATTTCGGGTGTGCCAAATAACTCACAGGTAGTGGTGAGCGGACAAACTCGCCTTGCCGATGGCATTGAGGTCGAACTTGCAAAAGAGGATACTCCAGCCACAAAAAAATAAATATTAAAGCATAACCTATATATTAATCAATTATGAGCATATATGCAAGTGCAGTGAAACGACCGGTTATGACCACTCTATGTTTTGTGGCTGTGACAATTATAGGGCTTTTTTCACTTCAAAAATTACCTATCGACCTTTATCCCGATATTGATACCAACACCATCATGGTGCTCACCACATATCAGGGTGCAAGTGCTGCCGATATAGAACAGAACGTTACGCGTCCGCTTGAGAATACACTGAATTCTGTGAGCAACCTCAAGCATATCACTTCCAAATCACGCGAAAATATATCGGTGATTACTCTCGAATTTGAATATGGCAATGATATTGACGTGCTCACTAATGATGTGCGCGACAAGCTCGATATGGTAAGCAGCCAAATGCCTGATGATGCCGAAACACCTATTATTTTCAAATTCAGTAGCGATATGATACCTATCATGTTGCTATCGGTGCAAGCATCAGAGAGTATGCCCGGACTATATAAGATACTTGACGATGCTGTTGCTAACCCATTGGCTCGTATCAATGGCGTGGGATCTGTATCTATCTCAGGTGCTCCAAAACGAGAAATTCATATATATGTAGACCCTATCAAACTTGAAGCATATAATCTTTCGATAGAAACAATATCAGGAATAATAGCTGCCGAAAACAAAAACATTCCGGGTGGATCATTTGATATTGGTTCCGACACCTACTCGCTACGCGTACAAGGTGAATTTTCGGATTCTAAACAAATGGCAAATGTCGTAGTGGGCTCTTTCGGCGGTAAAAACGTGTATTTGAGTGATGTAGCCAAAATTGATGATTCTCTCGAAGAACGGGCACAACAAACCTATAATAATGGCGAAAAGGGTGCAATGATTGTGGTTCAGAAGCAATCGGGTGCAAACTCAGTGGCAATTTCAAAAGAGATAGCCAAAATAATGCCATCGTTGCAGAAAAATCTACCAACCGATGTGAAACTCGGTGTAATAGTAGATACTTCCGATAATATACGCAACACCATTAATTCCCTTACGGAAACAGTGCTCTATGCTCTACTATTTGTGACTATTGTGGTATTCGGATTCTTGGGTAGATGGCGAGCTACGCTTATCATTGTTATTACGATACCTATATCATTGATCGCATCCTTTATATATCTATATGCCACGGGCAACTCATTAAATATAATATCGCTTTCCGCTCTGTCTATATCCATCGGTATGGTGGTGGATGATGCGATAGTGGTGCTCGAAAATGTAACGACACACATCGAACGAGGCAGCGACCCCAAACAGGCTGCCGTGCATGGCACAAATGAGGTGGCAATATCGGTAATAGCATCTACATTGACACTTATAGCAGTGTTCTTCCCCTTGACTTTGATTCAAGGTATGTCGGGGGTGCTTTTCCGCCAATTGGGTTGGATGGTATGTATCATGATGATTATCTCCACCGCAAGTGCATTGTCACTCACGCCAATGCTTTGTAGCCAACTTTTGCGTCTGAATCCTAAAAAAGGTAAACTGTTCACATTGCTATTCACACCGATAGAACGCGGACTTAACGCTTTTGACAATGGCTATGCTTGGCTCCTCAATAAAGTGGTGTCGCACAAAACTTGGACTATAATTATATGTATGCTTATGTTTGTGGGATCGCTATCGTTGATGAGATTCGTGGGATCTGAATTTTTCCCGGCGAGCGATAACTCACGATTAGGCGTATCACTTGAATTACCAATTGGAACACGTGTGGAAATTGCCGAAGAGGTAACCAAACGCCTATATAATGAATGGAAAGAAAAATATCCTGAAATTCAGATAATGAATTATACGGTAGGGACTGCCGGAAGCGATAATACATATGCCTCTCTTTCGGACAATGGTCCACACATCGTGTCGATGAACATACGCCTATCAGATCCATCGCAACGCGATAGGACTCTTATGCAGGTAGCCGACTTAATGCGTGCTGACTTGAAGCATTATCCGGAATTCAAAAAATCGCTTGTGAATGTAGGTGGCAGCCGAGGTGGAATGAGCGGACAATCGACACTCGATTATGAAATTTATGGTTATGATTTTGCCACTACCGACAGTGTAGCTGCTCAGTTGAAAAATATATTGCTCAGTGTGAAAGGTGCTACCGATGTGAATATAAGCCGTGCGGATTATCAACCTGAGTATCAAGTTGATTTCGATCGCGAAAAACTTGCAATATATGGTCTTAATTCATCGACCGCAGCAACATATCTTCGCAATCGTATAAATGGTAGCACTGCTTCTCAATTCCGAGACGATGGAGAAGAATATGACATTAAAGTTATGTATGCCCCCGAACACCGTACTTCAATATCGGATATTGAGAATATACTCGTATATAACTCAAAGGGAGAGGGTGTGCGCATAAAAGATTTAGGGAAAGTGGTGGAGCGTTTCACCCCTCCTACTATCGAGCGTAAAGACCGCCAACGCATCATCACCGTGTCTGCTGTGGTAGCCGGTGTTCCGATGAGTGACATTGTAAGAGATACACAAGCAAAACTTGATGATTTACATTTACCACAAGGTGTCACTGTTAGTCTTTCGGGATCTTATGAGGATCAGCAGGATTCATTTGGTGATCTTACTACTCTTGCTATTCTCATCGTTATTTTGGTGTATATAGTGATGGCTGGGCAGTTTGAATCTTATACATATCCCGGTATTATCATGACTTCTCTCCTATTCGCATTCTCGGGTGTAATAATAATTCTATGTATTACAGGAACTAATCTCAACGTAATGTCGATGATCGGATCTATTATGCTTATAGGTATAGTGGTGAAGAATGGTATTGTGCTTATCGATTATATATCGCTCAACCGTGAACGAGGATTAGGCATAAGGCAAGCTGTGGTATTAGGTGGTAAATCTCGTCTGCGTCCGGTAGTAATGACCACACTCACCACTATTTTGGGTATGGTTCCGATGGCTGTGGGATCGGGGGAAGGATCTGAATTATGGAAACCGATGGGTATCGCAGTTATCGGAGGTCTTACATTCTCAACGATTCTTACATTGCTGTTTGTGCCGGTACTCTATTGTGTATTTGCTTATGTAGGAGTGAAGAGACAACGCAAAATCACTCGTAAACAATTGATAAAGTCCAATAATAGTAAGTAATTTATTCATATAGCCCACAGGCAACGTAATTATTTGCGCGTTGCCAATGGGCTTCAATAATATAACATAAGAGAAATGAAAGCAATATTTATAGCATTCGACCAAGCTCACTACACAAAGATAATAGAGGCATTGGAAAAGCAAAACTGCCGTGGATTTACGGCATGGGAGCAGGTGTTGGGACGCGGAAGTAAAACAGGTGACCCACACTACGGATCGCACGCATGGCCTTCACTCGCATCATCGATAATGACAATGGTAGATGATAAGCGTGTGGATGATGTACTTGCCACACTCAAAGCACTCGACGATGCTACACCAAAACTCGGACTAAGAGCATTTGTGATTCCGATAGAAAAATTTATATAATATATATATCCGGAAAAATTTAGAATATGGATGCTGTGGTTTTGGCTATTTGCCCCCAATCATAAGCATCCATATCATATTTTACGGAATGCTGCGCATGGGTATATTCCCGTGATATTATAGCAGCCAATCGATCGGGAGATGCAGCCGGCACATAGCATGATTGAGGGAGCTGCACAAGATGAGTTGCTGGGATGTCGGATACTACCATCGGAAGTCCATATCCCATAGCTTCAAGCATCACCAAGGGGAATCCTTCATTAACCGATGACAGCACAAATAAACGTGCATGGCTGTAGAGCTGACGAAGATCTTCACCGGCTGTGAATCCCGTGAATACTACTTTATGATTACGGTCGATTGCTTTAAGTTTATCGAAATATTTCGTATCGTGATCGCTTGCTCCGGCTATTACTAATTGTTTTATTCCATCAATTGATTGTACTGCCTCTATAAGGTATTCAAATCCTTTTTCAGGAGTCAAACGCCCCACCCCGAGAACATATTCACCGGGAACAATGGCATTTTTCAATAAAAAATCTTCATTGGTGCTTCTGCCCGGCACATTTACCCCATTGGGAATATAATGCGATTTTGCTTTTACTCCGGGGGAGTATTTCCCCATCTGGAATTTATTTACAAAAATAATTTCGTTGGAGAACCCCAACGCCAACCATTCACTGAATTTCAATATATTGCGCGCCACAATTCCCCATTTTTCGTGTTCATAGTTAGGACTATGATATGTGAGTAGCACCCGGAGCCTGAATAAGCGCAAACATGGCGCAAACATTCCGGGACCTATATTATGGATATGAACAGCATCAGGACGATGAAACAATATGTGAATCACACACAGAAAGGTGTGAAACACAGCTTCAAATCCTTTTATACGCGTAGATGGTAGATCTACATATTCAATATTGGGATAAGTGTTAACCGATTGTGGCGTGAGATAAGACTTACGGCGATACACACGCACACGCACATCGCCAGAAGCACACATGAGAGGATAGAGATTCTCGCAATGCATCTCCACCCCACCTTGAATACCGGGAAGTCCACGAATACCAATTACCGAAATAAGTTTCATTGATCTAAATATATTTTTTCTAATTCTTCAAAATGTTTTGAAGCTGAGAATTTTACGCGTGCATTTGTCAAAATAGAATTATAATCATAAGTTGAGACCATTACATTTGTTATAGCCTCCATTAATTCTAAGACATTTCCAGATGTAAAAATCATTCCATTATCATCATTTATCAATTCAGGAATGCCTCCGATATTAGCACCTATTACAGGCACACCGGCACACAACGCTTCAATTACGCTCAATGGGTTGTTTTCATAACATTCAGATGGAGATATCAAGGCTCGTGCCTTTATCAGCAAATCGGTTACTTCCACAGCATTTAAATGCCCTAAAAACTTAATGTTATCGTATTTATTATATTTCTCTTTTAATTTAATTGCAAGAGGGCCTGTACCAGCAATTCTTAATTCATATGGGAGCTTAGACGCCGCACTTAGAAGTGTTTCTACCCCTTTTTCTTCGGATAATCTCCCTACATATATATAATAATTCTCTTTATTTACACAAGACTTAGATTTCAGCTCATCAGCCTTTATAGGGTCTATAAAATTGCATATTACGCGGAGTTTTTTAGAATCAAAATTACCTTTTTTCATTTGATTCTGCATAAATTGGCTCGGACATATAAAAACATCTGTATGCTTTTGAAGATAATCCTTATTCCATTTTATAGCTTCTAAATAGGCAATTATACTTGCAGGAAGATTATCTTTCATACATGATTCTCTCAATATATGGACCTTACAT
>CAZYEO010000048.1:0-17004 GCA_964646495.1 uncultured Muribaculaceae bacterium
TTAGGATAAATAATAGGATACATCACATCTGTTTCAATAATCTCTACACCACTTTTATCTACCTCATTATAAACAGTTTCCAATCCGGGTATTTCTAATATATATTCAGTACCTACCACAGGTGATTTCATATCAAACTGGATATAATTGAGCGTAATCGGATAATTACCCATATCAGATACGTCACACCACTTATCTGTGGGTAAATCCAATGTAATTTGATTATCCCACATTTCCGGAAATTCAATTATTGAATTTACAGTGCTTTGAATCGGCGTACTGGTAGATATAATAACCTTTGACAGAGATAATCCAGACCGATTCACACGGATGCGAATGGTGTCGGGAAGGCTCCATAGTTGTAATTTTTTAGACATTCGCAAATACGCATTTCGTGTTGAAGAACCAGTAAAAGTTGCTTTAAGCCCATTTTCAAATTGAGTACTAATAAAGTTCTTTCCTCCTCCTTGCGTAAAACTCCATGAAGCAAAATCGTATTTAGTTTCTAACGGCATCACACGTTTTTCAGGGATTTGAACAATTACAGCTACATCATAATTAACACCTCCACTTGTAGCATGTACAACTGTTTCGCCATTTTTAAGACCAATAATCTCACCATTATCACTAACGGAGGCTATATTAGAATCATCCACACTCCATTTAAAAGAATTTGGATTAAGGGGATAATCTACACCATTTATTGATGAAATAAGCTCCGCGGAATATTTTTTGAATCCATCCAGCATCACTGAACTTAAACGCATTTTTATGTTACTACACTCTAAAACATCTACAACTATTGATGTGGTTTTATCTGCGAAATGTGCTTCAAGAGTATATCCTCCTACAACATTGGATACAAAACTATTTCCATCAATTATCTCTCCATTTAGATTCGAGCATGTAAGAGTTACTCCCTGCAAATCGGTATCTATTAAAACCCCATATTTATTGTATCCATAAAAATGGGGCTTAAAAACAGAATTTTTAGGAATTTGCTTAGCCCATTCAACGAATTTAACACTCTCCACAACATTTGATTCGGGAGCAGTGTGATATGCGAATATTGAATTGCTAACCAAGCGCTCGTTGCCATCACTAGGTATATTTCTAACTCCAAGAGAATCTATATACATAACCGACGAACCTCCACCATCAAGGTTTAGAGCTTCAGTGCACCCGATGTTTTTCATCATATCGGCAAGTTGCTTTGAAGAGCATCCGGCTGCTGTCTGGCTTCGACCATCTACAACTAACATTATTAGTCTCTTTTTATCAGCCGTATAACCGATAGCAGTACGGGGATTGGCAGAGGGCAAATGATCAATCGCGTCATCTGTATTCAGCACCTCACCATTTGAAAGAATCATTGGTTGTCCTCCTATCATTTGTTGTATATTTGGCACAATATTACCATTGAAACTTACATCTGTGGTAATTTCTACTTTATCATTCACTTTAAGCGCACTTATGAAAGTAGCGGCATCATTCACCCCAGATAGCACAAAAGCACCTTGTGGAATGGACATTCCGCCCCCCGTAATGGGCATTCCACTTACTACTGCTTTAATAGTTTCTCCGAGTATTATAGTAGCTCCACTTTCGGGGATAATAACTATTTCAGTAGCATTGGGATAGCCACCCGATATACGAGCCTTATTGTAACGATCCGTATAGATAGTCATCGGACAATCCAACCTTGGCATATTGACGCTATTGAGTACAACTTCTTTGTCATTCACCTTTATGGAACCTGTTATTGTAGCACTTCCAGTATATGGTACTTTATTGTCATCAAAACCAAATTGATGCCATATATCTACAACAGGAGTATTGAATATTTCTCCGAACACAACATTTGCACCTATGGGTACTTTCTGTGCGTAGAAATCACCATTGACACCAGCAAAACATCTACTACCAGGAAAGCTGTGTGATTTTCCCATTTCTTGAACCGTATTATCAACACCATTCACAATATCCTGCGCCACTATCGTCTTGATTCCCACATATTGATCATCAAGATTTACAGTAAGATAATATAATTTTTGTTTAGTAGCACCATTAAGATTCAAAGATGTTTGGGTAGTACCAGGTCCAATTTGTGCATGATAGACTGTATCTACCTCATAGATATTATCCTGGATGTTCCAAGTTGTAGAAGCATTGCCTACAACTGCAAACAGAAAAAAAAGTGCAGAGAATATAGATGATCTTATCATAACATTATTTGATTATTAGCTTTAAAGTTTGAGATATGCCATCGGACTCTACTTTTAAAAGATAATTACCAATAGTCAAATTTTTAGTCGTTACTTGTGCTATATTATTTGAGACCTCTACAGTAGAGTTCGCACATAAAGATCCATCCATGCCGTATATCGATATTTTAGCACGATTCACTCCGGGGATTTCAATAAATAGAGGTTCACCTGCTTTTATCGGGTTGGGATATAGATTCAACTGTTTTTCACTCGACACCGGAGAATTAACTCCACTTGGAGCATTAAGATATACAACTTCAATGCCTGGTATTTCCACAGTGTATTCAGTGCCGGTGGTCGATACCCCCATTTCCATATTCATAACGCTTAATGTAATAGGGAAGTTTCCACGTGACCCATCACACCATTGTGTAGTGGGAAGATCTATTACATTAATTTCATTGGGTTTAAGATTTAAATTATCAATCGAAGTATTCACATTTCCTGTAAGTGCATTATTAAGCACATAAGAGATCTTTTTGAAAGTAGCATTTCCTGGATTAATTCTTAATCTAATAATGTCGGGAAGACTCCAAAGACGTATCTTTTTTGCCAATTTAATATAAGGAGCACGACTTGAAGATCCTGTGTATGTAAATTTCATACCATTTTCCACGGGAACTGCTGTTATGTTTTTCCCTCCTGATTGCGAAATAGTCCATGTGGCAACATCCATATCAGGGTCTATAGGAGCAACATTTGAAAGAGGTTTTTCAACAATAATATCAAGTGTACCAGTAAATCCATCGACGCTTCCATGCACTTTTGTTGTGCCGTTTACTAAGCCTTTTACAATTCCGGTATAAGGCTCAACTGTAGCAATTGAAGTATCATCGCTCCACCAATTCAACGCTTGATTATCAAGAGGCATTGTTTCTCCGTTGACGGTTGATTCTACTTCTACTTTATAACCTTGATATGTGTCCTCAATAGCACTTGCAAGCTTAAAAGACACATCTCCCGTAACCACAGTTACCGGCATTGTAGTGGTAGCTCCGTTATAAGTTGCCACAAGAGCATGACTCCCTTCGCCGTTACAGAAAAGTGTCCTGCCATCATTTTGAATATCCCCAAGCTCCTTGTCAGCCGTTAGCGTCACACCCTCTACATTAGTGCTCAATAACATTCCATATTGGTTATATCCATAAAATTTCGGAGTATAGTATCCATATTTCGGTAGACTTTTTGATTGATCGGTGAAGCGTATTTGACTTATTACATTATCTTCGGGTGTTGAAGATGCAAGAAATAGACCATTGGTAACCGACCGCTCACGGCCATCACTCGGATCGTTTATTATACCCAATTTATCTATATATAATTCGGTTGAGCCTCCTCCATCAAAATTCATTGCTTCAGAACATCCGATATTAATCATTATATCAGCTAATGCCTTCGATACCACTCCGGCAGATGCTGTGCTACGTCCATCTACAACGAGCATCACCAATTTTTTCTTGTCGGCAGTGAACCCTACAGCTGTACGAGGATGTAACCCTACTAAGTGATCGATAGCACCTTCTGTGTCAAGCACTACGCCATTTGACACAATCATCGGTTGCCCACCCACTATCTGTGTTATATTTCCGGCATCCTTACTGTCAAATGACACGCTCGAATTAATTTCAATTATTTCATCCACGACGAGTTTTTTGATATATTCTGCTGCATTACCATTCCCGGAAAGCACAAACCCACCTGTAGGAATTGCCATATCTCCTACATTATTAACTGGAGCAGAAACAACTTTCATTTTCATTGTTTTTCCTACTTGAGGAAACGCATTGGCATCTACCGGCATAAGGGCAATTTCACTTCCGTAAACGTTAGTTCCCGAGGCAGATCCCTTACGCTTTGAATATAGTACTAAGTAATTCTCATACCTTGCGGTGTTGAATGCGTTTATATTCATTGAGCCGGCATTGGCTGACACTATGGTAGAATTAACCATAGGAACGCCCAAAAACGGAATACGCTCTTGGTTGAGCCCAAATGCTTGCCAACCTCCACCATTATTGATGTTGTATATTTCCCCATCGACCATAGTTGTCCCGATAGGAGCACTATTGCCAAAAAAGTCAGCATTAACACCCGAAAAATATTTAACGCCGTTTTTACTGCGGCTTGTAATCATGCTCGACACCGTTTCTACCCCCACAACTTTATCATTACCCTTAATTACTCTCACATCCACATAAGGATTGGAAAGATCAGTCGTGGTATAAAATATTTTCAAGGTTGAGCCACCTGTCAATGACAATGCTGTGTGCGTGGTTCCAGGACCGACATAGGTGTGCGACAATGTATCTACATTATAGGTTTTATCTCGTATAATCCATGTAGCCGAACTATGTGCATAAAAAACACATACCAACGCAATTACAATAAACCCAAGTATCCTTTTCATATTATATTTTATTATTTTATTATTAATTTCGAGCTACTAATATTTTTATCGGTTACTACCGATAATATGTAGGTTCCTACTTCAAGTGATGCTGTAGGTATAGATATTGAAGATGCATCTGATGCAACATTGTATTGCGCTTCCATCACACCTGCTTCATTATATATGTTTATTGTTTCTACATCTATATTATTCCACTTCACATTCACGGTTTCTCCTCTCGATGCCGGATTGGGATATACCGATATATTGTTATCGCTTATCGTCACTGATTCTGCTCCTCCTGATTGCACTGCATCATATACCAACTCCATACCCGGTATGTCAATCGTAAATTCCTTACCTGTAGTCGATGTTCCCATTTCAAATTGAATATAATTAAGCTTTAGAGGGAAATTGCTCAAATCTTTCGCATCACACCAATCAGATGTTCGCAGGTCGATAGTGTTAGTTTCATTTGCTTTGACTTCTGTTGCCACAACAGTATTTACAACACCCTTATCATTGGCACGAGTAGATAATGTAATTTTCTTTATCGGAGCATCACCCGGATTGATACGAAGACGAATAACATCGGGTAAGCTCCAAAGGCGTACCTCTTTTGATAATTTAATATTAGGACCGCGACCGGACGACCCTGTATATGTCAATTTCATACCATTATCAATGGCTGTTGCCTTTATATTCTTTCCTCCCACTTGAGTTAGATTCCATGTAGTTGGGTCCATTTCAGGCTCGATAGCCATCACATTATCGGTAGGTTTCTCCACGGTTACGTTCAATGTGCCTACAAAATCGCCCAATGAGCCATGTACCGTTGTGCTGCCATTGGCTACACCTTTTAGAATCCCCGAATCTACTCCAATTGTGGCAATATCGGCATCTTCGCTGTGCCAAATTAGAGCAGTCGGAGAAATCGGCATATCGGTTTCATTTACTTTAGCCTGTACCTCTACCGGATATTCACGATATGTATCATTGATGATATTGCTTAAACGGAAATTCACGTTGCCACCCTCAATTATTGTGACTGGTATAGTAGCTTTAATTCCATTATATGAAGCCACAAGAGGGTATGTTCCGGAGCCATTACCAATAAAAGTAATTCCATCCTTTATAGATCCCAATTTTGGATCACATGATAATGTTACACCCTGTAGATCCGTGTCAATCAACATCCCATATTGATTGTAACCAAAAAATTTTGGAGTATAAATACCATATTTAGGGAAATCCATGGCATAATCCACAAATTGAATCTCTGCTATATTATTATCTTCGGGAGCTTTCAGCACCGCATACATACCATTGGAAACCCCTCTCTCATTACCATCACTCGGAACATTTACAATGCCGAGGTTCTGCACATACATTCCTGCCGAGCCTCCTCCATCTACATTGGTAGCATCGTAGCAACCTGCCAATTTCATCACATCAGCACCTTCTGGATATGTACATCCGTCAGAAATAGTGGAACGACCATCTATAAGTCCCCACACCATTTTAGTGCGATCTTCATTGTATCCAAACATTGTGCGAGGGTTGTTATTATCTCTTCCATTACACCACCAACTTGCTTCATACATTACCTCTCCGCGTTTTAATATAAGAGCATCGCCTCCGCTACACTCTTTCAAATTAGGAGAAACATTATACAATCCTAATTGAGTGTTGAAATTTAATGTGAGAATATCTCCATCTTTCAAATTTTCTATATTTGCAATAGCGGTTCCTTTGGCTGATATTACAGCTCCATTTGGTTCTATCCTCATGTTTCCGCCTGCTTTTAGAGCACCGACCACTTGCACTTTTACAGGGGAATTTATGCGCCATTTTTCCCCCTCAATCAATTTCACGGCAATTTCCGAAGCATCATTTGATGTTTTTGTATAATGTCCATATAGAGAATTGAATAATACAATTTCATTGGTAAAAAGGTCATAATTAATGCGCGTTAAATTCACTGCAGAATTATCGGGTTTGGTAAACGATAATGTTTGTTTCAAATAATCACACCACATATTTTTTTCATAATCAATAAGAAAATGTGAGCATACGGAATTTTGATCCCTATCATCACCGGCAATTTGCCCATCCATATAGCAAGCCTTATTGGGTGTTCCTACATATGGAGCCCAAGTAAGGTAAAAATCTGCGTTTACAGCAGCAAAATAATAATTATTTGGTGCACTTTTTCGTTTTGCTAAGGCTGAAATTTGTTCACCTGTGAGAGTTGAATCATTACCTACCTCCATGCGAAACTCGACATTGTCGTGTCCTTTCATTTCCATCGTGAGAAAAAATCCACGAAATTTCTTTGAGCCATCTGTAGCTCTATAAAGCAATGATGTTTGATATGTACCGGGCCCTACCTTAACATGACGCAGAGTATCTATATTATATTCTTTACCTTGAATTGTGGTGATAATAGCCCCGTATCCCTTAGTTGGAATAATTATAGCAACTAAGACTGCGAGAATAGAAAATAGAGTAAAATGTCGCATTTTTAATAATTATTTATTGTTATAAAAAGGGAGATTACCGATAAGCATGATACTCAAGCGGTAATCTCCATAAAATTATCGAAGTAAATTTAGTATAGCACTATTTATTACTGATATGTACATCGTTTTTATTTGATAACTAATTTACTGCTTCGGGTAATATTACCATCTGTAACCGTAACCACATAAAGCCCGCTCGACAGGGTAGACGTTGGTAGAACTAATACGCCATCTTGAGGTTTCAACACAGAGTGAGACACCTGCTCTCCGGCTACATTGTTGATAGTAACCACAGCACGATCCATACTACCGCATTTAATATATGCTAAACTGCCAGTTTTCACAGGATTCGGGTAAAGTACCATATCCGTATCTTTCGTCACACTCTCTACACCCGAATTCAACACATTGTAAACCGTTTCAAAACCCGGCATAAGGATTGTATATTCCTTACCTGTTGTAGAGGTCCCCATGTCGAATTGCATATATAGGAAGCTAAGTGGATAATTAATCAAATCATCGGCATCGCACCAATCTGATGTTTTTAGCTCAACTATATTCATTTGGTTTGGCACTAACTCAACAGGAATCGGCGTATTTACAACAGAGCTACCAGATGCACGAGTAGAAATCGTAATCTTTTTTATTGGAGCATCACCGGGATTAATGCGAATACGAATGGCATCGGGCAAACTCCAAAGACGCATTTCCTTTGATAGTTTTATATTTGGTCCACGTCCACTTGCTCCGGTATAGGTAAGTTTAATACCATTATCGAGCAGAGTAGCTGTAATGTTTTTACCTCCTGTTTGTGTAATCTTCCATGTTGAAGCATCAAAATTAGGATCTAATGCCATATATTGTGCCGTCGGTTTTTCAACAGTAACGATGGTTTGACCCACGAAATTACCCAAAGTACCGGTTACCGTTGTTTCACCATTGACAACCCCTTTAAGAATCCCTGTTTGAGCATTAATATCAACTATTGAGGCGTCGGCAGTGCTCCATGTAAGTGCTGATGGAGACAGCAGAACGGGTTTTTCCGACATTGACGATTGCACCTCAACAGCATATTCATTATATCCGTCATTAATTACATTGGTATGGCGCATTTTTATGTTATCGGTCTCAATTATAGTAACAGGAATTGTAGCTTCCATATTACCAAGATTAGCTCTCAAGGCATGTGTTCCATTCCCATCACCGACAAATGTCAATCCATCTACAATATGCCCTAACTCAGCAGGACATGATAAAACAACCCCTTTCACGTCGGCATCAACCAACATTCCGGATTGATTATAACCATAGAATTTAGGCTTATACATTCCATGTTTGGGGAAGCTCATTGCCCAATCCACAAATTTTATTGAGGCTATGTTCAAATCTTCGGGAGCATCGCTCACAGCATAAATTGCATTTCCAATAGATCGTTCCGACCCATCGGAAGGTACATTGCGAACTCCAAGCGCACTTGTATAAAGAGTAGAAGATCCACCTCCGTCAAGATTTATAGCATCTGTTGCTCCGGCATAGCGCATTATTTCACCTACTTGAGATGTACGTGCACCATATGAAATTGTAGAGCGACCGTCTACTACCATCATAATAACAGTGTTGCCATTATCTCCATACCCTATTCCCGAACGGGGATGGTATGATGAAGCATCGCCACGTTCTCCCTCGGTATCAAGAGTTTCGCCATTACCCACAGTGCGCGGATTACCAGAAACCATTTGAGCCGGAATAATATTTGTTCCATCTATCATCACCACAGAATTTAAGGTAACTATGTCGCCCACCTTTAAATCCTTTACAAAATTAAGTCCTGTTACAGTAGTTCCTGCTTGTAGAGCATTACCTCTACCATGCAGCACAAAACCATCTTTTGGAATTTCCAAATCACCTGTGGATGTAGCTGTAGATGTAATTTCCATACGACAAGAATGCCCCGGAGTGAGCACATCTCCCTCCACGAGCTTAGCAGTAACCTCCGCACAAGCATTAGCTCGTGTAGGTTGATTTGTGGATCCGTAATAACGTGATGTATATAGTGTCACGCCATTGTCGGGTGATGCTTCATTAACAGCACGAAACAACACTTTTTCCGATCCTTTTTCAGCCATTCCTGTATAGAAATTTGCCCGTCCCATATATGGTCTGCCATTTACATCAATCGCAAATTGTCTATTTGCATTTGATGTTTTATAAAATTCATTATCAACTATACAAGCAGCTACCGGAGTTCCCGCCATTGAAGTTCCGGATGTTGTATTTCCGGTAGTAACATAAAAATCGCCATTAACTCCGGCATAATATAATTTGCCATCTTTTGATTTTCTTTTTGCCATGGCAGATGTTGTCTCTCCGCTTATTAATATGTCGTTGGCACACACTGCATGAATCGAAACATGTGGATTTGTAATATCAATCTTGAGATAAAACGCCCTCAAATCATATTTAGGACCTTTAAACAGGAGGGAAGTTTGTGTAGTTCCCGGTCCAACCTGAGCATGAAATAATGTATCTACATCATATGGTTCTCCCAATATTTCATAAATATTCTTTGCAGATATACCTTGAATTAAGAATAACGAGAGAAGAAAAAGTGCAGCTTTTTTTAACATGTTGAATTAGTTTTTAGAATTAAGTTTTTTCTCTATCTATGTTCCCCAATTTCCACTAATGGAATTTGGGGAATCACATATGTCATCATTGAGGGGAAAAAGACTCTATTTTACAATCTTTTTCACTAATTGTTGTCCCTTTATAATCACTTTCACGATATAAACACCTGATTCTTCGGGTGCTTTCACTTGTGAAACGTTGCTTGTGTAGATGAGTGTGCGACCACTTATATCATACACTGCCACTTGATCAACTTCCTTAGAGAATTCGATATTTCCATCCTTTAGAATTATCATGTCGGCTATATTATCACTTCCAATGTTGCCCACACTTCCGGTTTCGGGAATAGCATTGTACACAGTTTCAAGTCCGGGTATTTCAATTGTATATTCCTTACCGGTAGTAGAGGTTCCCATATCGAATTGTATATATACCAGATTCATCGGATAGTTTGACAAATCATCGGCATCACACCAATCTGAGGTTTTAATATCCACTGTATTCATTTTATTCGGCTCTAAAGTTACTGCAACAGGTGTATTTATTACAGAGCTATTATTTGGACGAGTAGAAATAGTGATCTTTGTTATTGGAGCCTCACCGGGATTAATGCGAAGGCGAATGGCATCAGGCAAACTCCAAAGGCGCATTTCCTTAGACAGTTTTATATTTGGTCCACGACCACTTGCCCCGGTATATGTAAGTTTCATACCATTATCAAGTGGAGTAGCTGTGATGTTTTTACCACCTGTTTGGGTAATCTTCCAGGTCGAAGCATCAAAATTCTTATCAATCGCCTCAGCGTGTAAAGTAGGTTTTTCAACAGTAACTACAGTTTGACCTACAAAATTGCCCACTGTTCCGGTAATGGTTGTTTCTCCATTAACAACACCTTTTAATACACCTGTCTGAGAGTTTATCTCCACAATAGAGGCGTCAGCAGTACTCCATGTAAGTGCCGTTGGCGACAATGGCATTGCTTTTTCGCCCATCATAGATTGTACCTCCACTGCATATTCCTTATATCCATCATTTATGATTTTTGCATGACGCATATGTATATCATCAGTCTCGACTATAGTTACCGGTATTGTGGTCTCCATACTTCCGAGGGTTGCTTTCAGCGCATGTGTTTGGCTTCCATCGCCTACAAAAGTATTGCCGTCGATAATCCGTCCTAAATCCTGCGAACATGACAACACTACACCTTGCACATCGGTATCAATCAATAAACCCGCCTGATTATATCCGTAGAACTTCGGTGTATATACACCATATTTAGGAAACTTCATAGCCCAATCCACAAACTTTATCGATGCGATATTCATATCTTGGGGAGCATCTGTTACCGCAAAAATTGCATTGCCATCGGAGCGTTCATTACCATCTGATGGCACGTTGCGTATACCTAACGAACTTGTATATAGAGTGGACGATCCGCCACCATCCAAATTTATAGCATCTGTTGCTCCGGCATAACGCATAATTTCACCTACTTGTGATGTACGTGCGCCATTTGAAATAGTGGAGCGTCCATCTACTACCATCATAATCACAGTGTTGCGATTGTTGCCATAGCCTATACCCGTACGAGGATGGTATGAGGAAGCATCACCACGTTCACCCTCGGTATCAAGTGTTTGTCCGTCGCCAACTGTACGAGGATTACCCGAAATCATTTGAGCAGGAACTACGTTTGTCCCATCTATAAGCACTACAGAGTTTATAGTAACAATATCGCCTACTTTAAGGTTATTTACAAAATCAAGTGCTCCTAATGTAGTACCCGATTGTATCGAAGATCCTCTTCCATGAATTACAAATCCATTATCAGGAATTGCCAAATCACCTGTGGATGTAGCTGTGGATGTAATTTCCATACGACATGAACGTCCGGGTTGGAAACTCTCTCCCTCAACAAGCTTGGCTGTAACTTCAGCACACGCATTGGCACGGGATGTTTGATTGGTGGAACCGTAATAACGTGATGTATATACCGTCAAGGCATTATCGGGAGATCCTACGTTTACTCCACGGAATAAAACTTTGTCATTTCCCTTTTCAGCAGTCCCCGAATAGAAATTAGCTTGCCCGATATGAGGTACACCATTCACATCGATAGCAAATTGTTTGTTAGCATTCGATGTTTTATAGAACTCATTATTAACAATACATGCAGCCGTTGGAGTGCCAACTATTGATGTACCATTAGTGGCTTTTCCCGATGTAGCAAAAAAATCACCATTTACTCCGGCATAATACAATTTACCATCCTTTGAATTGCGTTTTGCCATGCTCGATGTGGTTTCGCCTCCTGCTACTTTGTCATTACCACAAACGGTGCGAATAGAAACACTTGGGTTTTTTAGATCCACTGTCACATAAAACGCACGCAAATTGTAAGTAGCCCCCTTGAATAGGAGAGATGTTTGTGTTGTCCCCGGTCCTACTTGAGCATGAAATAGCGTATCTACATCAAAAGGTTCGCCCAATATTTCATAAGTATTTTTTGCCGAAATACTCTGTATTGAGAGTACTGCAAAAAGTAAAAGGGTAAGTTTTTTAATCATTATGGATTTGCTTTTTATTTATTATTTTCTATTTATGATTTCCCCAAATTCCGTTACCGGAAAATGGGGAAACTAATTCTGACATAATATTTCGAGAATATATTATTTAACGATCTTCTTCACCGATTCCTCTCCGTTGATAATTGCTTTTACAATATATACTCCTGACTCTACTGGAGCTTTAATTGAAGAAACATTGCTCAAAGAGATGATCATGCGTCCGGCGGTGTCGTAAACGGTAGCTTCTGTAGCTTCTGAGGCAAACTCAATATTGTTGCCGATGAGCTTAATCATGTCCGATGATTTATCGTTTTCGATCTCCCCTACACTGCCTGATTCGGGGATGGCATTATATATGGCTTCCAATCCCGGAATTTCAATTGTATATTCTGTTCCGGTAGTGGATGTCCCCATGTCAAATTGAATATAATTTACATACAAAGGATAATTATCCATGTCATTAGCATTACACCATGAGCTTGTAGGGAGATCAACTATATTCATTTCATTGGCTTGGAGTGAAGTTGATACTATGGTATTCACCACCGATCCGGTGTTAGCACGTGTAGACATGGTGATTTTGTTAATTGGTGCATTTCCCGGATTAATACGTATGCGAATAATATCGGGAAGACTCCAAAGACGCAACTCTTTTGATAGTTTGATGTTGGGTCCACGACCGCTTGATCCGGTATATGTAAGTTTCATTCCGTTGTCGAGTGGAGTAGCTGTTATATTTTTACCTCCGGTTTGTGAGATTTTCCACGTTGAAGCATCAAAATTTTTATCGATAGCTTCGGCATGGGCAGTTGGTTTCTCAACTTTTACTTCCAATTCTCCGCTATAGCTTCCGAGTGTGCCTTGTACTTTTGTAGTCCCATCAGCCACACCTTTTAGGATACCTGTAGTAGAACCTATAGTTACGATTGAAGCATCACCGGAACTCCATGACAAAGCAGCCGGAGATATCGGCATCTTAGTTTCGTTCATTTGCGCTTCCACCTCTACCGGATATTCTTTGAAAGTGTCAGTAATAATAGATTTCAAACGAATGCCTACGTTATCACTTGCCACTACAGTCACAGGAATTGAAGCTGTAATCCCATTATAAGATGCGCTTAGTGCATGTGTTCCATCTCCATTTCCTACAAAACGCACACCATCTTCTATAACACCAAGCTCAACCGGGCAAGATAGCGTGACTCCTTGCAAGTCAGAATTTATCAACATTCCGTATTTATTATAACCATAAAATTTTGGAGAATAGACTCCATATTTTGGAAATTTCATGCTATAATCCTTAAATTTAATCTCTGCTATTTCATTATCTTCTGGAGTGGAAAGCACTAAATATGTACCGTTAGATACCGAACGTTCGGTTCCATCACTGGGGATATTCATGATACCTAGAGGATTAACATACATCGTAGACGATCCGCCACCATCCACATTCACTGCTTCATAGCAACCTGCATATTTCATGATGTCAGCCATTTCAAGATAAATACCACCTGCCGATATGCTACTACGACCATCAAATACACACATCACTATCTGTTTTTTGTCGTGTGTGTAGCCCATCATAGTGCGAGGATGGCGCGCCATGTCACCTTGCGGATACACTTCTCCATTCTTTAGCAGATATACATTAGATCCCACTGTTTGTGTAAGATTGGGAGTAATACTACCTGCATCTACCAATGGTTGATTAAGATTAAGTTCAATTATATCGCCATCTTTTAGCGCATCAATTACTGCTATAGCTGTTCCGTCTGCACTTAGCACTGCCTGATTTGGAACGATAGCCATGTTGCCCGATGTGCTACTTTCCCCTTTTACCCTCATTTTCATTGTTGAGTTTATAAGCCACTTCTCTCCTTCAACAAGTTCTAAAGCTATCTCTTTACATCCTGCCGCAGTGTGGGTGTACTTACCTTGAAGATCATTAAACAATCTCAATTCGTTGGTGTATAGTGTATTGTTTACCCCATTTATCACAATATCAGAACCGCCATTAACCTTCATAGAGGTATGTTGTTGCAATGGCGTGCACCAAGGCGTAAGGGCATCTGTAATAGCAAATACGGGGGTATATCCATTGGGAGGAGTAGCCATTTTCCCATTTTGATTACAAGCATAAATTGGAATTCCCACAGGTTTTTGGGTTGTATAGAAGTCACCATTTACTCCGGCAATATAATAGCTTCCCGGTTTTGAGCGCTTCTCGGCATGAGAGCGAACTGTCTCTACTCCTATGATAGAGTCATTGGCAAGTTCACACCTTGCAGATAGATTGGGATTGTTATCCACATCTACATGTAGGAAAAATGTGCGAAACACCATGTTGGTGGTTTCTCCAGTAAATTTAAGTGAAGTAAACTTAACACCGGGACCAACTTTAGAGCATTGTAACGTATCCACAACGTAGGATGATCCATATATTGTAGTTTTTGTTTGTGCATAGCTTGCAAAACTAACTAAAATAGCTAAAGAAATAGCTACCAATGGCATACGAAGTAATAATTTATTCATTTAAATAGATTTAGTGTGGTTAAATAGAAAATACTAATTGTGTAATGCGATTTTTAATGCATTTATGGCATAAAGATAGTATAATATATTCTTATCCACAAAATTTGTGTTAATAAAATATATTAAATCTTTGTAACCCTCGAATACACTCATAATGAGCATATTCCGCCGAATAATAGCACATATTCGCCTCTTAATGCAATTAAGGTGTAATCTCCACAAGGGAGACCACACCTTAATATTATTACCTGAATGTTGTAGCTAATTATTTAACTACAGCCTTTTTTACAATTTGTGAACCGTTTACAGTAGCTTTGATTACATATACGCCTGTAGCTGCAGGAGCTGCAATTTCAGAAGCGTTATTAACTTTAGCCACCATTTGACCTGCTACATTGAAGATAGCGATTTCACTTGCTTCTTCGCTTACAGTAATCATACCGGCAGATACATTGATAGTTGCAGAAGAACCTGCGATTGCATCTTCAACACCTGCAGGGTTAAAATCCTTGTCAGCTACCAAATATACGCCAATACCATTTTGTGCTTTATATGTCAACACATAAGCACCCTCTTTTCCATTAGCATCCTTAACTATTTCGCGATCAATTGAGTGAATACGGGTTCCTCCATCAGAAGTACTTCCAAGTCCGTCTGCAGGAATTTGCCAGTAGCGAGTCATACCTGTGAATTGCATTCCTTCACCAAGCTCGCAGATGCTAACTCTACAGCCTTGACCTTCTTTTGAGTATTGTTCCCAAGGATAAGCAAGGAAGTTTTTTCCGTTTACAGTAAATTCGCAAGCACCATTAGCACCAGCTTCAGGAGTCAAATCAGGAGCTTTTTCAAAAGAATCCGCAATTGACAATGTTGGATTATAAAGTGCTGGATAAGTAGTAAAACCATCAATGTAGAATAATTCTGCATCATACGCAGCATCATCTTCACCAAGAACTATTTTTATAGAAGGAGCCGTTCCCCAAAGAGTTTGTTCTGCGGGATACATTTCCATACAGCTCAAGCTGTCGTCACCATCAAAACCACCTGCAAAGTCTTCTCCTTGCTCGGCAGCCCAACGGAAAACAAAGTTTGTTGATGATCCGGCAGCCATTACTATACATTTAGCTTGTGTGCGAGTAATGTCACCAATAACATCACAATAGTCAATACGAGAATCATTGGTCATTGTACCATTCAACTGAAGGGTCATTACTCCTGTATTAAGATCTACGCTATAAACTTTATATCCTTGCTTGTTGCTTGACACATAACCTGCTACCCAGAAATTTCCAAAGCTATCCACGCCTACTTGGTTAGCACACAATTGACCTGTGTAACGTTGTCCATCGAGCATCAATTTGATACGTCCAAGATATGAACCATCAACCATGCTGAATTTGTCGATACTTCCTGCGAAAAGAAGTGAAACTGTTCCATCTTCAGCTGTCGTAGTTACCTCTGGATCATCTGCAGTAGAGTTACCAACATATATCACACCATTACTAAGACAAGCAGTACGTGCATCGTTTGTAACCATACGTCCCTCTGCGATAGACTTAAACACATCTGGAGTGTGAAAGCGGTCTACTACCCAAATGTTTTGACATTTAATGTCGTTTGTCACGTCATAAGTTTGACCATCCGTTGCAGCAAAAGCTGAAGAAGTAGCTAAAGCAGCAGTGGCCATGAGTAAAAATTTCTTCATAATGAATAAAATTTAAGTTAATATTAAGGGTTATTAAATAGCATAATAAATAATGTTCCTTTGGTATCAGCACTTATTATGGTGCTTAAATGGCAAACATTAGATTCTATTGTGTAAGTCAAATTTGCTCTCATTCAAATTCGTTGCTAAAATAGATATAAAGATTGGCACTGCAAAATAAATAATCAAAATTTTTGTTCTCAAAATAAAAAAACATATTACGCCATTTGATTGGCTATCTGATGTATTTAATATACACATTGATTTATATATCTATCATTCATCGAATTACAACACGCTAACCCCAACAAAAATAATGGAATAAATATACCACTCAAATATGTGACAATATAGTTGCAACAAAGATACAGTCAAGGAATGAAAAAGATAT
>CAZYEO010000049.1:0-16533 GCA_964646495.1 uncultured Muribaculaceae bacterium
CCAAAGCCGCAGAAGTTTATTCCTATATCATCAGAATTTAAATTAGATAAAGTGAATCTTTGCACTCCTGTTCTTAAAAAAGAATTGGAGACTTTTATCACAGATAGAGGTGGAGTAATGGATAACAGTGCTCGCAATTCCCTACATGTAAGGGTAGTATCTTCATTGCCAAATGTATTATTGAATACTGATGAAGCATATATACTGAATGTGAAAAGTAAACAAATTGAAATACAAGCAGTGAATGAACGCGGAGTATATTGGGCGATGCAAACCCTTGCTCAATTGCAAAGAAAACGTTCAGGCAAAGTCTATTTCGAAGGTTGTAAAATAGTTGATTGGCCTGCTTTTAGAGTGCGAGGATTCATGCAAGATGTGGGACGGAGTTATATTTCTTTGGATGAATTAAAACGAGAAATCGAGATGTTATCACGATTTAAAATAAATGTATTTCATTGGCATCTAACGGAAAATCAATCTTGGAGATTAGAGAGCAAGATATTTCCTATGTTGAATGATAGTGTAAACACCACTCGCATGCCCGGTAAATATTATACTTTGGAAGAGGCAAAAGAGTTAGTGGCCTTTTGTAAAGCCCATAATATGATGTTGATTCCTGAATTTGACATGCCTGGGCATAGTCAAGCATTTGTTCGCACTTTTCATCATGATATGCAAAGTAAGGAGGGTATGAAAATACTCAAACTCTTGGTTGATGAGGTTTGTGAAACATTTGATGTGCCATATCTACATATAGGCACAGATGAAGTTCAGTTTACGGACGATAGGTTTGTACCTGAAATGGTAGCTTATGTACGAGCCAAAGGGAAAAAAGTAATTTCATGGAATCCTGGATGGAATTATAATCCTGGAGAGATTGATATGACACACTTGTGGAGTTATAGAGGGAAGGCTCAACCCGGTATCCCTGCAATAGACTCCAAATTTCATTATCTGAATCATTATGATACATTTGGAGATATTATAGCTTTATACAATAGTCGAGTTTATAATGTTAGTGAAGGTAGCGATGATATAGCAGGTGTAATTATGGCAATATGGAACGATCGATTTGTAAATAATGAATGGAATATAATTCTTGAAAATAATTTCTATCCAAATATGCTTGCTATTGCCGAAAGAGCGTGGTCGGGTGGTGGGACTGAATATTTTGATAGGAACGGTACAATTCTTCCTTCGGAGAATACGAAGGAATTTAATGCATTTGTTGATTTTGAGAACAGGATGCTTTGGTATAAAGAGCATTGGTTTGCAGGATATCCTTTTGCGTATGTGAAGCAAACTAATGTAAAATGGAGAATAACAGAAGCATTTCCTAATGGAGGGCAATTAGATAAAATATTTCCGCCCGAAACAGAGATCAAAAGCACCTATATTTATGAAGGGAATGAATATCCCACTCGCTGTGCAACTGGAGCTGGCATTTATTTACGTCATGTGTGGGGAAAGTTGATACCGGCGTTTTATAACGATCCTAAAGAAAATCATACTTCATACGCATATACCTGGGTGTATTCTCCTATTCATCAAAAAGTAGGGGCATTGATTGAGTTTCAGAATTATGGACGTTCAGAGAAGGATTTACCTCCATTGGCTGCTACATGGGATTATAAGGGTAGCCGTGTGTGGGTAAACGATAGGGAGATATTGCCTCCATCGTGGAGCTCTACACATCAAAAGAAAAGCAATGAAATAGCATTGGGTAATGAGAATTGTGTCGCGAGACCTCCGATTCCCATACATTTAAATAAGGGGTGGAATAAGGTATTGCTAAAAATGCCAATAGGTCCCTTTTCAAGCCCTGAAGTACGCTTGATGAAATGGATGTTTACAATGGTCTTTGTAACTCTCGATGGCGAAAAGAGTGTTGACAGCTTGATTTATTCGCCAGATAAAAAATTGAATAAATAATTTCCTTTTTTTGATAAAAAATTGAGTATAACTATAAAGCGAGTGGAAGAGATATATTAATTAATCAAATTTTCATGATGAAACAAACATTTAAAGTCGCCGGTTTTCTGGCATTAGTTGGGCTGATGGCTTCATGTAAATCGGATCAAAAAATTGCCGATTATCAAGTAGTTCCTTTACCTCAAGAGATTGCCGTATTGCACGATAAACCTTTTATATTGGGTGGGAATGTGAAAATAATCTATCCCGATGGAAATGAAAAGATGCATAAAAATGCTATTTTCTTAGCCGAATATCTAAAAAAGGCAACCGGAAAAGATTTTGCAGTTACAACCGGAACAGAAGGCAAGGATGCTATTATACTTAAATTAGATATGCGGACAGATAATCCCGAAGCATATAATATTAAAGTTGGCAGTGATGGGATTATCATTTCTGCACCAAGCGCTGCCGGTGTGTTTTATGGTATTCAAACATTGCGTAAATCAATACCGGTAGCTGTTGATGCTAAAATATCATTACCGGCGGCTGAAATTAGTGATTATCCACGTTTTGAATATCGTGGAGTACACTTTGATGTAGCACGTCACTTCTTTACGGTAGACGAAGTAAAGTCATTTATAGATATGATGACGTTGCATAATATGAATCGTATGCATTGGCATATTACCGAAGACCAGGGTTGGAGGTTGGAAATTAAGAAATATCCCCTCCTTACAGAAATTGGCTCTAAAAGAGCTGAAACTGTAATTGGACGCAATACTGGCAAATATGACGGAATACCTCACGGAGGATTCTATACACAAGAGCAAGCTAAGGAAATTGTGGCCTATGCGGCTCAACGTTATATTACAGTAATTCCGGAGATAGACCTACCAGGACACATGCAGGCTGCTCTGGCAGCATATCCTCATCTTGGTTGTACCGGAGGCCCATACGAAGTATGGAAACAATGGGGTATATCTGATAATGTACTTTGTGCCGGTAATGATAGCACATTAACCTTTATCGAGGATGTTTTGACAGAAGTGATGGACATATTTCCATCGACATATATTCATATTGGTGGCGACGAGTGTCCGAAAACACAATGGGAAAAATGTCCAAAATGTCAGGCTCGCATAAAATCTTTGGGTTTGAAGTCGGATGATAAACACTCTAAAGAAGAACGTTTGCAAAGTTTCATTATAAACCATGCCGAGAAGTTTCTCAACAAACATGGTCGTCAGATCATTGGTTGGGATGAAATTCTCGAAGGAGGATTGGCCCCTAATGCTACAGTTATGTCATGGAGAGGTGAAGCAGGTGGAATTGAAGCTGCTAAACAAAAACACAACGTATTGATGACTCCTAATACTTATCTTTACTTTGATTATTATCAGACTAAAGAAATAGATAATGAACCTCTGGGAATTGGTGGGTATCTTCCGGTAGAGAAAGTATATGGATATGAACCGATGCCACCATCTCTTACCCCCGAAGAACAGAAATATATTGTAGGAGTCCAAGCCAATCACTGGTCGGAATATATACCTACCTTATCTCATATGCAATATATGGCACTTCCACGTTGGGCTGCCCTGAGTGAAATCCAATGGACTATGCCTGAAAAGAAAAATTATCAGAATTTCTTGAAACGTCTGCCTCGTTTGATAAAGCTTTACGACGCTGAGGGATATAACTATGCTAAACATATATTTGATGTTACAGCCAAGTTTAATCCCAATATGGAAGAGCGTGTGCTTGAAGTAAAATTATCGACATTTGATGATGCTCCAATTCATTATACATTGGATGGCACAATTCCCACATCCGATTCTCCCGTTTGCGATAGTATTTTGAAAATAAAAGAAAACGGAATGTTGCAAGCTATTGCCATACGTTCGACTGGTAATAGTAATATCGCTTCCGAAAAGATTGAATTTAGCAAATCAAGTTTGAAACCGATTATTGCCAATCAACCCATAAATAAACAGTATGAGTTTAATGGAGCTCCTACATTAGTAGATGGACTGAAAGGAAACAAAAACTATAAGACCGGTCGTTGGATTGCTTTTTATAATAACAATATGGATGTCACTATCGATTTGCAGCAAGCAACAGAAATATATAGTGTAGATATTTCCGTATGTGTCGAAAAAGGTGATTGGGTATTTGATGCAAGAGGCTTGTCGATAAGTATATCAAATGATGGTATAAACTTTACTAACGTTGCTTCAGAGAGTTATCCGGCTATGACAGCCTCTGATAGCAATGGCATTATCAATCACAAATTGGAATTTGCTCCAGTAAAAGCTTGCTATTTGAAAGTTGTTGCCTTGTCAGAACAATCTATTCCCGACTGGCATACAGGTAAAGGTAAACCAGGTTTTTTGTTCATAGATGAGATTACAGTAAAATAATTGTAGCATTGTAAAATAACGATGTGTAAACTCCTGATGCAAATCAATACTTTGCATCAGGAGTTTTATTTATGCTTACTCATGTAAGTTTGGGAGCCGATAAATAGTGTATATTCTGCTTATTACGTTTTTTTTGATGAAATATATAGTGTTTTTTATTGTTAGGTTGTGAAATATGGCTAATTTGTTTAGTTTTGTATTTCATTTAATAAATTAACCTTATGAATAAAAGAATACATCACTCAGTTGCATTATTTATGCTTTTAACCTTATTTATTTCTCCATTCGCAGTTATGGCTTCTGATGAAGTCCCAAATCTCCTTGCTAAATTCGCATCCAATAGTGTGGAAGGGTGGGAGTATAATCGTCCTGGATTCTCTTATAAGCCAAGTGATATCATTAACAACAAGGTCGTGATATACAATGATGGTACTATTGATTATACATTGACTTCTCCCGAAATAGATCTCACAGACTATCCTTCTATTAATGTGAATTTTTCATGGAGATGTGAAAATTATAATCAACCGGAATATAACCTTACAAAGGGTTCGCCACAGATTGAAATAGTAAATAGCTTGAATGAAGTGGTAAAAACTGTACAGTATAAATTGCCTTCTAAACTAAGTTTGCATAATATCAGTGTAGAAATAGAAACGCCACTTATGAGTAATTGCCATGTGAGAATTGCTGCTCATAATGCCAATGTAGATTGTACAGGAGCGGTGAAAAGTGTGGAAATAACAGGAATAAAAGTAATATCAACAGTGGGCACTGCGGAGAATGATAATATTCATGTGAATATAATTGGAGGAAAAGCAGTAATTCATGGAGCCGCAAATAAAAATATCAGAATAATCGAAGCTGTTACAGGTAGAATAATTAATCAAGCAATAAGCCTCACCGAGAATTATACTTATGATCTATTACAACGTGGGGTATATATAATAATGGTAGATAATAAAGCCCAAAAAGTGGCGTGGTAAAAGATTGAATTAAATACTATTCAATATTATCCTATCTTTGAATTTGATAATATAACATTCGTAAATATATATAAAGAGGAAAGCCAAGTTTTCCTCTTTGTTATTTATCTCGTTTGCCGTATCTTTAGATAAGATAAAACTGCACTCGTAAATACAGAGATGAAAACGATGTTTTCCTCTTTGTTATTTATCTCGTTTGCCGTATCTTTGAGTAAGAAATATAGCAACTAAAATATGATAATTGACGAAAATAAAAATACGGCAAATTGTGTGTTGCCGGTAATAGATGGGGTGATACCGGCAGGGTTTCCAAGCCCGGTGCAAGGAATGCCAAGCGATTCAATAGATCTTAATCGAGAACTTATACAGCACCCATCGTCTACATTTTGTGCTCGAGTATCTGGGAATTCCATGATAGGATGTGGTATAGGTGATGGCGATTTATTGATAATAGACAAATCGCTCGAAGTGCGCGACGGATCGATTGCAGTATGTTTTGTCGATGGAGAGTTTACTCTCAAACGCATATCGATACGCCATGATGGTATATATCTTGTGCCTGAAAATAGCAAATATCCAGAATTGCATATTTCAGAAGAGAGCAACTTCCAAGTATGGGGAATCGTGACGCATGCTATAAAAAATTTTAAATCTAATCTTTAAGGCATATCAGTTGTGGAATATTATGCACTAATGGATTGCAATAATTTTTTCGTTTCATGTGAACGTGTTTTCAATCCCTCCCTTTGTGGGGTACCTGTAGTGGTATTATCAGGAAATGATGGATGCGTAATAGCTCGAAGTAATGAGGCAAAAGCAATAGGAATAGGAATGGGTGCTCCAGCGTTCCAATGCCGCGATATATTCAGAAAATATAATGTTGCAATAATTTCGTGCAATCATATACTTTATAATGATATGTCGCGCAGGGTGATGTCTTTACTTGCGCAATATGTGGATAATATGGATGTATATTCGGTGGATGAAGCATTTTTTACGGCATCATCAAATAAGGTTGAGGAGATTGAAGAGTATGTGAAATATGTAGCTGGTCAGATATATAAAAGTGTTGGGATACCAGTGAGTATAGGCGTAGGGACTACTCGTACTCTTGCCAAAGTAGCCTCCCACATCGCAAAAAAAGAACGACAGGATTCAGGCAGATGTTACATACTTCACTCTCCGGAGGATATTAAGGAGCGTCTTAGCTCTTTGCCTCCAAGGGATGTGTGGGGAATTGGACGAAAAGTATCATTGAAGCTAAAAGAATTTAATATACAGACCGCTTATGAATTTTCGCAATTACCTAATCATTGGGTACGAAGCAGATTTTCGGTTGTTGGCGAACGCACATGGATGGAGCTTAATGGTATATCATGTGCTGATATACATAATGTTGATGGTGAGCGACAATCTATTACAGTTTCACGTACATTTGGAAAAGAAATAACTGATTACTCTGGATTATCGGAAGCTATAGCCACATTTTCGTCCTCATGTGCAATGAAATTAAGGGCACAAGATTCTGTAGCAGGAGGCTTAACTGTATTTATTGCCGCAAATCGATTTAATGAAGCAAATGAATATTATTCAAATTCTTTCTTTATAAGATTACCATTTCCTTCTTCAAGCTCTATTGAGTTGGTTAAATACTCATTCATGGCATTGAAATATATATATCGAGATGGATGTAAATACAAACGTGCCGGTGTGATACTGAGTGATATTTCTTCGGCAAAACAATTGCAGCTCAATCTTTTTCATAATGTTGATGAAGGAAAACATAGGCAACTTATGGCAGCAATCGATAAAATTAACAAAAATACAACTACATCGAAAGTCTCTTTATTGGCTGAAGGTATTGGGCGACCTTGGCGACCAAAGGAATTACATAAGTCAAAAGCATTTACAACAAATATAAAAGACATATTAACGATTAACTGCAAAAATTAAATGTTTAATTCTGTAAAATAGTAACTCATTAAAGTATTTTTGTATACATTTGTGCAGGTCTTATACCAATTATTAATTTAAAATCTATACAAATGAAACGAAAATTCTACTTTGTGGCTGCACTGCTGTTTTGTAGTGCAAGTATGTTTGCCCAGCCAAAATCGGCTGGAGATCCACAGTTGTTTATTAAAACCGATCATGGATTGTTAGCTCCTGTATGGTCACCAGATGGCACCAAAATAGCTGTAGCAGGTGATAATTATTCAGGAATATGGGTTGCAAATGCAGATGGTAGTACGCTTTCTCGTCTTACTTCAGATGCAGGTGCAGGATATAAAATGCAATGGAGTAAAGATAGCAAAACTATCCTCGGTCGCACAAATAAAGTTATAAATCGTCGTACTTTTCACGAAGTGAAGGTATATGATGTAGCCTCAAAAGCTGAAAACACATTGGTGAAACAAACACGAGATCTCACCGGAACCCCAGTGTGGAATAATGTGGAAATGGGAAAAACATCTGATGTTAAAGCTTTTAGGATTAAGGGTAAGACAGCAGCAATGTCGTTGTATGAAGCAATGCTTAATGACCCTACAAATGTATCAAGCCAGCAACCGTCTTTGGCACAATTTAATGGTAAAATGATATTAAATCCAGCACTTTCTCCTGATAGCAAAATGATTGCTTTTCAAGTACCCGGAAAGGGATTTTTCGTGTGTAAAGCTGATGGTTCTGAAATAAAATCAATGGGAAAAGGCTCTCATCCAGCATGGTTGCCAGATAATAAAACAGTTCTTGTGGCAAGAGTATCCGACAATGGTAATATTATTACATCATCCGATATTTACGCCATAAGTATAGACAGCAAAAAAGAATTATTGCTTACGTCGCATACAGAGATGATACCGGTAACATTCAGTGTTTCCCCCAACGGTAAGAAAGTAGCATTTGAAAATAGTGCTAACGGTTGTATCTATATTATGGACCTTAAATACTAATTTGCATCATGAAAAATTTATCAAATTACATAAAAAAAGGAGCCATAGCTTTGTCATTAATGGCTGCTGCAACACCAATGGCAACCGCTGCCGACCCGATAACATGGGGTGATTTTAAATTATTCTTAGATCCCGGCCATGCAGGGACAGAAAATGGTGGACTTTACGGATATTCCGAAGCACAGAAAGTCCTGAGAGTTGCATGGGCTATACGAGACGATTTAAAAGCTCATACAGATATAACTGATGAGCAGTTGAAATTATGTCGCGAAACAGATGCCGATTATGTAAGTCTGGATGAGCGGTCGGATATGGCTAATGCTTGGGGGGCTGACTTTTATTACTCGATACACTCAGATGCGAGTGGAGCTGCTAACACAACATTATTTCTTTTTGGAGGTTGGAAAAACAATGGCACTCTTGTCGAAAAAACTCCTAACGGAGGTAAAGCATTCGGTGACATATTGATGCCAAACCTTTCGGGGGTAATGAGAGTAAATACGAGAGGTAATTTTTACGACCGTAGTTACTATGAAAGTGGAGTAGACACCCATGAGAATCAATATCCTTATCTATCAGTAAATCGTCGCACAAATATGGCTTCATTGTTGAGCGAGGGTGGTTATCACACATTAGCAGAACAACAACAAAGAAATTTAAACGATAGCTACAAAAGATTGGAAGGTTTTGCGGCATTCCGCTCAATCTTAAAATATCGTGGACTTGAATGCCCGGTGCAAACATTCCTCACAGGTGTTGTTACAAATTCGGAAAATGGTGTCCCTGTAAATGGAGTAAGTGTAACTGTTGATGGCAAAACCATCGTCACCGATTCTTACGAATCTTTATTCAATAAATACACAAGTAACCCAGATCTTATTCATAATGGATTTTTCTCTTTTGAGGGTGGCTTAGAAATCGGAAAAGAATATGAAGTTAGCTTTTCTTCCGATGAATTTGGTACTGCAACAAAAAAAGTAACTATTGTATCAGATCCACAAGGACTTTCTGCCGATAATATTACATGGTGTGATATTCAAATGACATCTACCAAACCGGCACGTGTAGCAGCTACATCAATTGAAAATCCTCTTGCCGTGAGTCTAAGAGATGATATATTAATCACATTCTCACGCAATATGGATAAAGCAAGCGTGGAAGCGGCATTCACAGTAAATAATAATGGTGAAGTAACTTTAAGTTGGGATAGTCCATCAATATTACGCATCAACATCTCAAAATTGAAAGAAGATTTCGATTATCAGTTTAAGATTGATGGAACAATTGCTAAAAATTCACAGACTCAGCAATTCCTTGATGGTAATGGTGATGGAACCGAAGGTGGAGATTACACTCTTGATATAATGACATTACCTCCCGATGTTACACCTCCAACAATCGTATCTACATCTCCAAGTGATAATAAAACTATGGAATATACATTGCGCCCTGTTATCCGTGTAGAATTTAATGAATTACTACTTTGGGACAGTGAAAATGTAGAGAATAATCTTATCACAGTGGTTGATAAAGAAGGAAATTCTTATTCAGGAGTTTTACGTCACGACATTATTAATAAAGCATCTGTACTTCATTTCTATTTCAATCAAGATCTTCCAGCCGATAAATGTTACTTAGTAAAAGTATTGGGCGGATTACATGATTTGGCTGGTAATGTAAGCGAAGAACATAGTTTCCGCTTCCTTTCAGAATATCGCCCCGTTATTGATTCTGCTGAAATTGATGATCTGACAAACATAGGGAATTGGTATCAACCTCATGGATCGGGTACATCCGACGGATGGACCACGGAAGCTGCAAATGATATGTACACAACATCACAAACAAGCAATCTTAACCGCACATCATGTTTTGAATTTAATTATGAATTTGATCCATTAACAACCGATCCATTCTGGAGATTACGCATTTATATGAGAATGAAAGGCGCTGTTGCCGATAATACAGGTATTCTTCAATCATATATATATGGTGACGGATCATATAATCACATGGGATTCTGTGTACGCGCAAACAAAGGTGGTGGTGGTGTAAAATCGCACACCGGAGACCAAATCAATTATAAAGGTTGGAATTTATTGACATGGAAGATGGATGATGGCAATTATGAACACATCTCAGGAACCGATGAATTGACAGGAAAATGGTATTTTGATGCGATGTTCTTCACCCATGAAAATATAGAAGAGGGTACAGAAGTAGAAAATCCTGATACAGGTGAATCTGAGATAGTTCCCGTACAAGCATGGAATGGAAGGATGCGTTTCGATGACCTTAAATATGTTCATTATGATAATACTGCCGTTCAAACAGCTTCAATACAAGATATTGATCCATCAGGAGTAGATGAAGTAATAGCTGCAGGTATTAATATTACAAATAATGGAGATATTTTATCTGTAATTGCTAATTCTACAATTAATACTGTTGCAATTTATAATGTAGCTGGCGAACGCATGTATTTCAAAGCCATAAATGGCTCATCGATGACATTTGATGCTCGTAATCTTGCAAGCGGAATGTACATTGTTAAAGTAAATGCACAAGCCGGTCAAAAGGCTCAAAAAGTTATATTCTAACAGGGAATAAAAATAAATCATATTATAGAGACGCATCCTCGACAAGGGTGCGTCTCTATATTTTGATATGGCTGTTAATAAGTTTATCACTATCTTATAAGATAAATATATCGTAAAATTGTATCTTTACAGAACAAAACTATTTATCTTTTAATATCATATTGTAACAATGCAACCCTTTGTACATCTGCACGTTCACTCGCAATTCTCTGTTTTAGACGGGCAAGCATCAGTATCGGCATTGGTCGATAAAGCTATTTCTGACGGTATGCGTGGAATAGCCTTGACAGATCATGGCAACATGTTTGGAATAAAGGAATTTTTCAACTACACTAAGAAAAAAAATTCTAAATACCAAGATGCAATAAAATCCTTGCAAAAGGAACTTAATGAAATTACGGATGATACCGAGAATGCAGAAGAAAAAAGAGCAGAAATTGAAGCAAAGATAAAAGAAAACAAGAAAAAAAAGTTTATCCCTATATTCGGATGTGAGATGTATGTAGCAGATCAGACAATGGCTGATCGCACATCCAAACGTGATACAGGGCGACATCTTGTTGTATTGGCAAAAAATGAACGTGGATATCATAATTTGATAAAACTTGTATCTTTGGCGTGGACTGAGGGCTTTTATTCTCATCCACGTATCGATAAAGTAAATCTTGAAAAATATAAAGAGGGGCTTATTGTGAGCTCAGCCTGTTTGGGGGGTGAAATACCACGTTTGATTCAAGAAGGAAATTTTGAAGAAGCGCGCAATTGCATTGCATGGTTTAAGAAAACATGGGGAGATGATTATTATCTTGAACTTCAGCGTCATAAAGCCACTGTGCCCAGAGCCAATCATGAAGTATTTCCTATCCAACAGCAAGTAAATGCAAAACTGATCGAATTTGCGCGTGAGTTTGACATCAAATTGATATGCACCAATGATGTCCATTTTGTAGATGAAGAAGATGCAGAGGCTCATGATAGGCTGATATGTGTATCGACCGGTAAATTTCTATCCGATGAAAAAAGAATGCTTTATTCTAAGCAAGAGTGGATGAAAACTCAGGCTGAGATGAATGAGCTTTTTGCAGACCTTCCCGAAGCATTGGCAAATACCGAGGAAATTCTTAATAAAGTTGAGGTTTATTCTATAGATCATGGACCTATTCTTCCAAATTTCCCCCTGCCCGAAGAGTTTACTAATAATGATGATTATTTACGACACTTAGTGTATGAAGGAGCAAAGACGCGTTGGGGCAATCTTGATGATGACCATATAGAACGCCTTGATTTTGAACTTGCAACTATAAAAAACATGGGATTCCCAGGTTACTTTTTAATAGTGCAGGATTTTATAGCAGCCGCTCGTAGAATTGGAGTATCTGTGGGCCCGGGTCGTGGTTCGGCAGCAGGTTCGGCAGTAGCATATTGTTTGGAAATTACGCAGATTGACCCAATAAAATATGACTTGCTGTTTGAGCGTTTTCTTAATCCCGATCGTATTTCACTTCCCGATATTGATATTGATTTTGATGATGACGGACGTGCAGAAGTTTTGAAATATGTAACCGATAAATATGGCGCTGAAAAGGTAGCACGTATTATCACTTATGGTACAATGGCTGCTAAATCTGCCATAAAGGATGTTGCGCGAGTGCAGCAGTTACCTCTTTCTGAGAGTGATCGTCTCACAAAAATGATCCCTACAAAACCTTCGGATCTTCCGCCTCAAGATAATGGTAAACCCAATAAAATAACCATAAAAAATTGTATAAAATATCTTCCATCATTATCACAAGAATTTAATGGTGGGGATCCGTTAATAACCAGTACACTTAAATACGCACAATCTCTTGAGGGAAATGTGCGCAACATAGGGGTTCATGCTTGTGGCGTGATCATTGGGCGTGATGACATTACAGATTGGGTTCCTGTAAGTACTGCTACCGATAAAGATGGATCTCGCCTATTGGTAACGCAATACGAAGGCAGTGTAATTGAGGACACCGGACTTATCAAAATGGACTTTTTGGGACTGAAAACACTCTCTATAATAAAAGAAGCCATTCAAAATATAAAACTAACTACCGGGAAAGAGATTGATATTGATACAATTGACATCGAAGATAAAAATACATATCAGCTATATTGCGAAGGACGTACAACCGGTACTTTCCAATTTGAATCGGCAGGTATGCAGAAATATTTAAAGGAACTTCAACCCAGTACTTTTGAGGATTTGATAGCTATGAATGCCCTATATCGTCCGGGGCCAATGGATTATATACCTCAATTTATTGCCAGAAAACAGGGTAGGGAGCCTATTGAATATGATATTCCCATAATGGAAAAATATTTGAAGGATACCTACGGAATTACTGTGTATCAAGAACAAGTGATGCTCCTGTCGCGTTTGCTTGCAGGATTTACCAGAGGGGAAAGCGATGGGCTACGAAAGGCAATGGGGAAGAAATTACTTGACAAACTTGCCACACTCAAACCTAAGTTCTTATCTGGAGGAAAAGAACGTGGACATGAGGAAAAAGTGCTTGAAAAAATATGGGCTGACTGGGAGAAATTTGCATCCTATGCTTTCAATAAAAGCCATGCTACATGTTATAGTTGGGTTGCTTTTCAAACGGCGTTTCTCAAGGCTAATTATCCATCGGAATATATGGCGGCAGTACTCAGTCGAAATATCGACAATATTGAGACCCTCACCAAATTTATGGATGAATGTAAGGCATTGAAAATTGCAGTAAAAGGTCCGGATGTGAATGAAAGTTTTCATTCTTTTGGTGTTAATAAAAAAGGGGACATACGCTTCGGATTAGCTGCAATTAAAAGCGTAGGGATGAATGCAGTAAATGCAATAATCGAAGAACGCAATGCAAATGGTCCGTTTGTCTCAATTTTTGATTTTGTAGAGCGCGTAAATTTGTCAAACTGCAACAGAAAGACGATAGAGTCGCTTGCATTAGCAGGTGCCTTTGATAGCTTTGAAGAGATTTCAAGAGAAGATTTCTTTGAAAAAACCCCAAATAAAGAGGAAACATTCAGTGAAGTAATAACGCGTTATGGACAACGTTTCCAACAAGATAGAGACTCGCAGGTTAATTCTTTATTTGGTGATGTAGATGCAATTCTCACGGCAAAACCAATTATTCCTCATGCCGTTAAATGGGCATCTGTGACACGCCTCGAAAAAGAACGTGAATTAGTGGGGATGTATTTATCTGCACACCCTCTCGACCCATTTTATATGGAACTGGAATATGGATGTAATACGCGCCTAAATGATTTGGCTGATAAAGTTGATCAAATAGATACGGAATTGACTTTTGGGGGAATTGTAACAGATTTCACAGTGCGACCGACCAAAACCGGAAGTAAATTTGCTATTATGAAAATAGAAGACTATTCCGGGTCATCCGAAATACGTCTTTTTGGACAGAACTATGTGAATTATGCACATTATGGGGATGTAGGAATGCCAATTATGGTTTATGCTAAATATCAAAAGAGAAAATATAATGATAGTGTAGATTTAAATATCACGAACATTGAATTGCTCGATAGCATGACAGGAAAATTAATTCATAGTATTACGCTATCAATGAATGATACTGAGGTAACTGCCACTACTATAGATATATTGAGAGGGTTTGTGGTTGATGGTACCGAAAATAGAGGTGATCTGTACTTTAATATACGAGATACGGTTCTCAATAAATCAATAAAACTTAAATCACGATATAAAATTCCGATTACAAAAAAATTAGTAGATTTTCTTATTGATCAAGATATGTCATTCAATATTAATCAGGATTAGCAATAATTTAATCAAAACTTTTTAATTACTTTTGTAGGTAGAAAATCAATATAAATTAATAAATAATAGAAATGGCTTTAAATTTTACAGACGAAAACGTAAAAGCGTTGATTGATTCCGGCGATGCTATCGTCATAGATTTTTGGGCTGAATGGTGTGTGCCCTGTAAACGAGTAGCTCCAATTGTTGATTCACTTGCTGAACAATATGCAGATAAAGTGAAAATTGGAAAATATAATGTTGATGATAATAGTGACATCAGCACCGAATATGGAATACGTAACATCCCAACTATCCTTTTCTTTAAAGATGGTGAATTGAAAGAGCGCCATGTGGGTTCAATATCTCAAAAAGATTTGGAAGATAAAATCAATAATCTTATTAAATAAAATTCCCCATTCGATTAAATTGAAGTGACCTCAAAAGATCGGATGGGTTAAGCGTTAAAAATATCCAAAAGGAAAGAGTTCGGTATTGCACCTGACTCTTTCCTTTTAATCTATATTTAATGCTATTATATTTTAATAATCAGAATGTTACCATGAACATTGCGCTAAGGCGATTATCGTGAAATTGCTCTGAATCAAAATTTATTTTTCTGCCATATAGATATTCCAATCCGCATTGCATGAAATTATTTATGGAATATACGATATTAGCACAGGCATATTGCCCCCACTTATATTGATTAAGATATGGTGTAGTACCACCGGGATAATTACCCATATAATTGCGCAAATGGCTGTAGATGATAGTAGAAAATAACTTTGGTGAAAAATTCATTTGTAGTCCCAAAAAAGCTCCCCAGCTCTTAGTAAGTTGCATTTCTCCCGGATTATTGCTGCCTGGCACTAAATCGATACCCAATCCCGCATTATCTTGAATATAACTTACAGCTCCTTTAGAATATTGCCCCATCCAATAGGCAATGATTGGACCAAGAGAGTAGTTCCCACTTAATTTTAATCCCCAACCTATTTTATTGCAATTTTTCCCAATATTGTTATCACGATAAGTCAATGTCCGTATTATGCTTGAAATCCGTATATGTCCGTTATTATTAAAATCATATTGAAAATATAATGGAATATCCGGAACACGTTGTGATACACTATTTGTTTTGCCCAAAATACCATGATAATAGGAGTTTTCATTTGTATTGGTTGCGCTATAATATGGGAGTTCGAGTCCGATACCTCCACGCAAATTTTTATTGAATTTGTTATCATATGATATTCCGGTATTGCTGAATCCCGAATAGCTGTTTGGTCCTTCAGTATCTATTGTGAATGGAATTGCTGCGCCATCGGCGTATAATGTAGACTTATAGCCCACTGTGAAACCACGATATTTTACGTAGGCGTATTTTAATTTAGCTTCATAGCTATTAATATTACCTCCTGAAAATCTCAAACTTAAGTAAAGACCAAATTGATTTTTGTTGCCCGGTAGAGCTACAAAATTTAAATGAAATTTTGACTGAGCAGCAGTTGCATTAAACTTTCCTCCATTACCCGGTGCAATATATGGTATTTTACTTGTAGTAAAATTTGATGGGTCATTAATGGGATTACCCCAATCAAATGTGCCTACTCCCTTAAATGTAGCTCCGATACTGAGATAAAATTTATTTTCTTTCCCCACAATTGCAAATCGGGGTAAATTAGGATATTCCGGAAAATTAGGAGCATTTAAAATCAATACCTCAAAAATTTTCGATGAGTCAGTAGCGCTATCGCCATTGATTATCTCAATAATTCCACGAGTAGGCATAGTGGGATGTAATTGGGCAGATGCTGTGATAGTAGATCCGACCATGTATATCATTAATATAAT